>JBAYJM010000001.1:0-114860 GCA_041665065.1 Candidatus Buchananbacteria bacterium
TATCCTGGAGCTGGAGAAGGTTCCAAGGGTTTGGCTGTTCGCCAATTAAAAGGGCACGCGAGCTGGGTTCAGAACGTCGTGAGACAGTTCGGTCTCCTATCTACCATGGGCGTCAAAATTTGAAGGGTCCGCTTTCTAGTACGAGAGGACCGAAAGCGACGAACCTCTAGTGTACCTGCTGTCCTGCCAAGGGCACCGCAGGGTAGCTACGTTCGGTTTAGATAAACGCTGAAAGCATATAAGCGTGAAGCTGTCCCTAAGATTAGATTTTATTGGCCACTCATAGACGATGAGTTTAATAGGCTCTAGGTGTAAGCACAGTAATGTGTTAAGCCGAGGAGTACTAATGGCTATGTTTAATCACAAGAATCGTGGTTGTAAAAAAGTTATTGTTTTATCCTATTTAAAATTTGAATGCAGAGTCTGGGTGCTTCTAGCGGGAGAGTCACACCTGATACCATCCCGAACTCAGAAGTTAAGCCTCTCAGCGCCGATGATACTCTTTATTGGGGAAAGTAGGCCAGCGCCCGGACCTTGCATTTAAATTTTTCTGAAACACCTGAAAGGGTGTTTTATTGTTGTCAAATTTATTTACTTTTTGTAATTAAAGTCTTAATATAATCAATAGGAGGGCAACACCATGAAACATATCGGAAAAGTTTCAAAGTCGGCCTCTTGGTCCGCTGACAGTGAGCTCTCGGGACCAAACGATCAAACTCGCGAAGAAAAGCTTTGGTCTAAACTGGATCCCGACTGCAACCACTTCTAAGTGAAGCGTTCGTCACGTTAGCTTTTTTAAGTGGTGAGAAGTGAGTGAGAGTCGACGTCCGGCGATTTGTCGCCTCGAAGGGTGACGATTCAAAACCATTGAGCCAGCAGCACACCAACTGCGTGGCTTTTTTATTTTGTAAAAAATATTTATGTTACAATACATATAAATATTTTTTACAAAATTTAAAATTAAACTCAGGTGGCTGTAAAAATTTTATCAGCAGCAGTAATCGGACTCGATTGTGATGTTGTCGAAGTCGAAGCAGACAACTCGCCTCACGGCAATCCCGGAATATATATTGTCGGCTTGCCGGATAAGGCGGTTGACGAATCAAAAAGCAGAGTAAGAAGCGCAATAAAAAATTCCGGATTTGATTTTTTGCGCGGTAATGTAACTGTTAATTTAGCCCCTGCCGATTTAAAAAAATACGGCACTTATTATGATTTGCCGATTGCTTTGGCTTGCTTGTGGCAAGATCAAAAAATCGATTTAGCAGATTATTGCAAGAATAGTATTTTTATTGGCGAACTTTCCTTAAGCGGTGAGTTGCGTCCGGTAAATGGGATTCTATCTATTGCTTTGATGTGCAGGCAAAAAGGCATAACAAATTTATTTTTGCCTGCTGGAAATGCGAGAGAGGCAGGATTGGTTGATGGCATACAAATATTTCCAATAAATTGCCTATCGCAATTGATAGGACATTTTAACGCAGTAAATCTTATTGAAAATTACCAACCGGATCAGACTGAGGATTATATAAATGATATTTTTTCTTCAGATATGTGTTATGTTGTCGGACAAGAACGTGCGAAAAGAGCGCTTGAAATTGCCGCTGCAGGATCTCATAACATTCTTATGTCAGGCCCGCCAGGATCTGGAAAAACTCTCTTAGCCAAGGCTTTGCCATCTATCTTGCCTAAAATGTCCCCGGAAGAAAGTTTAGAAGTAACTAGAATTTATAGCACTTGCGGATTATTATCCAATGACGAGCCGTTAATTCAATCACGGCCGTTTAGATCACCTCATCACAGTGCCTCCGGAATTTCTTTGGTTGGTGGCGGAACGTGGCCTAAGCCGGGTGAGATTTCCTTGGCCCATAGAGGCGTGTTGTTTTTAGATGAATTTTTGGAATTTCCAAAATTGGTTCTAGAAAATTTGCGTCAGCCGCTTGAAGACGGCGTTATCAATATTTCGCGTGCATCAGGAACATTAAGATTCCCGGCCAGATTTGTTTTGGTGGCTGCCATGAATCCATGTCCTTGCGGTTTTTCCAACGATCCAGATAGAGAATGCGTATGCACGCCAATGCAGATTATAAAATACCAAAAGCGCGCCAGCGGTCCGTTAATGGACAGAATTGATTTGCATTTGGAAGTACCCAGGGTTGATTTGGATAAGTTGCAAAATATTCCATTGGCCGAAAGCTCCATGCAAATAAGGGAGCGCGTACAAAAGGCTAGAGATATCCAAAATGAAAGATTTAAAAACGATGGAATTATAGGAAATAGTGAAATGGTATTGGAACAAATAAATAAATATTGCCAATTGGATAATGACAGTTCAAACCTTCTTCGGCAGGCGGCGGAAAAATTGCATTTATCAGCCAGAGCATACTTTAGAATTTTGAAGTTGGCGAGGACAATTGCGGATTTGGATAGCGAGGATCGTGTTTTATGTCATCATGTTGGTGAAGCCTTGCAATATCGGCCAAGCCTCGAGATAAAATAATTCTTGACATATACCCCCAGGGGGTATATAATAAAAATTATGGAAAAGAACAATATCAAATATCATGCTAATCGGGTTATTGGCCAGATGAAAGGGGTCGGCAAAATGATTGATGAAAACCAAGATCCGATTGCGGTAATTAGCCAAATTATGGCAGCAAAGGCCAGTTTGGAAAAATTAGCCGTCAAAATTATAAAAAAAGAATCTCAAACTTGCTCAAAAAAAAGAATTGACCAGGTAGTTGACATATTATTCAAAATAAATTAAAAATAAGGAATTAGTAGTTGTAAATTGAACATTAAATTAGTGCTCAATTTCTAATTTCTAATTTTAAATACTATGAGCGGAGTATTACTTACAGATGCTAATTTTGAGGAGGAGGTTTTAAATAGCGAAACGCCTGTTTTGGTGGATTTTTTTGCTGCTTGGTGCGGGCCTTGCCGGTTGCAGGGACCAATTGTAGAAGAATTGGCAGGAGAAATAGGAGACAAGGCCAAGATTGGAAAATTGGACGTGGACGCCAGTCCGCAAACCGCACAGAAATATGGAATAATGTCTATTCCGACAATTATGATATTTAAAAGCGGTGAACCGGTCCAAACTTTGATCGGTCTTCAAACCAAGGAAGGCCTATCTGATGAGATAAATAAAGTAATTTAATAAATTATTTATGCCTGAAAGCAAATATGACGCAGTAATAATCGGCGCCGGACCCGCAGGGCTTACCGCCGGTATTTATTGCGCCCGAAGACAGCTTTCCACTTTGATAATTGCTAAAAGTCTGGGTGGCCAGGCGGCTCTTGCCAGTGAAGTTGAAAATTGGCCGGGAATAAAATCAATTTCCGGTTTTGAGCTGATGAATAATTTCAAAGAGCAGACTGACAAATTAGGCGTAAAATATAATTTTAATGAAGTCAATAAAATCGAGAAAACAGACGACGGCTTTATTATTAAAACCAACAAAGACGAGATCGAGGCTAAGGCGGTTATCCTCTCATTTGGTTTGACTCCGAGAGATCTTGGAGTCCCCGGCGAGGAAAAATTAAAAGGCAGGGGCGTAACCTATTGCGCTATTTGCGATGGGCCATTATATAAAGGAAAAACAGTGGCGGTTGTCGGTGGTGGTAATTCCGCCCTTGAAGCGGCGCAATATCTTTCAAAAATCGCAGAAAAGGTTTATCTTTTAAATCAAAGCGATAAATTCAATGTGGAGCCTTACCTGATGGATGAAATCAACAGTATTGAAAATTTAGAATCCTACTGTTTTACCAAAATTACGGAGATTAAAGGTGAAAATAAAGTCGAATCAATCATTATCGAAGATGCTAGGGATGGCGTAGAGGCTCGGGAGATTTTTGTAAATGGGGTATTTATCGAAATCGGCCATCAGCCCAAAACTGGTTGGCTCAAGGATTTTATTGATCTGAATGAAAAAGGTGAAATAATAATCGATGGTAGTAATAAGACAACTGTTGAGGGAATCTTTGCGGCCGGTGATTGCACCAATACCGAATACAAACAGATTATTATTGCGGCCGGTGAAGGAGCCAAAGCTGCCTTACAAGCCTATAAATATATTGTTGCTAAAGAAGGTAGGTCGCTTAGGCCTGATTGGGGCAAATGCAAGACGGTAGAAAAGGAAGAAGTTGGCAAGAAATTGAATAAATAATTTTTTATAAAAGCAGTCCGCCACGGCGGATTGTTTTTTGTTTGATAAGTGTTATTATTTATTTATGAAAAAACTTAATGGCGCAAAAGAAAAAGAATTGATCTTAGCCGGTTATATTAATGTTGTCGGGATTGATGAGGCTGGTAGAGGTTCATGGGCCGGACCGGTTGTAGCTGGAGCGGTCAGGTTTGATTCGGATTTGAAATTAATTAAGGGTATTAATGACAGCAAAAAAATATCTCCCAAGCAGAGAGATATTTTTTATGAATTGCTGATTAAAAATTTTGATTATGGCGTTGGAATAATTGATTGTAAAATAATTGATAAAATAAATATTGCCAATGCCGGGAAAATGGCGATGATTGAGGCCGTTAAAAAATTAAAATACGCACCCGATTATTTACTGATAGATGCTTTCAAAATAAATTATCCTTTACCTCAGGAAAATATTATCAAGGGCGATCAAAAAATTTGGTGTATCGCCGCCGCTTCAATAATCGCCAAGGTGTATCGTGACAGGCTAATGATCAAATTGGCTGAAAAATTTCCTAATTACAGTTTTGAAAAACATAAAGGTTATGGCACGGCAAAGCATCTTGAAGCCTTAAAAAAATACGGAGTTTGCGATATTCATCGCCGGAGATATAAGCCGATTAGGTTACTCTCCCTACCTAATATAACTCAACGGATTGACGGTTGATCCGTTTATTCTTACTTCAAAATGCAAATGCGGGCCAGTGGAACGGCCAGTTGAACCTTCTAAGCCGATTTGTTGGCCTCGGCTGACTTTTTGTCCCGCTTCAACATCAATTCTACTTAAATGACCGTAAAGAGTTTGTTTGCCGCTGCCATGACTGATTATTACATTGTAGCCATAGCCTGTCCTGCCGTATTGAACCCTGACTACAACGCCACTATCAGCCGCCTTAATCGGAGTTCCAATAGGACAGGCAATATCAACGCCAGTATGCAGCCAGCCCCTAAAATATTGGCTGATTCTTTGGCAGCCATCTGGCCAAAGCATTTTTCCAGATGAAACAATGCTGGAATCATCGACGTCGTAAGTCTTAGTGCCGGTATTTGAACGGCTTGATGCTATGGTTGTTCTTGGTTTTGCGGTATATATAATTCTGCCTCCGGGAACCATGATTGTTTGTCCCGCAATCAGCCCTCTTTCTTCTAAATTATTGTAGGCCAATACCGTATCAGCAGAAGCATCAAATTTTTGGGCAATTTTTGCGATGGTGTCGCCCCTGGTTATTTTATATAATACGCCACTTATCGGCGGGATTATCAGTTTTTGTCCAGGCCTGATATATGAAGTTGCCGCTAGATTATTAGCCCAGAGAATAGTATTTATAGAAATATTATACTTTGATGCAATTCGTCCGATTGTATCGCTCTCAGACACAACATACTCTATGACCGCCTTGCTTCCGGTTCTCGCCTCATTAGTATCTATTATATCGGGTTTGAATATTGTTGAACCATCTTGATTCATGGCTAAGCCGACATTTTGCTCATTGTACAATTCTTCTTCCTGTCTTTGCGACTCGGTAAATAAGTCGCTTTCCACTTGTGAATTTTCGCCGAAGTAGCTGTAAATTTTTCCTTCATCTGTCGGCGTATAAGTATCCTCGACAAACTCTGTATTTTCAAAGCCGATTATTTTATATATTAATGCATTCTGTCCATAGTCTTCTTTGTTTTTGGTGGGTCCGATATTTCCGGCAACTACGCCGATCGCAATGATAAAAACTACAAAGTAAATCGTATATTTATTTGCAATGGCCAGCAACACTCTTTCTAATAAATTTTTGGTTTTTTTGGAAGTTCTGTTTTTAATTATCAAATAGCGGCCATAAAGAGGCAAAAAACTAGATTTAAAAAGAACTCTGCCAATGGGTGCTAAAGCTTTACCCAAAAGCAGAATAAGGATGTATAATCCTTTAAAAAATACTTCTATTCCTCTGACTAAAAAAGCTAATAACCCAGTTATTAGTCTTTTGAATTTTGAGTTGATAATAGCCATTTATTTGTTAATGACATTACAAATTATATAATTTTTTGCCCTGTTGTGTCAACCAAATATGGCAGAAAATCACGACAAAAATTTACTGTTTTTTGGAATTTTATGTTAAAGTGAAAACAAGTGAAATTACCCCTTTATTATGGATAATTTGGAAAAATCAATTCTAGCGACGGTTTCATATTTTGATATCCACAAATATCCTTTGACTGCGCTTGAGATACATAAATGGCTTTACCACCACGACTCGCAAGACATCAAATCTTATCATTTCAAGCAAATAGCAGATTATTTAGACGGTTCTGATAGTTTAAAACAATTTCTCCAAACAAAAAATGGTTATTATTTTTTAGCTGGCCGTGATTTTTTAATCAATCAACGTCAAAAGAAATATCAGATATCCTCATTTAAGAGCAGGGTTGCATTACGGATGGCAAAAATATTTTGTTGGCTTCCTTTTGTTAGCATGGTCTCTGCTTGTAATAATTTCGGCTTTAATTCACTGGATAAAAAAAGCGACATTGACTTCTTTATTATAGCTCAAAAAAACAAAATTTACTTTGTCCGTTTATTGACTACGATTTTAACCATCCTATTTGGGCTTCGTCCCAAAGCATTTAATAAATCAAATAAAATCTGCCTTAGTTTTTATGTTGCTGATAATAATTTAAATTTATCAAATATAAAGATTTGTGAAAACGACATATATTTACAATATTGGTTCAAGACGCTTTACCCATTTTTTGGATTTAAAAAATACTTTGCTCTTCTTTCTGCAAATAAGGCAATTATAAATAATTCCGGTGATGGCTTTTATAATCCATGTTATCGGCGCAAGATAATATTTCCGTTTAAATATAGGCTGGTTGTGGATGCAATTTTAGCCGGTAATTTTGGCAAGCTCGTTGAAAAGATTGCTAAAACAATCCAACAAAAAAAGATTAATAAAAAGGTTAATGGCTACAAGGGCGAAGCGACTGCGATTATTGCAAATAATGAGATGTTAAAATTTCACGATAATGATAACAGGCGTTTTTATCTTGACGAGTTTAATAAAAGAATAAGCAAGTTTTATGAAGCGTCTTAATTCAATTTCAAAATTTTTGTTTGGTATTTTTTTGTTTCTCATCCCGATCTCGACTGTTTTGATTATCGAGGAACAATTTGTCGGTGGGTTTAAATTCCAATTTGGCTCATTTAATATTTATTTGGTTGAAATAATTTTGTGGCTGGCCATTGTTTTGTATTTTGTTGTAAATATCAAAAAGATTTCTGAGACGTTATCAAGGGTGCGGCTCCGATATTCGCTTCAAAAAATAATTTTTTATTTAGTATTGGCCGTAATTGTTATTTCCGCCGTCAGTATTTTTTGGAGCATTGACAAGAGGTTCGCCTTCTTAGCTTTTTTTAGGATTTTAGAAGTAATCGCTGTCTTTTCTTTTTTCCGTCTTAACTATAGTAAAAAATATTTATGGATTCTTTTTGCTTCGGGCGTTGTCCAGAGCCTGTTTGCGATTTATCAATTTTTTTCTCAGCAAATAGCGGCAAATAAATATTTAGGATTAGTCGGCCACCAATCATGGGAGGCGGGAGCGTTGGTTATGGAGGGTTCGGGCAGGTGGCTACGTTCTTACGGATTTGTTAATGATCCAAATTTACTAGGCGGTTTTATGGCCTTTGCCTTGTTTATCGCAATATTTTTGTATTTAAAGGAATCTAAAAATTATAAAAGACTTCTAATTTTAAGTGGAATAGTGTTTGTTATCGTAGGATTATTTTTTTCTTTTTCCCGCAGTGCCTGGCTGGGAGTTATTGTGGGCATAATCATATCACTGGTTTTCACTTTTAAAAATAAAACAGATTTTAAAAAGATTGCTGCTGTTTCTCTCTCTGGAATTATAATTTTTTGCATTTTAGGGTTTTTATTTTATCCGATAATATCGGGAAGAGTTTTGATAAATAATCGCCTGGAGCATAAATCAATCAGCGAGAGGGTTTTACTGATCAATGAATCAACTCAAATTATAAAAAGCAATATATTTGGCGTTGGGGTTGGCAACTATACATTTTCACTTTTAAAAATAAAGCCAGGCCAGCCAGGCTGGTCTTATCAGCCAGTACATAATATATATCTATTAATTCTCGCAGAGATTGGCGTAATCGGGTTCGTCCTCTATTTGCTTATTTGTTTTTTGGCAATTATTTATGCTATCAGGCATAAAAAATTTATTTTTTTGGGTTTATTTGTGAGTCTTTTGATAATTGGGTTTTGGGATCACTATCTCTGGAGTGGCTGGCAGGGAATGGCTTTATTTTGGCTATGTTTTGGACTGGTGGCGACCGATCAGATTAATTGATAAAGTTAAATCTTGTTAATTCAAGGCTCTTGACAGGGCCGTTTTTTTACCTTAAAATAAAGGAAAAGAGGATTTAGCACTCTAAGTTAATGAGTGCTAATTTAAATAAATTAATAAATAACAATTTAACACTATGACTATTAAACCAATAGGTTATCGCGTTGCTGTGAAACCCGTAAAAGAAGAGGAAATTACAAAATCTGGAATCATCTTGCCTGATACAGTAAAGGAAAAAAAAGCTGAAGGCTCCATTATTGCTTTGGGCACCGGAGAAAAGGTTGCAGGCTTAGGTCTTGCAGTCGGTCAAAAAGTTTTATTTAGTAAATATTCTGGCGATGATGTTGAGATTGACGGCGAAGAAATTAAAATTATCAGCTGTGATGATATTTTGGCAGTGATTGAATAACACTAAATTGTCATTCCAGCGAAAGCTGGAATCTAGTGTTTAAAAGACGAGATCCTGGATAGAGTCCAGGATGACAATGATAATAAATTAATAAAATATATATGGCAAAACAAATATTATTTAATGAAGAGGCAAGAGTTAAATTAAAAGCCGGCGTTGATAAATTGGCTAATGCGGTTAAGGTGACCTTGGGCCCAAAAGGCAGAAATGTCGTTTTAGACAAGGGCTATGGCGCCCCTCAAATTGTAAATGACGGCGTAACAATCGCCAAAGAAATTGAATTGGAAGATAAATTTGAAAATCTTGGCGCTGAACTTATCAAAGAAGTTGCATCAAAAACAAACGATGTTGCCGGTGATGGCACAACCACCGCAACAGTTTTAGCTCAGGCTATGGTTGCTGACGGTCTTAGAAACGTTACTGCAGGCGCAAATCCGATAATTATCCAGCACGGCATGAATAAGGGTGTTGCGGCAATGGTTGAGGAATTAAAAAATATTTCCAAGCCAATCTCTTCAAAAGAAGAAAAACAGCAAGTCGCTTCTATTTCAGCAAATGATGAATCTATCGGCGAGATAATTGCACAGGCCCTTGAAGAAGTTGGAAATGACGGCGTAATTACGGTTGAAGAAGGACAATCATTTGGAATTGATAAAGAAATCGTAAAAGGAATGCAGTTTGATAAAGGATACGTTTCCCATTATATGATTACCAACACCGAAAGAATGGAAGCGGAATACGCCGATGTGCCCTTGCTTATAACTGACAAAAAAATCTCATCCTTGCAATCAATTTTGCCCCTATTAGAAAAATTGGCTCAGAGCGGAAGAAAAGATTTGGTTATTATCGCTGAGGACGTTGATGGAGAGGCATTGGCTACTTTTGTAGTAAATAAAATCAGAGGAACATTTAATGTTTTGGCTGTTAAGGCGCCTGGTTTTGGAGACAGAAGAAAAGAAATGCTTCAAGATATTGCAATTGTAACCGGAGGAAAAGTTATTACTGAAGAGCTAGGGTTGAAATTAGAAAATGCAGAAGTTACAGATCTAGGAACAGCTGGAAAGGTAATTGCCACTAAAGAAAACACTACAATTGTTGACGGAAAGGGCGATAAATCAGAAATTGATAAAAGAATTTCTCAGATTAATAAAGAATTAGAACTTTCTGATTCTGATTTTGACAAGGAAAAATTAAGGGAAAGATTGGCTAAGCTTGCTGGTGGTGTTGCCGTCATTAAAGTCGGCGCAGCTACAGAAACAGAAATGAAGGAAAAGAAGTTAAGAATTGAAGATGCTTTGGCAGCCACAAAAGCGGCCATAGAAGAAGGAATTGTTGTCGGCGGCGGAGTTGCTTTGATAAGGGCTTCAAAAGCATTAAACAATGTTGAGGTTTCCGGAGATGAAAAAGTGGGAATTGAAATTCTAAAGATTGCGATTGAAGAGCCATTAAAGCAAATTGCTCAAAATGCCGGCTATAATGGAGCTGTTGTAGTTGAAGAGGTTAAGAAGTTAAGTGGCAATGAAGGCTTTAACGCTTTGACCGGTGAATATCAGGATTTGGTAGTTAAGGGCGTTGTTGATCCAACCAAGGTCACACGAAGCGCTTTACAGAATGCCGCTTCTGCTGCCTCGATGATTTTAACGACTGAATGTGCAGTAACTGACTTGCCAACCAAGGATGAGGGCCATGATCATGGTGCAGGAATGGGTGGATATGGCGGTGGTATGGGTGGAATGATGTAGTTTGTTAGTAAAAAATAGTGAAAAAAATGTCGTCCTAATGACAATTGGGATCTCATATAATAATTTTGAAGCTTTTTAAATAAATCAAAAGAAACGCAATTATGCGTTTCTTTTGATTTTTATATTTTCTTAATCTTTATATTTTATACTGATTGCAGTATAATTAGTACATGGAAAATACAAATGTGAAAAAATGGGAACAAATTGATTTTGCGGTATATCTGCGTTTTGCGTTGCCTTGGGCTATTTTGGCGGTCGCTGTTGAAATCATCTTTCGTCTCATGGCGCAAAGGATGGGCTCAGGCTTTTTGTTTGATTTCAGGGAGTATATTTCTTGGGCGATAAGAATAATATTTATTGTTTTTATCGGCTGGAGAAAACTTTTAGCCTTCGGGCCAAATACCGGAATTGGTGCAATATCAGGAATAATTGCAGGAAGTGTAATCGGTTTCTTATGTTCATTCTTTTTACTTTTTCAAAGTTTTAAGGTATGGAAGATTTTTAACATATTTTCCGAAACCGTCTTGTGGGCGGTTATTGGCGCAGTCATACTGGTTTTTATTTCGCATTTTATTAAATTAAAAATTAAAAAATAATTATATGGCTAAAGAAAAAAACACGGCTGAAGAAAGAATTTGGGGAGCAGCTTCTTATCTTTGGGTTTTGAGTTTGGTTGTTTTGGCAGCCAGAAAAGATGATGAATATGTGAGATTTCATGCCAATCAAGGAGTATTTCTTTTTATTATTTCTCTCATAATGATTTTTATTCCAATTTTGGGTTGGATTATTAATGTTATTATTTTGATATTTTGTATTGTGGGTCTAGTAAAGTCTTTGAAAGGCGAAAGATGGCAGTTGCCTTTGGTTAGCGATATCGCGCAAAAATTTGGGGATTGGATTGTTAAGACGATAAAGTTATAATTTTCTTTTTTTAAAAAGCAGTCTGTTGAAGGCTGTTTTTTATTGAATTGTGTTTTCACTTTTCTTTTTTTAGTAAAAAGAAAAAGCTAACAAAAAGAAAAGTCGTTCGCTGACATAAATCATGGCCAATTTTTTACTTCGTTCGCTAAGCCAACAATGTCGCTATCGCTCCTTTTGTTGGCTCTTAACGCTCACTTCAGTAAAAAATGGCACAAGATTTATTAAGGCTCACTGGGGAAATGAGGACAGAAGAAAGGATGGGAAAATTTGGAATAAAAACTTTCTAAAAATATCCTTCTAATGTATAATAAAAGCAATAAACATTACCAATAAACAATGAAACATACAAAAATTGTTGCAACTATTGGCCCGGCATCGGAGTCTAAGGAGATGATGGAGAAGATGATCAAGGCAGGGCTTAATGTTGCCAGGTTAAATTTTTCCCATGGCACGCATAAGCATCATTTGATGCTGATTAAAAATTTAAGGGCAGTATCAAATAAGCTTGGCAAAAGATTGGCTATTATTGCTGATTTGCAAGGTCCGAGAATTAGGATTGGCGAACTTCCACCAGCTGGAATTAAGATCTCCAATAGCGATGAGGTTGCTTTGGTAATTGAAAGAGATTTTAAAAAAACTGTAAAGAAAAAAGGAATCGTATACATTCCAATTCAGTATGAAAATTTATATAAGGATCTTAAGCCTGGTGCGCAAATATTGATTGATGATGCAGTAATTGAATTAAAGGCAGTAAAAATTCAAAGTAAAGTAATTTATTGCAAAGTGATAACCCCCGGACTTATTAAATCACACAAGGGGATGAATTTTCCTGGATCCTTGATAAGCTGTCCGCCGATTACTAAAAAAGATTTGGAAGATTTGGCTTTTGGAATTGAAAACGGAGCGGACTTTGTAGCGATGTCATTTGTTAAAAATGCAAATGAAGTTAAAAATTTACGAAAAAGAATTTTTGCTTTGGAAAAAAAATATAAGGTTGGAGAAGAATTTAATTTTAATAAAAAAGGCAAAGGCAGAGTCCATGCCAGGATTATTGCAAAAATAGAAAGAAAGGAAGCGATTGAAAATTTTGATTCGATTCTAAATGAGACCGATGCCATAATGGTCGCCAGGGGTGATTTAGGAATTGAAATGCCTTTTGAAGAATTGCCGCTCATCCAAAAAACTCTAATTGAAAAATGTCGGAAGGCCGGCAAGCCGGTAATTGTGGCAACGCAGATGCTTGATTCAATGATCAGGAATCCTTTGCCGACCAGGGCAGAAACTTCTGATGTTGCTAATGCTGTTTTAGATGGAACTGATGCAATCATGCTATCAGGTGAAAGTGCCAGCGGAAAGTATCCTTTGAAAGCCGTACAAGTTATGGCAAGAATTTGTAAAGAAATGGAAACAGAAGAGATTATGGAAGCGGAAAGTGAAGAAGATAAATTCAAAAATAAAAATTCTATAAATCAGATAATTAGTTTTATCGCGCAGGATTTGGCAGAAGATGTTCATAAGACAAAATTGATTGTTTGTGCGACTGTTTCTGGATTTACTGCCAAAAACATTTGCAGGTTCAGGCCGGGAGCTTCTATTGTCGCTTTGACGCCATCAAAGAAGACCTTGAATCAATTGGAGCTGAGTTGGGGTGTTAAGTCGTATTTATTGCCATTTAGTTCGTCATTTGACGATATGATAGTAAAAATCAAAAGACTGTTAGTGAGTCATAAATTGGCTAAGAAAGGTGAGATGGTGGTAGTTGTTGCCGGCTATCCATTTGGTTATAAAAGCCAATCAAATTTGATAAAATTGGAAACTGTGTAATGATGTAAATTTAGCTAAATTGGAATACTTCACACGTGTGTGAAGTATTCTTTTGTTTTTGGCTGGTTATTTTAGGGAAATTATATTTGACAGGATTGGTGATACGGGGTATAATTAGGTATTACCTCGTAACTTAAGGAAGGCGAGGATGTGTCTGGGTTGAGGAACTTATGGGGGAGGAGTTGCACTTTGAGAGAAGTACAAGAAAGACCGCCACCTGAAGTATAGGCGGTGGGTAATGCAGGTGTTATCTTCATTTGTTTTGGGTTTTACTTTGGGGGTTATCATTCATGTGGGAAACCAAGGTGACCATTGTAAGGAAAAAGTCCCTGTTTGGTGGAACGTGGTTTATGGAGATTGTGCTTAGCGGCACTAATCGTGATGAGCTGGAAGAAAGGCGTGACAGGGTGAAACGCCATTATCAAGACAGTCCGTGGCAGTTCATTGTCCACGTCTCTCCAATCGTGAAGTTACAGTCACAATCGAAGTCGCAGAAAGCATCATCTCAAGATGCACGTTGGGTTCGACAGCCTCTTTGCATGGCCCACTAGATCTGCAAGCCCACAATCCTTCGTCGCCGTTCCCCCAATAACCATCGGGTGGGAACGGCATATTTTTTTTGTCAAAATTTCTGCTACAATACAAATATGAATTTCTTACACAATTACATTCCTCATCCCATATTTTTTCAATTGGGTGATATCACTATCCGTTTTTATAGTTTATTTATTATTCTCGCAATAATAGTTTGTTTGATCACTGTTTTGTTTTTGGCTAAAAAAAATACTTCGGAAAAAAATATCTCGGATGATATTTTTGATCTAGCGCTGTGGCTAATAATTGGCGGAATAATCGGTGCAAGATTATACGATGTGTTTTTAATCGACTGGAGTTACTTTAGAAATCATTTAGTCGATATTATAAAAATTTGGCAAGGCGGAATAGCTATTCATGGCGCAATTATTGGCGGCTTAATTTCATCTTTAGCTTGGGCCAAAATAAAAAAGAGAAACTTTTGGAAATTTGCCGCACTTATTTTTACAGTCCTTCCGCTTGGACAGGCGATTGGCAGATGGGGTAATTACTTTAATCAAGAATTATTCGGCCGACCTACTAATTTGCCATGGGGAATTCCGATTAGCCTAGATAATCGTCAGCTGGAATATTCAAATTTTCAATATTTTCATCCGACATTTTTCTATGAGTCGATTTTAAATTTAATATTATTTTTTGTTTTATTGTTTGTTTATAAAAAAAATCGGCTTAAGCCGATTTTCATCCCGATTATTTATTTGATGGGCTATTCGATAATTAGATTTTCAACGGAGTTTATTAGAATTGATCCGACACCCGTTTATTTTGGCCTGCGCTTGCCTCAAATTGCGAGCTTAATAATATTTATCGCATTAATTTTATTTCTGCTTCTTAGAAAGTTTAGACGCTCTGTTTCTTAATTCTCGGATTTTTTTGAGATAATCTATGGCAGTTGCCAGCACGTTAACCGTGCTTTTTCTTTTTTCATTCCTGTAATCCGACCAGTCAACCGGAATCTCTTTTGTCTTATAGCCCATTGCTTCTGTCAGGCAAATTATTTCTGTGTCCCAAAAAAAGCCAGTATCAATACATAGCGGAAGGACTTGATCCCGAACTTTTTTGCTTATCAATTTAAAACCGCATTGAAAATCAGAGATGTTTGTTTTTAAAATCAGTCTGGCGAGCGTTTTGTATATTCTGGAAGAAATCTCCCGTTTGAGTGATCTTTGAACGCGAGATTCTTTTAAAAAACGCGAGCCTATTGCCATATCATAGCCATTATTGGCGGCCTCGATTAATCCCGCTACGCAATTTAAATCGACAGCCAAATCTATGTCCATGTAAATATAAAAATCAGCATCAAATTGGAGAAAAGTTTTTTTTAGTGCTCCTCCCCGACCTCTTTCTCGAATAAAAAAATATTTCAAATTTTTCACTTCTGACTCCAGACGTTTACTTATCTGGCCGGTTTTGTCACTGGAGGCATTATCGGCTATTGCTATCTGCCAATTAGAAAAATTATTTTTAAAATATTTTGCAATTTTTTTAATATTGTCTTCAATGACCAACTCCTCATTATATACCGGCATAACCGCCAGGATTTTTTTGTCACTACTCATTTATTTTATAAATTATTGCCTCATCATCCTCATAAACTTTTTCAAATGAAGGATATTTCTCGACGGCTTGGAGGATTTTTTTATCTTCTTTGGTGGCAATTAGTAATTTAGCATTAAACTCCTTTTTTATTATTGAGGCGGAATTTTCATCAAGCTTGCCTTTTGAAATGTCATAATATTTTTGGAATAAATCTTTATTATATACATAGGTAAATGTTGGATCCAGGCCGGCAACATAAAAATTTTTACTATTATAAAAGTAAAGCATGGGGAATCTGTCCCAGCGCAGATTAAAAATGGTTTTACCTTGGCTGGAATTCACCATTAGCCACTGTGACGATTTTTCAAGCCTGTTGAGCGGGATGGTTTGCGATTGCGTTTGCAATTTTAGTACTACTAATACGCCCGAGAGAGTAAATACTATTATCGCAACCCAGCTGACCAGCCTTAAGGATACGAGTTTTTTTAAACCGGAAGTAAAAATTTTCCAATCGTTTTTAATTTTTTCATCTGCAAAAGCGCTTTGAAAGGTCAATCCGGCGGTTAATACAGCAAACGGTACAAAATACTCAATATTTCTCTTTGATTTAAGCGTTACCAGCAAAAATAATATTGTAAGGAGCATTAAAAATTTTGATTTGAGGTCAATTTTTTTAAAATATACGGCCTGAAAAATAAACGGAAAACACAAAATTATTATTGAGGCCACGATACTGGCAAACAACAATGTTGGAGTAAATGGAAACCATTCTGCGCCAATGCCGAGGCTTTTTTTGTTGATTAGTCCGATTTGGACTATATGGACAAAAGAAAAATATAAATTTTTTGGGAAATAGGGATTTATGATCAAGCCCAGCGTAATGCCGATTAGCGGATAGATGATTATTTTAAAATTATCAAAAGTAAAACAGCTCTTGAAAAAGTTTTTTATCAAATTTCGGTTTAATCTGGGCGTTTCTATTTTAATGACCTCATCAATAACTTTTATGAAAATATAAGCCAGGGCTAATATAATCACCAAAAACCAGCCACTATAAGCCCAGACATAAATAAATGAGGCAATGGCCAGAAGCAAATGCTTGCGTTTGATTATTAAGTAAGTGCAAATTATTATCAGAATCAAAGAAATCGGCTGAGCTTTGATCAGTAACATTCTAAAAACAAAAGCGGATGATAGAAACATCGTCAGCGTAAGCGGCAGGGCCAGCTTTACTTTGAATTTTTTTAAGAATATAAATACAGCCAAGAAAACCAGGCAATCTAAAATAAGATGGCCGATTTTAGCTCCCCAGAAAGGAGAAATATATTTAACAAAAGGAGCCAAATACAGATGGTATAACAAATGATGATCAACAAAATTATCTTTTAAAATTGTAAATTGCAAATTGGGAAAATTTTTAATAATGCCCTGATCGGCAATCACCTGAGATATTTTGATATGATAAAAAGAATCCGGATCGCTTAAAAAAGGAGTCCAGTGCATAAACAAAAAAGCGGCAAAGCAGATTATTAACAACACGGCCGCTTGGAGATAATTGTTTTTTGAAAAAAGCGCTCGAAAAGATTTGAAAAAGCGCATAATTAAATAGTTACTTCATCCGCTTTAATCTGGCCTTGAAATAGTCGACCCAGGGAATCAGCGTCGGGTCTTTATGGTTTATCTGCGAAAGGTAAAAGCTCAGCCAATTGCCAAAGGCCAAGGCTTCCATGGCTACCAATAATTTTGATTGGCCCGTGAACTTCTGGTCAATATGTTGAATTTTTTTCTTCTCTAAAACTTTTTTAGTTACGGAAAATCGATTTTTTATTTCTTTGGGGTATAGATCGGTATCTAAAAGCAAAACCCGAACTTTTTTAATGACTTCTATTGGTAATTCCAATCCTTCCATAAGATGATGATTTAATTCGGGGATGGCATTGTAAATAGAAAGGGTTTTGGCGCTCTCATTTATTTGATTTGTCAGTATATGGGCATTGGGCATCAAAAAATCGGCTGCCATTATTACCGGCAGATAGCCTTTGAATTTTTTGGCCGTATTTCGAGCTAAATTTCTATTGCCATAAACCGTGGGCGCAAAGTAACTATTAAGCTCTTCAAGAAAGGAGCTTACTTTTTTAATTTCAGATGCGGTGATATTAATGAATTTGCATTTATCAAATAGGGCCAGCACTGCTCCAAGTTGGCTTCCTAGCCCATAGCGGGGCTGTCCGGAGACATTTAGTTTTTTGTCCAGTAGGATTAGAGGAAGTTTTTTTTCAGTTGCGATTTTACCGATTTTTCCACCAGAGCAAATACAAACAATCTTAGCTTTCAATTCGATGGCTTGTTTTAAGCAGCTAATTGATTCGTCTGTGTCTCCGGAATAGCTGGATATCACTACCAGGCTGTCTTTGCTGGCAAAGGCCGGCAGGTGATAATTTCTTACTAGCACAAACGGCAGTTTGATTTCAGACACAAATAAGCCCCGAATCAGCTCCGAGGCAAGGTTTGATCCTCCCATTCCGCAAAAAATTATATCCTTTGCTTTGCGGTAAGTGGAGGGTATATCCGTGCCCCTGGTCGTCTCCCAGGTTTCGGTTAATTGGCGAGGAAATTCAGCGATTGATTTGGCAACCAGCTTGCTGTGGTCAGTAAATTTAGTATTGACTTGAGTCATTATTTTCATGCATTAATTATTACAATCTAATTTTATCAGAAAGCAAATGATTTACCAAGTGGATACTTGAAAATAGGCACAATTAGCTATAAGAACATTCAAGTAAAAAACAAAATCCGCCTTTGGGGCGGATTTTGTTTTCCTCAAGAAGTGTCAGAATGTTTTGATACGTCTAATTGGGGTGGAGAAGGGTTTAGTCTTCTCCGGCTGAGATTACTCCTTTCGGGTTTAGGTCTAGGGTGCTACATAGTCTCGTACTCGGCTTCCTCTGGTGAAATGCGTATCAAGACACACCCACATCCCAAAACAATACGAGAGACATGGCTACTGTCTTCAGAGTTCATTGCCGTACCGCACCGTGGGCATGGCAAGCCGAGCACTAGCTCAGCTACGAGTATCTGCATTTTCATCCGTCATTCCCCCAACTTTTTGTGCCGTTGTTGGCCAGTAAGGTTAAAATCTCAATCTGTATTATATCACATTTATTATAAAATGTCAATAGATAGCTGCATTTTCTTTGACAAATGGCCCATTTTCTGCTAATATTAAATGGATTTATTAACTAAGCTTTGAAAATTATAAAAATCTATGAAATCAGAAATAAAACAGTTAGGGAAGTCGCAATTGGCAATATCGGTTGAACTGACCTGGCAGGAATTGACTCCTTACCTTATTAAGGCGACTGAGAAGGTCTCAAAAGAGGCAAAGATAGCTGGCTTTAGGCCAGGCAAAGCGCCTTACGACATTGTCAAACAAAAATTCGGCGAAATGTCTATTTTAAATGAAGCCGTCGATGATATTATTTCCAAAACTTATTATGAAGTTTTAAAAGAAAAGGAAATAATGACAATCGGCCAGCCAGAAATTAAAGTTGAAAAAATGGCTCCCGAAAATGAATTTTCCTATACTGCGACTGTTTCTGTTTTGCCAAAGGTAAAGATTGGCGACATTTCAACATTAACAATCCAAAAGAAAAAAGTTGAAATTAAAAAAGACCAGGTAGACAGAGTAGTAGAAGACATCAGAAAAATGAGAGCCAAACAAACTTTGGCAGAGCGGGTTTGCAAAGCCGGCGATGTTTGCGAGGTGGATTTTGATATTTTTATGGACAAGGTGCCTTTGGAAAACGGCCAGTACAAGAAATTTCCAGTCAACCTGGGTGAAAAGAAATTTATACCGGGATTTGAGGAGCAGATAATCGGCATGAAAGCGGGCGATGAAAAAGAATTCGAATTAAAATTTCCTGATGATTATTTTGAAAAAAGATTAGCAGGCAAACAATGCGAATTTAAAGTTAAGTGCCTTGCTGTTTATGACGTTGAGGTGCCGGAACTAAATGATGAATTTGCAAAACAAATCAGCAACGAACAATTTAAGACTGTTGCCGAGTTAAGAGAAAATATTGAGAAAAATATTTTACAGGAAGAACAAATGAAAGAGGATCAACGGATTGAGATTGAAATGCTGGAAAAAATTGTTGATATTTCTGAATTCGAAGAGCTTCCAGAAGTGCTATTGCATAATGAGTCCCATCGCATGGTTCATGAGCTTGAAGACAGCGTTGCAAGGCAGGGCTTGGCTTTTGAAGATTATTTAAAAAGCATTAAAAAGACCCATGATGATTTGGAAAAAGATTTTGCACCGCAGGCTGAGAAAAGAGTTAAGACTTCTATAATCGCCAGAGAAATTTATCAGGAACAAAAAATTGAAGTGACTGAGGATGAGGTGAATTTAGAAGTCGAAGAAATGATGAAAAGTTATCCCGGCAATGATGAGGCGAGGAAGCAATTGGAAGCAGAGACTTACAAGGACTATCTTAGAAATGTAATTGGAAATAGAAAAGTGATTGAATATTTAAAGAAAAAAATTGTTAAGGAGTAATATCAAAAAAATATAAATAAATTTTAATAAAATTAACTCAAGCCCCGCCATGATGGCGGGGCTTATTTTTTTATGTTGGAATAACTGTTATAATATAAATTAGTAATTGCAAAATTATATGATTATATCCAGTTTATTTCCTCTCATCAGTGCGGTGTTTGTTTTGGCTTTGGGCTTGTTTGTTTTGAGAAGGGATTATAGCTCTAGAATAAATTTAAGCTTCTTTCTTTTTTGCATAGCTATAATGGTATGGATGTTTGGCACTTTCATGATGTTTGTCAGCAGCAATAACATTGCCATGGCTTCTTTCTGGGATCGTTTTGTTTATTTGGGGGTCGTTTTTATTCCGGCCGTTGCGCTCGACTTTGCGCTGGCTTTAACTAAGAATTCAAAAAGAAATTTAAAGTACTGGTTGATGATTGTCGGTTATGTTCTTTCTTGTATTTTTTTACCCTTGATTTTTACTAGTAATTTTACTTCAGGAGTTTTTGTTTATGAGTGGGGTGTTTACACTAAAGCCCAGGTTTTTCATAACCTGTTTATGCTATATTTTGTTTCTTATATAATTTTGTTTTTTGCAACCGTTATCAATTTTTACTTTAAATCAGCCCAGGCTTTGGAAAAGTTGCAGATCAAGTATATTCTCCTGGCCTTTCTTGTTTTAGCAATATTCGGCTCGCTGGGATTTTTGCCGGCGTATGGCATAGCTATTTATCCGGTATCATATCTCTTTGGAATGTTTTTTGTGCTCATTATGGCTTATGCCATTTTGAAGTACAGGTTTATGGATATCAGGACTTTTGCCAGAACCACTTTTATTTATTTGGTGGACTCGGTTTATGCTTATGGTTTTTATTCATTTTTAATAGTAGTCTACGGATATTTATGGGGCACCGTTTACACTAGTTATTCGCTAGTGGCCGGCATATTTGTGGGTCCGGCTTTTGTGGCTACTTTATTTGCCATTGATAAATGGATTTTAAAATTCTCTAACAAGTATCTTTTTCATGCGCTTTACGATGATCAAATGGCGATAATTAGGTTGATTCAGGAAATTAATAAATATACGGATTTAAATGATATTATGGATTTGGTTTTAGGCAAGATTCAGCAAACCATGGATTTGAGCAAGGCAGGAATTTTATTAATCCACTATAATCTTAGCTATATAAATTACGAAGTCGCAAAAGTAATCGGTTTTAATAAAACGGAATTAGAAAGCTTGGTAGCTGATAATTTTTTGTCAAAGAGCTTGTCAGTAGATAAAAAACCGTTTGTCAAAGAAGAGATTGATTGGATAGCCAAAAATTCGCCTAAAGCAAAGAAGTTAATGGAGCTTAAAGGAAATATGGAAAAAATCGGCGCATCGCTTTGTTTGCCTCTTGTCGCCAGTAATCGCCTGATAGGCTTGATCATATTGGGAAGTAAAAAGGGCAAAGAAGCATACACCAATCAGGATTTGGATTTGCTGGCTACTTTGAATTATCAGGCGGCTACTGCTATTGATAATGCTATTCTTTATAAAAAAGTAAACGAATTCAATAAAAATTTAAAGGCGAAGGTTGATGAACAGACTAAGGATCTCCAGGACAGGGCTGTTAGTTTAGAAAAATTATTATTAAAGAGGACGGATTTTATGTATGATGTCTCTAATCAGCTAAAGGCGCCAGTTTCGGTGATCCGTAGTACAATCTCTATGTTGGAGGGTAGTATAAATAAGTTGTCACCAAAAGAACAGCAAAAATTTCAGGACATGACAGTTAAGGTTGATGTGCTAAATCAAATTTATAAAGATATTTTAGGGACTTCAAAAGCCGATAAAGATCGGGTCAAGTTCGATTACCTTTTGACCGGGGCGCTGTCCGTGGATAAAATAGTAGGCTCAGTTATTCATCAGCTTACTCCCGAAGCCAAAGCTAAAGGAATTGATTTACAACTGATAAAACCCAAAGAGAGACTGCCAGTGTTGACCGCTAGTGATTTTTTGGAACAGGCAATTTACAATTTATTGGACAATACTATTAAATACACGCGCCAGGGCTCCGTCCGTATTTCTTTAATGTGCGAGAAGCTCAATGTTATTGTTAAAGTAGAAACCCCGACTCAAGATCTAAAAGCAATTTTTGATAAGGTCGTACGAGGCGCCAATACTGCTAGTACGCAATCTAATATTCCAGGGCGAGGGTTTTTCGTCGCTCAAAAAATAATAGAAGCCCGTGGCGGAAAAATTATGGCGGAGAGCCAAGGAAGTAAGGGAACGGCTTTTGTCGTTTCATTGCCATATCTAATAGAAAATTTGAAAGTTAAGCAATAAATATAAATTGAGTTAATTTCAGGCCACCTTGGATTCTAAAAGTCCGAGGTTTTTAGATTTCTAATGTATAGCAGCGCTTTAATAGATGGCTAAATTTGCAAATAATTTAGGCATGAGAATACAATTTATCGTTTTGACAATAATCGTGTACCGTGTAATAATGTTTAAGTGGTAGTAAGCGTTTAAATTACTTAAATTACATTTTTTATACTAATTTGGTTAGAATCATGAACGACACAAATAATAAACTTGAATCGGATGGTAAGTTAATTTTGACTCCCGATCAGACATCGCTTAGATGCTTGGTTATTGGCGGAGCGGGATATATAGGTTCTCATATTACCAGAGCATTGATCAGGGCGGGGCATACCCCGGTTGTTTTTGATAATTTAAATACAGGCTTGAAGGAAAATTTATTTGAAGGAGTTGAATTTATTAAGGGCGACATTAGAAATGAAAGCGAAATTAATCCGGCCATGAAAGGAATTGATGTTGTAATTTATTTGGCGGCTTTTAAGGCAGCCGGAGAATCAATGGATAATCCACAAAAGTATGCCATAAACAATATTTGTGGAGCAATAAATGTGTTGAATGCAATGTGCGAGGCAAATGTAAATAAAATAATTTTTTCATCCAGCGCGGCCGTCTATGGCGATCCGAAATATTTACCCATTGATGAAGATCATCCGACTGAGCCGATTAATTTTTATGGTTTTACAAAATTGAAAATAGAGAGGCTATTGAAATGGTTTAACCAATTAAAAGGAATTAATTTTGCCAGCCTGAGATATTTTAATGCGGTTGGCTATGATCCTGATAGGGGAGCTAAGGGCTTGGAACAAAATCCCAGTAATCTTTTGCCGGTGTTAATGGAGGCCGCAAAAGGAATTAGGAGTTATGTTGAAGTATATGGAGATGATTATGACACGGATGATGGTAGCTGTGTTCGCGATTATGTTCATGTCAGCGATTTGGCATCTGCGCATCTGGCGGCTTTAAATAAGTTGTTTGCAGGAAGTGAAAGCATGACATTGAATTTGGGTTCATCAGCCGGTATTAGTGTTTTTGAAATGATAAACGAAGTTAAAAAAATATCAGGCGTTGATTTTGAAGTTAGGTTCGGCCCTCGCCGTCCCGGAGATCCTGAGATATTGTTAGCCAATTCTCAAAGAGCGTGTGAGATGTTGGGATGGAAAGCGCAATATAGTGATTTGCAGACAATAGTAAAAACAACCTGGCAAGCATACAACCAATAATGGTTACAAAATCTGAAAAAATATTTGGATGCAGAGTTGGAGCACATGTTTCGGCTGC
This sequence comes from Candidatus Buchananbacteria bacterium, assembly GCA_041665065.1. Lineage (GTDB taxonomy): Bacteria > Patescibacteriota > Patescibacteriia > 2-01-FULL-39-33 > 2-01-FULL-39-33 > JBAYJM01. The sequence goes on from JBAYJM010000001.1 coordinate 23,768, forward strand.
CGGCAGTATTATATTTGCTCCGGATAGGGCAAGGGAAGCCGGTTGCGAATGTTTTCAATTTTTTTCGCGTTCTCCCCAGGGTGGAAACGCCAAGCCGATTGATAAAAAAACTGCAGAAGAATTTATTTCCAAGTGCAAAAGCAATCAAATGGAGTCCTATATCCATGCGCCTTATTTTATAAATTTAGGCTCGGCAAATAATAAGATATTTTACGGTTCAATATCGTTTTTAAAAGAAGAATTAAAGCGAGGAAGCCAATTGGGAGTAAAATATTTAATGACTCATTTGGGCAGTGCAAAAGAATTGGGCGACAAAGAAGGCCTTAAAAAGGTGGTCAAGGGCATTAAAGAAATTTTGGCGGACTATAAAGGTTCCTGCGAGTTTTTAATTGAAATGGCGGCTGGAGCGGGAAGTATTATAGGCGATACATTCGAGGAAATAGCAATAATTGTTAATTCCAAAGAATTAAAAAAATATAACATCGGCATTTGTCTTGATACGGCACACGCTTTTGCTTCCGGTTATGATTTGCGAAATGAGAAGGCGGTAAAGGCCACTTTTAAAAAGCTCAATGATATTTTAGGAAGTGATAGGCTAAAGTTAATACATGCCAACGACAGTAAGGCAGACTTGGGCAGCCACAAAGATCAGCATGCCCATATTGGAGAAGGAAAAATCGGTTTAGATGGATTTAAAGCAATTGTGAATTATACCTGCAAGCAAAAAGTAAATTTGATATTAGAAACACCAAAAGACGGAAAGGATTTAGAGGACATTGAAATTTTAAAAAAGTTGAGAAAATAAAATGGCCGGTTGGTTGTCCCGGCCGTTTCGAGGTGGCGGCCCTTCGTTTCGTTTATGGACCGCACTGAACCTCCCTTACCCCTTCGTCCGTGATGGAATACTCATCGATCACTGGCTGAAATCTGAGCCAGCCCAATGCGATCAGGGATTCCAGATCAGGCTGAGTCCAGTTTGTGACGACTTCTCCACGGTCACTGCTTCCCCGGTGGTAGCAGTTAATTGCTTCGTCAGCAGTGATCCAGGTGAACCCCTCGAATTCGAATTCCTCATACAATCTAGAGATGAGCTGAATATCTCTCTCCGTGGCTACAACGTTACTCATTGTTGCGCTCCCCATCGGTTGAACCGCTACTTCACCTTGCAATCCGCTTCTTACTTTTTTCTTGTCACTTTAAGCCTTATTGGCTCAGAGACAATCTCTAGGTCCCCCTCCTTTTCAACTACCGCCCAAATATCAGAGCCGTCTTTCTGACAGTGGATTGTGAATGGGTACAGGCTTTCATTGAAGTGGGGCGGTCCCCAGTTTATGAGTACCGCATTTTCTATACGCGTTTTACCTCCTCGTCTGGCGGTGATGTTTACCCCGCTTTTAGGGGTAAGTTCATGTTTCTGCTCCCCGCTTCTAATCATTGGTCTCCCTCCTTAATATCAAAGTATAGTCTTATTAGTAATTAAATCAAGTATATAAAAATCGCTATTATTTCAGATTCACATGATAATGTTTCAAATATTGAAAAGTTTTTGAATTGGGTTGGAAATAATAATATAGAGACAATTATTCATTGCGGTGATTTATCGACGCCGTCTGTCTTGCAAAATGAATTTGGGCCAAAATTCAAGGGGCAATTTCACTTTGTTCATGGCAATGTTGCCGATAGGGACGTGGACGAAGAAATGGCCGATGAATTTGAAAATTTAATTTGTCACGGGGATATTGGAAAATTAGTGATAGAGGGGCAGAAACTCGCTTTCTGCCATCATCCTGACCTAGCAAGGGATTTGGCAAAGACAGGCGAATATGACTTGATTTTTTGCGGTCATACGCATAGGCCATGGATGGAGACATTGGATAATGGCACGCAAATAATTAACCCCGGCACATTGGCAGGCCTTTTTAACAAGGCAACGTTTGCAGTTTATGACACCAAGACAAAAAATTTGGAGTTAAAAATTTTAGAAACATTATGAGGCAGATTTTAGTCCAGGCAAAACCCAATTCATCAAAGGTGGAGGTCGAAAAAATTACTGATCAAGTATATAAAGTCAGATTAACGGCGCCACCGGTTGATGGCAAAGCAAATGACCAACTTATTAAGGTTTTGGCTCAATATTTTGATGTTAGTAAGAGCAATATCGCCATAAAAGCTGGAAAAAACGCTAAAACCAAGGTGGTGATAATTTATGGATAAGTTGGTTATAACTTAATTGAAAATAAACCATAAATCATATATAATTCCTTATGCTGAAGGGAAGTTTTTGGTATTTTGTGTAATTTTGGCCAAAGATTATGAAATGCAGATTATTGTTCAGTTTGTAGCTATTGACAAAATTTATCATTTGTGATAATATGTTTAATCGCAGGTAATTCCCATCCATTGCTCTGCAGGCACGACAAGCATGGGATTATTAATTAAGGACTATTTTGGTTTTAACGGACTGGAATTCTCCCTTAAAATAATTTCTTGTCTGCAGGGAAATGGATAGCAGTTGAAGCGATAGTATCCGGTAGCCTGTAGGTTAACAATTCAATCAAATTTGTCACCTTCCAAAAAAATTTGAGAAAATTTTTATTTCTTCCCGTACGCTTCGGCGGACGGAAAATGCTCGGACGGGCTGATACGGCTAGGCACGACAAGCATGGGAATTTTATGGGCAATTTCAGGCTACGGCTTGAATCCTGCTCTACAAAATTTTCTTGCCTGGCCATATAAGCCCATCCGAGTTTAAACCTACAGGCTATCTGATAATATCTCCCCGATTATGTCGGGGTTTTTTGTTGCTCTATTTCTTGTTTGTAAAATCAAATTATGTTATTATGTATTCATAATTGAAAGATAAAAATGAGCACAACCATAAAGAAAAACGATTTTTTTCAAAGCCAAACCGATCATAAAGATGCCGTAGAAGAATGGTATTCTGGTGAAGGTCAACTGCTTTGCGATGTTTACGAAAGCGGCGATTATTTAATAGTCAAATCTACAATTGCCGGAGTTGATCCTAAAGACATCGATATATCCGTTGCGCATGATGTTTTGACGATTCGAGGCGTTCGAAAAATGGATGAAGAAATTGAAGATGAAAAATTTTATGCCCGGGAGTGTTATTGGGGTTCGTTTAGCAGGTCAATAGTTTTGCCTCATGAAATAGATCAAAAAAAAGTTGCAGCAAGTTTAAAAAACGGCGTGCTAACAGTTAAGCTGCCAAAAAAATATAAATCAACATCGATTAAAATAAGACAGAGCAATGGATGATCAAAAGATAAAATTTTTAACCGGAGTAATTGATAGGATTGAGGGCGAGAAGGCAGTCGTCAGGCTTGATGACGGCCAGGAAATTGTTTGGCCAAAAGATAAATTAACATCGGACATAAAAGAGGGATCATCAGTTAAAATAATCGCGCTGGGCGACAATGAAATGGAAGCGCACAGAGAAGAAATCGCCAAAAACATTTTGAAGGAAATTTTTAAGACAGATGATTAATTTCAAAAAGCTCCTGGAGAAAAGCCGGGAAAACATGGGATCGGAAGAATCAGGCAGGCAGAAAAAATCCCAAAAATGGTGGCTATTACTAATTATTGTAGTCGCTTTTTTTATAGTTATTGCCTTGGCGATAATCGGCCTTATTGTTTTTGAAATAAAATATAAGTACGAATTTTTTCCAGGAAGCAGGATTGGTAATATTTCGCTTGAAGGCCTAAATCGCGAACAGGCATTGGCCTTGATAACACCGATGGCCGATAAAATTGAAAGAGACGGAATAGAAATAAGATATCAGAATGATTCGCATAATTTAAATCTGACAGGCACGATTGATTCATTGTCTGATCCTGACTTATCACGGGAAGTTTTATATTTTGATGAGTACAAAACTATTTATGAATCATTTAAAACGGGTCATGATGGGTCGTTATTTAAAAATATTGGAGACCAATGGTCGACGTTTTGGGGTGTTAAAAACTTCAAGGCGGATTTTGTCTTGGATGAAGACGCATTAAATAAAATTTTAAAAGCGCAATTTGGAAAAAATGATCAGTCGCCCAAAAATGCGACTCCGAAAATAACTTGGGCGGGGAATAGCTATAAAATAGAAATTGAAAATGAAAATCCCGGCAGTGAGATTGATTATCAAAAGGCCATTGACGATTTAAAAAACAATTTTTTAGAAATTTCAGATAAGCCGATTTTGTTAACACAAAAAATTACTGAGCCGACAGTAACGGCAGATGAAATAACCGGCAAAACCGGTGATATCGATTTTGTTTTAAATTCGTCTACGCCAAAATTTTCATACGCAGATAAAAATTGGCAAATGGATAAAAAAAAGTTATCACAAATGATCGAATTTCAGAAAGTTGATAACGAAATTAAATTGGGTTTAAATCACGATCTATTTATAAAGTGGTTTACTGATACTATTTCAGCTCAAATTAATGTCGAGCCCAAAAATGCGCAGATAGAAATCAAAGACGGACAAGCCACAAAAATTTCCACCCATCAGGAAGGATTGAAAGCTGATGCGGAAAAGGCCTACGCTGATGTTCAGGGCAGATTAATGACAGCACAGTGGCCGGTTGCCGTTGAAGTGGTAAAAATTGCTCCGGATGTGGCAACTGATAATATCAATGACATGGGCATTAAAGAAATTATCGGCGTTGGCGAGTCTGATTTTAAAGGCAGTCCAAGCAACAGGATTCATAACATTAAAAATGGTGCTAGCAAAGTGCATGGAATTTTAATTAAGCCCGGCGAAGAATTCTCTTTGATAAATACTTTAGGAGAAGTTGAAAAATCAACAGGATATTTGCCAGAGCTGGTTATCAAGGGCAATAAGACAATGCCTGAATATGGCGGCGGGCTTTGCCAAGTCGGGACGACAATGTTTAGAGCGGCGATGGGATCGGGTCTGCCAATAACTGAAAGGCGCAATCATTCATATAATGTTACTTATTATTTGGAAAATGGTTTGCCGGGAGTTGATGCTACAATCTATATTCCTCATCCTGATGTTAGATTTATAAACAATACTGGAAATTATGTTTTAATTCAGACTAGGGTAGAAGGTACTAAATTAAAGTTTGAATTTTGGGGCACAAAGGATGGCAGACAGGCTACAAGGACAAAGCCCAAGGCTTGGGACTGGGTTTCACCTCCGCCTACAAAATATGTTGAAACAACAGAATTAAAGCCAGGACAAAAGAAATGCACGGAAAGCGCCCATAAAGGCGTTAAGGCTTCATTTGATTATATTGTCACTTCAACTGACGGAACAGTAAAAAGACAGAATTTTTATTCGGTATACAAGCCCTGGCAGGCAGTTTGTTTGATTGGCGTTGACCCGAATAAGGCCGTTGCAACCAGTACCGAAGTAATAATCGGAACGCCTGAAAATCCCGTGACAACTACTACTAGTGTTAGTAATTAATGGCCTTGACTTTTTGGCTATAATTGTTTATAATTTTAAAAGTTTAATCAGTGTTTAAGGCTGTCATCCTGGACTCCTTTATTGTCATTCCGTACTTAATAATACGGAATCTCGTCTTTTTTATAAAATACTGATTACCAGTTACAATTTATATTTGCGGCCATCGTCTAACGGTTAGGACGCCAGGTTTTCATCCTGGTAATCGGGGTTCGATTCCCCGTGGCCGTACTACTATTTTCAAAAAGAAAAGCACCAATATTTTGGGTGTTTTTTCTTTGAGGGCTAATGAGAATCGATCTATAGCTTTTGACTTTTGAATTTCAATATCAGATAATTATAATAAATATTTATTAAATTTGCATATGGATTCAAGACAATATATAAAGCCTTTGAGTAAAAAAGAGAAAGCATCTGTTTTAAGGATGAGAGATAATATTCTTGAACAATTTAGAAAGACACCAAAGACGGGTATTGAAGTTAAACATCTTGGAAAATCATTCATTGTTCCTGATGGTGTTTTTTGGCCTCGACCCGATAGCGAGTCATTAATAAAAAATTTTATAATTAGGAAAGGCGAAATTGTTTTAGATGTTTGTACTGGCTCAGGAGTTATCGCAATAAATGCAGCTCTGAAAGGAGCTAAAAAAGTTATTGCTGTTGATATAAGTCCTAAAGCTGTTAAGGCAGCTATATTAAACGTGAAACGTTTTAAGTTGGAAAAAATAATTGAAGTTCGAAAGTCAAATGTTTTTTCAGGGGTCAATAAAAAAGAAAAATTTAATGTTATTACATTTAATCCACCTTTTTATAATGAACCAGCAAAAGATTTGATAGATAGAACCATGAAGGATCCTGGCTTTAAAACCACAATTAAATTTTTTAAGGATGTAAAAAATTATTTAAAAACAAAAGGCAGAATTTATGTTGCACAAGCTAATTCTGGAGATGTTCTTAAGATGATCGAATTGGCTGAAAAAAGTGGATTTAGCGTAAGGCCTATCGGGAAGAAAAAAATGCCAGAAAGTCCTCTTGAATTTTATGCTTTTGAATTGTTATTTAAATAGTTTTCCAACAGTTGCGTTAATCCGTACTAGAAAAATAACCCATGCTTAAGGGGCTATTTTTTTATTAACTAATAGGGAATCGAACTTACTAAAATAAAATAGTTCCAAGACGAATATATATAAGTCAGGGGGCAGTGAATCTCTATTTGCGGGGATACAGAAGCCAGCTTCTGATTTAAAAAACCGTAACAATCCTTTGTTACGGTTTAATCCTCCAGGGTGGGTAGTTCGATTCCAGCCAAAAGGTCCTCTATATCCTCGTGGTCCCTCCTCGCACTTCCACGAGATTTTCTGTCGTTGTCGTCAGCAGAGCGTGTAGCCAGTATTTTGTCGATTGCCGAGTCAAAGTTAAACTTGTCAATCTTAGTGGCGTCTATGCTGCGGAGTACCTCTAGGACATTGCGTTGCATGAACGCATCGGGCAAGCTCAGCGTATCCCATCCAAAGTAAAACCCATATCGGCGCACTGAGCTTATAAGTTGGGTGAAGCTGAGAGTATGGCCAAGGTCTTTGATGATAGCTTCGATAAGTGAGCGAAAGTCCTCAACCGATTGAGGAGGTCGCGATGGACCTTCATGCAGAGCCCTCCAAACTCCACGCCTCACTTTGCCGAACCGCCTATCATTTGGATGAGTTAGGTGACAGCATACGTCGTTTTTCAACCCTTCTTTGTTTTTGGTCTGGTCAACGACATATCCACTGCTTGGATCAATAATTGCATTGCAAAGTTCATCATACGTCCAGCCAGCAATTATCCTTTGCGCTCTCATTATTGTGTAGAGAGCATCGCGTTGATGGGGGGTGTGTTTCGGCCTCTTATATTCGCTTCGTTTTTTTGTCACCTTTAGACGAAGCTTCTTGGGAGTTGGCAGTTCCGCGCCGCTTCTCAGTCCCCAACGAGTATTCCGTGTTGGAATGTGGCCAGTGGCGTCCGGTACTTTAACAAATAGTTCTTCGTTCCTGGCAACAACATTCCAGACGTCAATTCGTAGCTGTTTCTCGTCGATTTCTGGTTCATTGAAACTCTGATGGTTGCGGACTCTCTCCATAATCTCTCCAAGAACCAGAGGCCCCTCTTGAAGAATGTCAAAAATGATCGCGCGAAGAGCAAATCTGCCAACCATAATATGCCTATCAACCGGCTTCCTTTTCCTTTCCAGTGTTTTTTGGAGCATTGGATCGGCGGCCGTAAAACGGACGTACCAAAGCCCATGACGTTGTCGGAATATGTGGGTTCTGGAATTCAGCACCAGATCGTGCAGGAGTCTGACCAGTTTTTCGTGGCTTAATCCTGAGGGGATTTTCCTGTCCCGGCGCAAAGCCATGATAAGTTCTGTAATCGTCATGGCTTTTTGTGATAGCAAATGAATTACCGCCTTTGTTTTTGTGCCGAGATCCGGACGAAGTGAGTCTATGACTTGTTGAGCGGACAGTATGGTGCCAGGCGCAAGGCCCAATTTTCTCATGCCCCTCTCGGGGCCTGTTTTTTGACCCCTAGATTTGGACATGGCAATTTTCCTTTGTTGGTCGCTATTGGTTAAAGGTACTTTAAGCATTATATTATTATATTAGCATTAGTCAAAGGTTGCTGGTTGAGTTATTAAAAATAAGAGCAGGATTTTTGTTAATTACTACTAGTTTTTTAAGAAGAAAAAACACCCATATTCGGGTGTTTTCTTTTTGAGGTGAATGATATTTATTTTTTCTGAAAAACCATTATTGCCATTCTAATCACGGACTTTGTATTTGGAGAACGAGTTTCCAGCTCCTCTTTATGTATTATTTCAAAATCTTTAAATAATGTTTCCAATTCTTTTGTCTCAAAATGATGAGCTATGCGAGCAATTTTATTTTTTTCAATCGCTTCCTCCATTTGCTTTTGAGTCTCAATAGAACTTGAAGAAGTGCCTTCATTAAAAACAAAAAAATTGTGTTTTTCATCTACAAACGGGCGCGAGAGTTCATATCTTTTATTATAATCCTCAGAAACCAAGCCCTCGTTTACCCATATTAAAGCGCCAGGCTTTAGAATACGATTTAATTCTAAGACCAAAGCCTTTCTTTTTGATAATGGCATTATGTTTACTAACACAAAAGATATAATTATGGCATCAAAAGATTCATCGGCAAACGGCAGGATGTCCGTTATGTCACTAATTACATAATCAACTTGAGTCGGCTTTAGTTTATTTTGTGATATAGCTTCTTCATTTATATCAATTCCCGTAACTCTATATCCTTGATCGGATAAATACTGTGCCATTTCGCCGGTTCCGCAGCCTAAATCCAAGATTGCAGATCCAGGCTCCAATCTTCTAATTAACTCATCGCCAGGAAATGCGTTTCTGCCAATAATTGATTTAGCTGGAACAGTTTTCCAATATTGTGTATTTAAATCTTTCATTTGTTAATTTTATCAAAGATGCTCCAGTTAGTCATATTAATGCTAAAAGATACGGCATTGACAAAGCTAGAATAATATATTATAATGCACAATTGTACATAGTGATTGGTGTAACTAACAAAGGGGGTGCATATGCCCATTGTGCCGATAAAGAGAGGAATCCCACAGAGTGTGAAGGGACGAATGGAATTTGTCCTTGATCGCTTAAGATGGATCGGCTGGTCCGTGAATGTTATCGGACTAGTTCGAAACATCGGGTGGGATACAAAGCTGCCCTATATGGAGCTTGAGCCGATTGTCAAAGTGGCTCTCAAAGGACTTTGTAGGGCGGGTTTTATCGAGGTGGTAAAAAACGATCATCGGCTGATCGTTCCTGCCAAGTCGTAACAAAAGCGTCGAGAGAAGATCTTGGCGCTGTTTTATTTTAAATATTTTTTTGTTGGATAATAGTTTAAATTACTACTCCCATCTGTTCTCGCCAAAGCGCAGAATAAAGTCCGCCTAGGTTTTTCAGCTCATCATTTTTTCCAACTTCAATTATTTTCCCTTTTTCCAAAACATAAATTTTATCGGCATGGGAAATCGTTGATAGGCGATGGGCGACTAGGATAGTTATCATTTTTGAAGAAGCTTTATCCAAGCTTTTTATTGTATCTGAAATTTCTTTTTCAGTGATAGAATCCAAACTGCTGGTTGCTTCATCAAAAATTAGAAGTGAAGGCTTGCGCAGGAGCGCTCTGGCGATTGCCAGTCTTTGGCGTTCACCGCCGGAAAGTTTCAGGCCTCCTTCGCCGATAATTGTATCAAGTCCTTTTCCGCCTCGTTGCATAATCTGAGAAACAGAGGCCGCCTCAAGCGCTTCAAGACAATCTCCATCACTTGCGCTTGGTTTGGCAAAAAGCAAGTTATCTCTAATTGATCCAGCAAATAACTGAGTTTCTTGGGAGACTAATCCGATTTTGTTCCGAAGATCATTATAATCAATTTTTTTAGAATCAATGCCATTAAAAGTCAGCTTTCCAGCTTGAGGTTGATATAATCCGAGGATAAGTTTTACCAAAGTCGTTTTGCCGGATCCTGATGGTCCGACAAAAGCAACTGTTTCTCCTGGTGTTATTTTTAGAGAAGCTTCCTTTATGCTTGCCTCATTGCCTGATACATAAGTGAAGGTAATATTTTCAAAATCAATATTTAAATCATCGTCTAGTTTAATGGGATTTGTTGGCTTAGCCTGCGAAGGCATCTTTAGGATAGTATCTAATTGCTCCATGCTAGCTTTGGCCTCTTGGTATTGCGAAGATAATGCGCCCAATTCTCCGAGCGGTCCGAAAATAAAAAATAGATAAAAGAAGAGGCTGAAAAATTCACCGAGCGTAATGCTTCTAGTATAAATAAGCCAAAGCATCAAAAGCATTATTAGCGCGCGCGAGGCATTTATGGCTGTGCCTTGGATAAAACTCAAAGTCCTGACCAATCGTATTTTGCGCAGTTCTAATTTTAAAATATCATTATTTACTTCATTTAATCTTTTAATTTCTTGGTTTTCGAGTCCAAGACTTTTAACCAACTCAACATTGCGAAGTGTTTCTGTTGTTGATCCTGCCAAGGCGGTCATTTGGGCGTTGATGTTTTTTTGAGCTTGCTTTACTTTTCCGCTAATAAAAAATATCGCCGCTCCAAGTGTCGGGGTTAAAATTAAAAAAGCCAAACCAATGGTCCAATTGACCCAGGAAGCGTATATTAGTACGAACAGTAATCCGACAATTGATAGAAATAAACTGCCGATCATGCCGGCAATCAAAGTCTGGCTGTCTAGCCTTGCCTTTTGCAGTTTTTGTAGAATCTCGCCGGATTTTTGATCTTCAAAATTTTGATAAGGCAAAGAAAAGGCATGAGCCACGCTATCGGCATAAAGTTTGGTCCCCAGTCTTTGGGTTATGACGTTTACATAGTAATCCTGGAAGTTTTTGGCGATTCTGGAAACTAGCGCCACGCCGACTGATAAGGCTAGTAAAAATAAAACCCCGCTAATAAAATCATTCCTTGAAAGAGTAAAGGCCTTATTGATATAGTTATCAACTATCAGTCTAAAAACCTGCGGATCAAGCAGAGAAAAAATCTGATTAATGGTGGCCAAAATCAAAGCAAAAATCAGCAGTGATTTATAGTTATTTAAATATTTCCAAATTAATTTCATATAATAACATTTTAACATTAATTAGCCAGTTTATCATTGATAGAATAGAAGGTCAATATATTTATATTTACACATATTAAAAATAGTATTATAATTAAATTAGCAAAATTAAATGGTGGATTAATATAAATATAAATTTTTAAATTTAATATGGCAAATTCAACAAAGCTTTATCCGACAAAGGTGAAGACAAAAAGCACATTGGCTGTAATTATTATTGCAGTTGCCGTTATTGCAGGTGTTTTTTTTGGATGGTCTTCTTTTAATGGAATTACTTATTTAGTAAGTAGTGGGTCAAGGACAAGCTTGATAAATAAATGTCCACTTTATCATTCTGCTGATGTAAATAAAAATTATATTATTGAATCAGAAGAAATAAATTATGTAAATAAATTGAGAGAGTCAAAAAATTATCATTGTGATAAGACTGCTTATTCAGGATATGCTGTTGGTTATGGTAATAAAAATTGTAAGAAGCATAGTTCAGACTACAGAGAAGATCCTGAAAGCCTATCAATTATTGGTGATTGGAAAATAAACTTAAGTGAATTTTTAAGATTAGTGCAATTTTATAATGCCGGTGGATATAAGGTTGATTGTAAGGGTGAAGATGGTTTTGCGCCGTCAGCAAATTCTGTTGTTTATCATTCCGCTGATGTAAATAAAAATTATATTATTGACAAGAATGAAATGGATTACGTTCTTAAGCTACAAGCTTCAAAGTCATATCATTGTGATTCAAAAGCTTTTTCTGGTTATGCTACTGGAACCGGTTCGAAAGTTTGTAAGCCACATAATTCGGATTACTTAATTAAACCGGAAAGCGAACGAATTAAAGGAAGTGATTGGATTATAAGTATGAGTGAACTCCTAAGATTGGTTCAATTTGTAAATACCGGCGGTTATAAGTTTGTGGGATTTGAAAATAGTGAAGATGGTTTTGAGCCAAGCGCACCATGCATTGGAGAGGGCCAAGCCATTATTTTAAGTGGTGCTGGAAGCCAAAATTGCTGTGCTGGATTAAAGTTATTGCCACCAAAAAATACTTCTGAAGGTACTGCTGGTATATGTACGGCAAAATGTGGAGATAAAGTATGTGATAGTAATTTAGAATCTTGCACAAATTGCATAGCAGATTGTCCAAATTGTAAAATTTAACTAAATACTTTTTGAATTTTAAACTAGCTAAAACATCCGCTTACATGCGGATGTTTTTATTAGCTAATTTAAATATGGGTTATAGTGGACGCTTTTATGATGTTGAAGTAGTCCTGGTCAAGGTTAGTTTTTAAACAAAAAAAATTGCCGAAACGCGTGTGAGTGCACGTTTCGGCGAGGGTTGGTGAGCAAATCTTAGGCCGATTGCCTATCCATGATTTGAATCAGCGCGTGACCCTTGGGGTCAACGCGTTTGATGACAAGGATCTTGGGACCCGCAGGGAGAATATTCCAGTACGTTTCCGCGATCTCTCGGTGGTCGCCAATGACGGGTACGAGAAGCGGGCCTCGAAACGAGTGAGTCTGGCCGGTGTCCTTTGTGCTTGTCGTGACACAGTAGCCAAAGCCGGACTCCATGTTGGGATATTGTTCTTTGCGTCTGTGGCCGTCATCGGTCTCCGTAGTTACGGAAATACCGGCATGAGGGGCCTCACCATTAAAGAAGCAGTAAGCGCTTACGCGTGGCGCATCGACCAATCCAAATCTGCGTTGATTGGAGTCTGCCTCACCAAATGCGGCATCGACAAATGTCGCATCGATGGGCGTGCCTCCTTGAAGTTTGGCGTAGTATGCAGCCCTGAGATGGTCTATGACGCTTTCGGTTTGGCCATTCGTCACCACGTGGGTGTGGTAGTAACCGGCCATGGCGAGATAAGAAACGGGGCAGGGAATTCCTGGATTAATGGGAACAACCCGCACACTTCCATCGCAATCGTCAATGGCAAAGGTGCAATTTGAATCTCCCATAATCCAGGCGACTTGATACAATACTTCACGGAAGAACGCCACCACTATCCCGTTGCTGGGGCTTTCACAAAGTGAAACAAAATTGTCTTGGGCCTCAACTCTTTCGGCGCTCATGATTATGAGATTCCCCCTAGTGTAAATTGTTTGATGAAGCCAAGATACGCTCTTGCTTCTTTGTTAAGTGTGTTTTATTTTTTAATTTTTGTCAATTATAATTTTTATCTAATTTTATTGTTATTTTTAGGTGGAGATAGGATTATTATTTAAATAAAATAAAAAAACCGCCAAGTCATAGCCGTGCTATGTGGCGGGTTATTAGGTGTGTACAGGTTTGCGCTTCGTCTCTCTTATTTCGGTAATTACCCCTGCTTGCTCCAGGGCTATAATATAGTCATTGAGCCGTTTGTCGCTACCATAGATCCGAAAGAGCAGACGGTCGTGATAGCCAACTTCAAGACATAGATTGTTTTGGAAAACTGATGTTAAGCCAGCGCCTGCAAATTCTCCATGGTCTATTCCGAAAACCAGGATCGCTTCCTTCCACCTAGTATAGTCTGACCACAGATTTACTAAGGTTCTTACCAGGGCAACCCGATCCTCAAGTGTAGGCGCTTCAAATAGCGCGGCGTTAATCCGATCGATCGGATCAACCGGTTTTTCGGCTCTCCCAACAAGGAGGGCAGAAATGAAATCCAGTACAGTGTGTGACATTTGGACTCCCTCCTTTGGGTTTTTGGCCTTTGAAATTAGTACGCAGGGTTAATTTAACAGATATGAGAGCTATTTTCAAGTAGAGCCTAAACTTCATGATTTCTATAGCCTTCATTGATTATAATCATTTCTGGTGGTATTATGACAGATATGTCAGAAATTAATGATTATGAATTAATAGGCAAATATTTGAAAGGCGATGAAAAATCGCTAGAATTGCTGATCCAAAAATATCTCAAGCCGATATATTATTTTGTTTATGGCTATATAAAAAATGACAAAGAAGCTGAGGATATTACTCAGGAAGTTTTTGTCCGCGCTTGGAAAAAGTTGAAACAATTCAAAAAAGAGAACAATTTTAATTCGTGGATTTTTGCCATAGCCAAAAATGCGTCAATTGACTTTTTGCGGAAAAGGAAAGATATTCCAATCTCAGCATTTGATAATGATGGCGGAAATGCCCTAATTGACAATTTATGTGATTTAAATCCAGCGACCGATAAGTTGATGGAAAATTATAGCGATCAAAAAAGCATAGGCGAGGCAGTTGAGATGCTGGCGCCTGATTACCAAACCGTTTTTAAAATGCATTATGAAAAGCAGTTGAATTTTAGAGAAATTGCTGAGATTTTAGGCGATTCAATAAATACCATAAAAAGTCGGCATAGAAGGGCTGTTTTGATTTTAAAAAATATTCTTAGTATTTAGTAAATTTAGCTATTTACAAACACTTCACACGTGTGTGAAGTGTTTGTAGAATTAACTCCAAAAAGAGGTGCACCAAAAGGCGCCTCTTTTTCGTATTAGTAATATGGAAACACATGACAACAATTTAAATTTTATGGCTCCGGAACCATCCGACGGGCTTTTTTATAAGATTATCAATAGAATTGAGGAAGAGAAAAAGTTGCGAAAGATTAGAAAAAAAATCATCTACTCTTCATTGCTTTTCTCATGCTCGCTTATTGCTGTCGTGCCGGCAATAATATCATTATGGACTAATCTGGATAGTTCGGGATTTAATAGTTTTGCCTCTTTGTTATTTAGCGATAGCGGAATGATTTTTGTCTATTGGCAAAGCTTCTCGCTGGCATTATTGGAAACGCTCCCGGTCATTAATTTAATTTTGGTTCTCGCGGTTGCCATGGGAATTCTGACATCGCTTAGATTTTTATTTAAAAATATTAAAAAAATTAACTCACTTAAGTTTGCATAAGTATGGATTCAAAATTTTTACAATCAAACGGCTTTAAATTAGGACTTTGGATAATTGGAATTATCATATTGGTCGCGATTGCCTTTGTCGGGGGCATGTATGTCGGATTTGAAAAGGCAAGTTTTTCGTATCAATGGGGAGAAAATTATCATCGGAATTTTGCCGGCCCTAAAGACGGTTTTGGCCGTGAATTTATGGGACGAGATTTTATGGAAGCACACGGAATATTCGGGCAGATTATAAAAATAGATGGCAATACAATAATTGTAAAAGGAAATGATAATACCGAAAAAAGCATATTGGTAAGCGACAAGACCGTAATTAACAGATTTAAAGATAAAATTAAAATAGGGGACTTAAAAACTGATGACGGCATTGTGGTAATAGGAGATCCAAACGGTTCCGGCCAGATTGAGGCCAAGCTTATTAGGGTAATGCCGGCTTTTCCCGGACCGACACCCTCATCTTCAATGCCTTTGCCTCCTCCGCCCTTGCGATAAATAATCTAAATAAATATGTTTCAAAAGATTCTGAAGTTTTTCCCCCGCCATAAATTTGTTACTGCTCTGGTAATAATTATTATTGTGGCAATAGCCGGTTTTGCCATTCATTCAATGGGGGGCGGTGCCGGACAAACCGTCTATGTCTTATCAACCGTAGAAAGGGGAACCATCGTTTCATCAATTTCTGGAAGCGGGCAGGTATCAGCTTCAAATCAAATTGATATTACATCAAAAGCGGCCAGCACTATTACCGATTTAAAAGTCCAAAAAGGCCAAGAAGTAAAAGAAGGCGACATTTTAGTTTCGCTTGACGCCAAGGACGCCGTCTCTTCTGTGCGTGATGCTCAGATTAGTTTGGATAATGCCAATCTTTCATTACAAAAGTTAAAAAATGGATCGACTGAATCGGAAATAACCGCGTCAAAACTCCAGCTTGATTCTGCACAAAAAAATTATGATCAGGCAAAGGGTGATTTAGAAGTTGCTAAGACTAAGGCTGATACTGATTTAAATAATACTTATGATGACGCTAAGAGCGCATTGCAAAGCGTTTATAGCAGTCTTGATGATAGTTTAAACAGGCAGTTGGATGGTATTTTTATTAATAATAATACTGATAATGCAAAGCTGTCGTTTTTAACCGCTGATTCATCGGCTGAATACGATACTTACAATTTGAAAATTAAAGCCAAAAATCTATTATCTGAGATGAAAGATTTTTTACAGAATTATCCTTCCGATCATTTGACAATAGATAATAAGCTGTCAGAATTTTCTAGCGATTTGACCATGATGCAAAATTTCTTTTCGCGTTTAAGCGATGCAGTCAATGGAGCGATTGTAACAAATAGCGTATCGCAATCCACAATCAGTGGCTATAAGAGCACGGTTGCTTCGTTAAAATCAACTGGCAATTCTTCAGTAAACAGCATTAATACTCAAATAAGAAATATTGCCAATCAAAAAACCACTAATGTAAATAATATCAGATCGGCTGAAAATAAAATTGCTGATGCCTCCACCTCGCTTACAAAAGCCGGCAATGATTTAAAAGATCTCCAAGTCGGTTCAGATCCGCTTGATATCAGGGCGCAAGAGTTGCAAGTCGCCAAGGCTCAGATAAATCTTTCAAATGCCCAAGAAAAATTAGCAGATTATACAATCAAAGCTTCGTTTGATGGAGTGATTGCTGAGGTTCCAATAAAGAAAGGCGATAATGTTACGGCCAACGGCGCTATTTTAAGCCTGATAACAAAACAACAAATTGCAGAAATCTCACTTAACGAAGTTGATGCCGCGTCGGTTAAAGTCGGCCAATTGGTGACACTTACTCTTGATGCGATTGAGGGCCTGAGCATAACCGGTAAAGTTGCTGATGTGGATTCGCTGGGAACCGTTAGTCAGGGCGTTGTTTCTTATAATACTAAAGTCACTTTTGATACCCAAGATAGCAGAGTTAAGCCGGGCATGAGCATTTCAGCTTCAATAATTACCAATACAAGTCAGAATGTTTTGACAGTTCCAAATAGCGCCATCAAAAATTCCAATGGCAGTACTTATGTCGAGGTTCTTGATGAATCAGGATTGACAACAGTTGCTACCGGGGTAACTTCTAAAACAGCTCCAAGGCAACAGCAAGTAGTCGTCGGCTTGTCAGACGATAGTTATACGGAGATAGTATCCGGATTGGATGAGGGTGCAAAAGTAGTTTCCAAAACAATTGCCGCTACTGCCTCCAAGTCAAATTCCTCTGCTCCAAGCCTGCTTCAAAATTTGGGCGGTTCAAACAGGGCCGGATCGGCTGGAGCAAGTACTGGCAACAGAACCTTTCAGGGTGGTGGGCCTGGAATGTAAAAATATGATTGAAATAAAAAACATAACAAAAATTTATAATACCGGCGGATCTGATTTATATGCATTAAATAATGTCAGCTTTAAAATTGAAGATGGCGAATTTGTGGCGATAATGGGGCCGTCCGGTTCTGGTAAATCCACTTTAATGCACATATTGGGAGCGCTGGACACGCCGACATCGGGAAAATATTTTTTGGATGATAAAGATGTCTCAACTTTGACAGACGATCAATTGGCCGACATAAGAAAATCAAAAATTGGATTTGTGTTTCAGGCCTTTAATCTTTTGCCGAGGGCGACTGTGCTTAGAAATGTGATGTTGCCATTAATTTATGAAGAAGTAAATCGTGATGAACGAGAGAGAAGAGCCAAGGAAGCGCTTAAGGCGGCAGGATTGGATCAGCAGCATTTTTTGCATTTATCAAATCAGCTTTCAGGCGGACAAATTCAGCGCGTTGCCATTGCGAGAGCTTTGGTTAATAATCCGTCTTTGATTTTGGCAGACGAACCGACGGGAAATTTAGACACGCAAACCGGAGAAATAGTTTTAGATACTTTTCAAAAGCTTAATGCCAAAGAGGGCAAAACCATAATATTGATTACGCATGAAAAAGATGTTGCCGAGCATGCCGACAGGATTATTGTGATACGAGACGGCAAAATTTTAAGCGATGAAAAAAATAATAAAAAGAGAATAATATAATTATGAAAATAGCCGACGTCCTAGAAGAAACATATTCAGCGCTGTCAGCCAATAAAGTAAGATCAGGATTAACTATCCTGGGCATTGTTATTGGAATCAGTTCTGTGATCGCGATGCTATCAATCGGCTTCGGAGCGCAGAGCTCAATTGAGTCCAGCATTCAGTCGATCGGATCAAATCTTATTATGGTTATGCCTGGAGCCCAGCGCGGGCCGGGAGTGACTGTTAGTGCCGGCAGAGGTTCGGCCAAAACTTTAACAATGGAAGATGCTGATGCCATAAAAGAATTGGATTTAGTAAAAGCAGTAGCCCCCGAAGTAAGCGGAAGATATCAAATTGCCGCTAAGGGTCAAAATACCAATACCCAAGTTATTGGAACGGTTTCTGCCTATTCGTCGGTTAAAAATATTGAGGTCGAATCCGGAAATTTTTTAAGCGATCAAAACATTGCCAGTGCCTCCAAAGTAGCCGTTATCGGGCCGACTGTCCGTGATGACGTTTTTGGAACAGATGCTGATGCCATCGGACAAACAATCCGTATAGATAAAACTGATTTTAAGGTTATTGGTATGACTAAGGCTAAAGGCGGTTCCGGATTTAATAATACGGATAATATGGTCTATGTGCCAATTACTACCGCGCAAAGACTTCTTACTGGCAATAAATATGTAACAACCATCAACGTCGAGGCTCAAGATGCAAATTCTATGACTTCAGTTCAGGAATCAATAACCTCGTTGTTGTTAACAAGACACAATATTTCTGATGCGACTAACGCGGATTTTAGCACTCTTAATCAAGCAGATATTATTGCCACGGCATCCAGCATTACCGGAATTTTAACGGCCCTACTGGGCTCGGTGGCGGGTATCTCATTAATTGTCGGCGGGATAGGGATTATGAATATGATGCTTACTACAGTCACGGAAAGAACCAAAGAGATCGGACTTAGAAAGGCTATCGGAGCTAAAGCAAAAGATATTAGCATTCAATTCTTAATTGAGGCCATTGCTTTAACAGTAATTGGCGGTCTGGTGGGAATCGTTTTGGGTTGGGCAATAGCTTTTGGCATAACATATTTTGGCGTTATGCAAACTAAAGTATCCTGGTATTCGATTTTGCTGTCTTTTGGTGTTTCGGCAATAATTGGGATTGTCTTTGGTTATTATCCGGCAAGGCGAGCAGCAAAATTAAATCCGATACAAGCCTTAAGATTTGAATAATTATTAATAAAATATAAGCTATGAAAAAAACATCAACGATAATTTTGATGGTTGTAATTGCGGCCGTCTTTGCGGTTGCTGGATTTTTTGGTGGAATGCAATTTCAAAGGAGTAAAAATTCGGCTGGCAGATTTGCAACTGAATTTCAAAATGGTAATTTTGCCGGCGCAAGACAAGGAAACGGTTCCGGAGCTGGGATGAGAGCCGGTAATCGGGGAGCAAATTTTATTGCCGGTGAAATAATTTCTAAAGATGATAAAAGTCTGACTTTAAAATTGGCGGCCGGTGGATCAAAAATTATATTATTTTCAACATCGACCGAACTCACCAAGTTTGCTACTACGTCATTGGAAAATTTAAATATTGGTGAAAATATTTCTGTAAATGGCACTGCCAATTCAGACGGAAGTGTCACGGCTCAATCAATCCAAATGAGGCCGTTATTTGAGGCTCCATCACCAAATCAACAGATTCAGCCAACAAAATAGTTTAATTTTTATTTCATATTGTTTCGTTATATTTCAGTCGACCTAAGAAATAAAATAAAAATATGGAAAACGTATCAATGGCGGATCTGCAAAGATATTTGTCAGGAGTCACTTATCCGGCAAGAAAGGAAGATTTGGTTAATCGGGCCATGGAAAATGGAGCTCCTATGGATTTAATACAAATGATGGAGGGCTTGTCAGAAGAAGAGTTTAATGGGCATCACCAGGTAATGCATGCAATGAATCAAGGTGATGATGAGATGGCGGATGTGGAGGATGAATAAAAATAATTTTAGGTAAACAAATAAAACGCACAGAAATGTGCGTTTTATTGCAAAAAAAATTGCCTCTCCCTCCGGTGTCGCGTGGAGGAAGAGGACTTTGGATTATGGCCGTCGCAATTATAGGGGGGGGTTAGGGGCGGATGACTTTGAGCTCACGGAGTTCACTGGCGCTTACCCAGGCCGTGGAACCGTCGTGGAAACGGATGCCAAAGATCTTGCCAGTGATTTCGGCGATGGATCGCCGATCGTTGCCATATAACACAACAACTTCGTTGTGCTTGAGCTCAAGCCCAGACTCAGACACTCCGATCGTGTATCGAAACCTGCGGCGTTGCGCCCGGAATCCTCCCCCTTGATTCTTACTTTTGGTGGTTGTCATTTACATTCCTTCCTTGTTTCCCCGTTATGCTGCCTGGAACAATAATGCCTGACATACATATTAACACAATTATACCTTAGTGTCAATAAGTTTTATCTTTAAGCTATCATTTTTTATCTTAATTAACGTAGAATTATTTATAAAATCTTCACAATTTTATATTTTTGGGCTATAATTATTTAGTTGATAAATAAAACTATAAAATTATGGCTATTACAATTGATCTAGAAAAATGCTGTTGGAAAGATGGCAAGTGCACAAGTTGTGGATGTGAATCCGGCTCGTCATGTTTTGGGTGCGTAGAAGTTTGTGCAATGGGTGCAATAACTCGAGAAGATATCGTAAAAGTAGATTCGGCTAAATGCATAGATTGTGGAGCGTGCATAAGCGCCTGCAAGCACGGCGCCATAACTTTGTAAAATGATCATTCTCGCAATTGAAACTTCTTGTGATGAAACGTCGACGGCAATTCTAAGAGCGACAAAAGGCAAGCTAGAATTATTATCCAACATTGTTTCGTCACAAATCGATATACATAAACAGTACGGCGGGGTAGTGCCAGAAGTGGCTGCTCGCCATCATGTTTTAAACATTAATCCCGTAATTAATGAGTCTTTGGATGTGGCAAGAATAAAAGCCAAGGATATTGATTTAATTGCGACCGTGTCGGGGCCGGGATTAATCACCTCTCTAATCGTTGGAGTTGAGGCGGCGAAAACTTTGAGCATGGCTTGGAAAAAACCGCTTATGCAAATCAATCATATGTATTCCCATATTGCCGGCAATTTTTTAAACAAAATTGAATTTCCGGTTATGTGTTTGGTGGTTTCTGGTGGTCATACTGAATTGGTTTATTTAAAAAATTATTGGCAATTCAAAAAAATCGGCCAGACAGTTGATGATGCAGCGGGTGAGGCTTTTGACAAAGTCGCCAAGCTTCTAGGTTTGGGTTATCCGGGAGGACCGATTGTTTCTGCTGAAGCTGATAAATTTAAAGCAAAAGAATTAAGTATTAAATTTCCTCGGCCAATGATAGATTCCGATAATTTTAATTTTTCTTTCTCAGGATTAAAAACATCGGTCCTTTATGCTACGCAAAAAATGACCGCTGAAGAAAAAAAGAAAAAAATTCCTGAAATATGTTTTGGATTTCAACAAGCAGTAATTGATGTTTTGGTTTCAAAAACAATTAAAGCCTCAAAACAATTTAAAGTCAAAACCGTTTTGATGGCTGGAGGAGTGGCTGCCAATAAAAGCTTAAGGGAGTCTTTAAAAAATGCTTCGGAAAATAATGGTTACGAATTCTTTGTTCCTGAATTTAAGTTGTGTACCGATAATGCAGCCATGGTTGCCTTGGCCGCGTATTATCTATCACAAAACAAAAAACCAAAATTGGATAATTGGAAAAAAGTTAAGGTTGATCCTAATTGGGAGTTAAAATAACATGCAAAAGATTACATCATCAGAACAAAAAACATTTGAATTTGCAAAAACCTTTGCTAAGAGGTTAAAAGGCGGAGAGGTATTGTGTTTAATTGGTGATTTGGGAGCTGGCAAAACTGCTTTTACAAAAGGCTTGGCAAGCGGTTTGGATGTGAAAAATATTATTACAAGTCCGACCTTTGTATTGATGAAGGTTTACAGCGTACACCATGATGCAATAAAAAAATTAGCCCATATTGATGCATACCGTATAAATAGCGGAGAGGATTTAGAGGCGATTGGTATTGATGATTATTTTAATGATAAAAATTGTGTCACTGTAATTGAATGGGCTGATAGGGTAAAAGAAATTTGGCCGAAAAATGTCACTAAAATTAATTTTAAAATTTTAGAAGGTGATAAAAGAAAAGTAACTGTTACGTAGCATGCTGCGTAACAAAAAAATCCGTTCGCCACGGCAAACGGATTTTTTATTTGATGCAATTTAAAAAATTTTTACTCTGCCACTCTAAATACTTCATCAACCGAAGTTATTCCTTCCATGGCTTTGATTAGGCCATCTTGGGCCATTGTAATTACGCCCATTTCAAAAGTCATTTTTTTGATATCATATTCAGATAAGTTTCCTTTTACAATTTCATTTTTCATTTTATCGTTGATCGGAATTATTTCAAATATACCGATTCGGCCATGATAGCCAAGTCCTTGGCAGGCGTCACAGCCTTTTGAGCCGTAAAATTTTAGATTTTCCAAATCAACTTTATATTCTGAATTCTGGGGGATTTCGCCGAGTACATCTTTTACCCTTTGTAAAATCTTTTCATCCAAAGTAATTTCACTTTTACATTTGTCACATAGTTTTCTGACAAGTCTTTGGCCGATGGAAACATTAAGGGCTGGAGCAAGCAAATACGGCTTTGAGCCCATTGATAAAAATCTAGGAATGGTGCCAAAGGCGTCATTAGTATGAATGGTTGATAATACCAAATGACCGGTCAAGGCGGCCTGGATGGCAATTTCAGCCGTATCAAGGTCTCTGATTTCACCAACCATAATTATATCCGGGTCTTGGCGGACAATGGACTTCAAACCCTTTGCAAAAGTGTAATTATCATTGACCTGGCTTTGGTTGACGCCGGCAAGTTCGTATTCAATAGGATCTTCAATGGTGATAATTTTTGTTTCCGCATTATTAAGTCTCCTTAAAATCGAATAAAGGGTAGTTGTTTTACCTGAGCCGGTTGGTCCGGTCGTTACAATCATGCCGTTAGGTCTTTCAATTTCCCTTGATAAAATTTCCAGAGCTTGGCCGCGAAGGCCCAATTCTTCAAAGCTGATGCCGGCAAACGAAGACATTAAAAGTCTCATAACTACGCTTTCGCCAAATGATGTTGGCAGGCAGGAGACCCTGACATCCACCTTGTCGTCTTTTAAAAATATTGTGAATCTGCCGTCTTGAGGCTTGTCGGTGATATTTATTTTTAATTTTGCTAGCTGTTTAATTCTGGAAATAATCTGGGGCCACATTGATTTTTCAACGATGGCAACGTCATTTAAAACGCCGTCAATCCTATACCTGACCTTAACGTCTTTTTCTTCCGCTTCAATATGGATATCGGAGGATCTTGCTTTGATGGCCGCCGCGATAATTAAAGTCACCATCTGCGTCAGAGAGACTTTTTTTATTTGTTCGTTTAAGTCACTGAATTTTATGATTTCATCCTGGAATTTTTGCAGATCTTCTTCTTTGATTTCAATTCCCCGGACAAATTTTCTGACCTTGGGCAAAGTGGCGTAAAGCTTAAATGCGGCTTCAAAGCTGTGCTGGGATATTAAATAAGTTTCAACTCCCGCAAAGTTTTTTTCTTTAAGTTCCTGTTCTAGGGCCATGACTTGGTCATTATAATCGACCGCTCCGATTCTAATTTGCTTGCCGGTATTTAAAAAGCATACCGATTTTAACTCTTTGGCCCTTGCCTCATCTATGGTGGTAAGGGTTTCAGGGCTGATTCCAAAACTTTCAAGGCTGATATAAGGCAGACCAATTTCGTTAGCCTGTTTTTCTGTTTCAGTTTCCTTTTCCTTGATAGTAATTGATTTTATTTTCTGTTGAAGCTTTGCGGTGGTGGAGCCTTCTTCTGGCGTGTCCTCAGATAGCAAATCTTCAATCGATGGTCCTATTGATGTCATTATTTTAGCAAAATATTTATATGTTAATTATAGAAGTAATAGGGTTTTTTTTCAAGTTAAGGCAAATATTTGAGAATAAAAAATCCCCGCGAGTTGCGGGGATCAATGAGTGACAAATTAGCTTTTATTGGAAAAGTAGGTTGGGAGATTTTGAATTTGGCCGATTGTTCTTGTAATTTTGCTTTCTTCTTCACCGCCATAAATTCTGCTAAACAGCAATGTCCAGACAGCCCATTGGAAAGTGGTGATAAAAGCGGCCACAAAAACAATTATAACAATCATTAAAACTGTGCAGAATCCTAAGATGATATAGGCGGCTATTGGCGCTATGGTTGAGAAATATAGGGGTAAAATAAATAGCGGGCCAGCAGTCAGAATAAGAGAAGCGATTGCGCTGATAAAAAGGCCGACAATATATACTCCAAGAAGAACAAGGGCGGTCTCCAGGGCTATAAGCACATTGCTTTTAAATAATAGCCAGGCATTTTGCAGGGCGGGAATAAATCGTTCTTTGTTTAAGGTAATATTAAAAATTTGAAATTTAAATATAACCGAGATAAGAAGGGCTCCGATTGCAAAAACTACAAAAATAATGAAGTAGACGATGGTTTGCCACAAGTTTCCTGAGAATAATAATGCGATTGAGCCAAAAATTATGAAAATTATAAATAGCGCCACCTTTAAAACAACGTTGGACCAGAACACCGGCCAGAAATTTTTGCCTCCATGGCTAAAACCCTCGTTCAATGAAGGTTTTTTATTTTTGTTTATAGTCGAAATGTTTTTAATGAGAGAGATTTGGGAAATTATGCCCAGCCAGATGAAAAAAACTGCAATAGCAATCGCCACCGCCGCAATTAAAATTGCCATTATGGTGGTAAAAGGACTGCTTGTTATGGCGCCGATAATATTTTGCCAAAGATTGCCTCCATCAGCCAATCCGGCCTGAATCCCCGAATTAAAGGAGTTCATAAAGTCTCCAATAAAGCCTCTATTTTTTGGGCTATAAAAAAACCTGGTAATTATTTCGTATTCGCCACCACTGGAAAGTAATGTTGCAAAAAAACCTAAAATCCAAAGTGATTTGAATCGTTTGGTAATTTGCCATGCCTTTTTAAGCGTTGGTCGATAAAGAGATGTGTCTGACATATTGATTGAAAGTTATTTGATGTATAAATTATAACATAAAAATAGGAAAATAAAAAAATAGGACGCTCGCATCGTGCAAGCGTCCATCGCATGGTTCTGACTGTTAAAGCTAGAACAGGGAGAGGACGAAAGACCAGGTGGCGTAAGCCCCGATACTAGCCAGAAGCATCAGGGAGGCCACAATAAGGAGTGGTCGACCGTAGTAAATCTGAACTTCCTCATAATACCGACCATCTTGCTGATTCTTAGTTTTGGGCTCGATGTCCAATTCTTCGTATGCTGCTAGACAGCCCTCTTTCGTCTTCTCGTTAATTAAAGCGTCCTGGCGCTTCTTTAATTCGCTTAGGGTTTTGGGGTTTGGTCGACTTTGAGTTCTTCTCTCTTCTCGTAAGAGGGTCAGTTTCCATGTGTTGCTGCTCCATGGACACGCTCTCTCCAGCAAAAGCAAATACGCCGCTTGGTTTGCTTGGTTGTCCAGTTTGCGTAGAGCGAAATAGATGCTCTCTTGAGATTGTTTTTTCCTCGAGTATGTCTTTAGTCCCCGTAAATCAAACAGGGGGACCATCTGAACGGAGGTTTCTCCCACCGCGGCGAGAAGGTTTCCGTCTCCGTCGAGAATTAAAATTCGGCGAGAGTACTCAAACTCCCCACTGGCAAGGTCATTGTATAGGCCCAGATCATTAACATCAAAGGGTCGTACATGGCACTCAACGACCTGGTCCTGCGGCATGTGACGTTTGAGAAATGGGCGCTCCCGGTACAGGGCATCAACTTTGCCGGCATCAATGCAATTCATAAAGTAAGCCTCCTGGCATCCCGCCAGTTTTAGAGATATGGCATCCCGCCACAGCTCCGCTTCTATTAATGATTACGGCATCCCACCGAAATCATTAGGCTAGTCACTAGACCAGCCAATGTACTAGTATATACTATATCATTTTTTTGTAAATTAGTCAATAGACGCGTAGGCGAGTTCAAAAATTCAGTTGCTGGTTAAATAAATTTGTAGTAAAATTAAAAAAACTAACTTGACAAGTATGCCATCTGAATTTTTTAATATTCGTTACGCAAAAACAAAAATCCCGATTATTTTTCCTACAGTTCTTTCAAACGAGGCAATGACTAGCACTGAAATGGAAGAAATAGCTGGAGGGCGTTACAAAAAATCACAGCTGATAGTTTTTTATAATGGTTATGTTTTGGGTTATTGGCATCATGAAGACTATGAACAAGCGAGAAGAAAAATTTTACAGATTCAATTGCAAAATAACCAGTTGCCAAGTTTTATAAATAAGGTAAATGAGATTTCAGCGGAAATTAGCAAGTTACTTATAGAATTTAATAAAACTTTTTCCGAGGCCACGGATAAGAGGGCGACAGCATGGAAAACATACGATGGTGCTTGTAACCTATATAGAAGCCTTTGTACATATGCTTATGTTGCTAATCTTTTAGACAGGATACTTACTGAAACGGTAAAAGAAGATTTAAAGCAATATATCGTTGATGAAAATAAGCTTCAAGATGATCTTTTGGTGTTATCTCGAGCGCCTAAGGCCAATTATATGTATCAGCATGATTTGGAATTGATTGATCTTTTGGAAAAGCAATCGACCGCAGAGGAAATGGAAAATCATATCAATAAATGGTGCGGACTTTTTGGCGGTGGCAGTAATCCTGAGCTTGAAGAATTAAAAAAAGAGGTGGCTGGCAGAATTGTTTTATTTAAGGGTATGACCGAAACACAGCGCATTAAGGAGCGCGAAAACATTTCGCAAAATTTTTTACAAGCAGATGAAAATATAAAAAAATGTGAAACTGAATTGAATCTGACAGCAGAGATAAAAGACAAATTCAAATTGTTTCGAGATGCCATTGTATTAAAGGAGGCTAGAAAAATGGCTTTGGTCAAGTTTAGTGTTGAGGCAAATTTTTTGTTTCAGGCTATATCAGATTTGACTGGCATTACAATTGATAAATTGAGATGCATGTTGCCTTCGGAAACAGAAAGCCTTCTTACAGATAAAGATTGCGATATTAGTAATGAGATAGACGATAATGTTATATATGTCATTAATGGCGGTATAGTTGTAAAGTATGCGGGGCAGGATTTTTTTGGTAAAATTAAAGAATATGAAATAGATGAAGAGGTTCTTAAATTAAAAAATGAATTAAGCGGACCTAAAGAAACAATAAAGTCTATAGCGCCAGATTTAAAAAAAATCTATAAGGGAATGGTCTCCTGTCGAGGACAAATAACCGCTCCGGTGAAGGTGGTAATGACGATTGCTGATTTTGGAAAAATACAAGACGGAGATATTTTAGTAACACCCTTAACCACGCCGGAATATGTCAAAATATTTCATAAAGTTAGGGGAATGATCACGTTTGACGGGGCAGGACTTACAAGCCATCCGGCAACTCTTTCTAGAGAATACAAAATACCCGCAATTTTAGGGGTGAAGGAATTAGACGGGATTTTAAAAGATGGAGATATGGTGGAGTTAAATGCAGATAATAATGAGATTAAAATTTTATAAAAATTAATTTTAAAATATGAATTTTGAAGGTGAAAAAAAATTATTGGAAGACCATAGTAGAGAGGCCAAATTTTTTGATATTGAAGAAAATGAAAACGGATCTAAAACTTATACCGTTAGATGTAGACGTCCTAAAATAAGAGATGTTTGGAAAGACGCACGCGGGGGAAAAGGAGAAATATTACGCGATGTGGCATCTTGGGATGGCGATCAAGATTTGCAGGCGCCAGTTTTTGGAGAGGGATATCACTATGGTGTTATGATGGGTGACGTTGGACCAAAGGAGGCTATTGAAATGGAAAAGCCTGAACTGGAAGTGGCTTGTGTAAGGCATTTAAAACATGAAGGTAACGTGGTAAGTCCTCAAGATTTGGAGGCTTATAAAAAAAGGGCAGAGGAGTTGGTGGACAGTTTTAATATCGGCGAAGATGATGAGGTCTATGTTATCGCTAGTCCATCTGGCCAATGGCAAGGTCAGGAAGATAGTAATGAGGCCGTTAAACTATCACGCACGGCAGATACCGCGGGAGTAATTAAAGATGTTTTAGAAGAAAAGGGCATAAAGTTTTTTGATAAAATAGACCCGAGAGGTGATGAAACAGGCCCCGTTGATAGCGCGCTCTTTAAGGCATTGCAGGAATTTGACATTAGAGATGATGCATTATTTGGCGAGGAAAATAAAAAAGGAATTGCAAACTTAAGAGCCACAAAAGCCGGTAAAGACCTTCCTCATCCTGGTGCTTTGACTATGTCAGCTCCGGCTTATGCTTCGCAAGCCCCAAATCTTAAAGATCTAGTCGATAGAACCGGAATAACAGAATTAAGCAGTGCAACCATTGCCAGAACCTTTAGGGGTTTGGATGTTGCTGAGGAATATTTTCTAAATGGAAGAGGCAAAAATAATAAACGAAAAATTGTGATTATGTGCGGTCATGGACAATTTGTTACAGATATAACCGAAGCTTTTCAAAATACTACTGCCGGGCAATTCCCTACTATTTTTGCAAACAATGGGGATTATTTTACGATGCAGGTCGGCAAAGATAAAGAAGGAAAAATAGTTGAAGAATATAATTTTACTAAACAGGACTAAATAAAAATTATGAAGAAAACAACAAAGAAAAAATTTATTGATATTTCTCCGCATAGAAGTATCCTTACTAAAATTAGTCAGACTGGATATTCAATTCAGGAGGCGCTATCAGAACTTATTGATAATGCCATTGATGCGAAGTTGCCAAGAAAAAAAATGAAAGTTACTATTGATGTTTCTGAGGATGAAATTGTAATAACTGATACGGGCAAGGGAATGTCCGAAGATCAGGCGGCCAAATCCATCAGGCTTGGTTATTCGGAGAAGAAGTGTCAGTTAGGTGAATTTGGTTTGGGACTAAAAACATCAACATCATTTTTGGGCAAGGGATTTACCCTGGTTACTTCCCCTTTAAAGTCCAATGAGGAATACATTTTGGAATATGATGAGGGTCATTGGCTGGAACATGGTGATTGGAATAAATATCCTTTTGTCATTAATCGAGGCGTTGATCCTGAAAAAAGCGGGACGACAATAATTATTAAAAAACTTAAAGTTAAATTTTCTGAAAAGTTATTAAGCAATATTAAGGACGAGTTTGGTATGCGTTTTGGCCCGTTTATCAGTAATGGTGAGTTAGAGCTTATTTTTAATAAAGAAATTTGTGAGTCATATGTCCCTCAGATCATAGATAATAAAAAAAATGAATTCTCATTTGAATTTAAAGGCGGTAAGGCAATTGGCTGGTGGGGATATCAGTTAAGCGGACTTAATAAAAGTTACTACGGCTTTCATACTTATAGGCGTGGCAGGCTGGTAACAATTTATGATAAAATTGGCTTGACTCCTAATCAGACTATTAAACAAATAATTGGCGATATTCATATAGAGGGTATTCCTATTACTCATGATAAAAAGGGTTGGTTAAAATCCTCCAAAGAATATCAGGATCTTGAAAGTAAAATGAGAGAGTATTTCAAGCCATTTGAAAAAAGACCAAGGCGTATTTTGAGTGGATTTGGAGCATCATCTGGAATTGTTATCGGCACAGTCAGGTTGGTAAATATGTTTATGTCTGGCAATATAGAAACCGAGATGAAAAGAGTAGCAAAAGGTGACATAATTGTTACCGAAATGACTAGGCCGCAGTTTCTTCTTGCCATTAGGCGATCAGCTGGAATTATAACTGATATGGGCGGTAATTTATGCCATGCAGCTATAGCTTCAAGGGAATTTAATATACCGGCCGTGGTTGGTACTCAAAATGCCACGTCTGTCCTCCAAGATGGCCAAAGGGTTATTTTGGATGGTAATGAGGGATATATATATGAAGATTAAAATCGGTGAACAATATTTGCAATTTCCAAAAGTATTGCCTAACGACCTAGAAAGTTTTTTGATTTTTTATCCAAATAAATTTCCACTCATAGTGCCTTATTATAAGGAGGTGGCAAAAAAAATTGCCGGTGATCCAGAGGAATTTAAGAAATATGGCAATTGGGCGCACGATGAATTATTTGCTGGTTTTGAAAAAATTAAAAAAGATTATGAGAATGGCGACCAGTCAAACCTTGATTTTTTAGTCAAAATTGATCAGAGATTTAATAAATTAATTTGCTATCGGTTCTGGATTGTTAATTACCTTTTTCCGGATGGACCAATACACGATTTTTATGTTGAGGTTTTAAAAAATTCAATTCGTAAATTTACAGATGTATCTGATGAGGTGGAAGAATTCGAAGGTAAAATTACAAGAATTCAAAGAGATCTTTTGCAAAGCGACTATGCCGATCTTTATTTACAGCAAGCACTCAACTCGGTAGAGTTATATGAGTTATTGGCCAGTAGTAAGAATTCAAAATCTATTTTATCTAAGGCAGAGGATATTATTAGTCATCATAAATTGGAAGATGCGCCCGAAATAAATGTTCTTTGGGACGATCTTGTGACAATGATCAAGGATGAAACCAATAATGATCCCACAATTTTAAAAATAAAAGATAAGCTGCAGTTTGTTATCAATCAGGCTATAATGAGAAAATCTAATCAGCCTATTTATAATATGTTGACCCAAGCCGTTGAATTTCGTAAAGAGAATGAGGAGCTATTTAAAAGGCATGGACAGATGGGCGGTAAGTTAGATGTTATTTTTTCTCAAGCTAAAGATCGGCTTGATGCGGAGGAATTTAAATTGTTTCAGGTGGCTTATGAGCAATCTCGTAATTTTGCAATGTTTAAAGATGTTATGGGGGAAATTGACAGGCCTCTTTTGCCGCTTTGGTTTGGATTGCATGATAAAGTTAAGGCAATCCTCACAAAAGATCAAAAAGTTGACCTTTCAAGAACAGGACATGCCTGTATGTTCTACCGTTTTGTTTGGTATTTGCCGGCACATTTAAAAGATGAAGTAATGAAGGCTGATATGACGCCATTTGATTTGAAAACAATTTAGTATTTAAAACTATCATGAAAGACGTATTAAAATTAACAGAAATAGATAAAAATGATGTAGGAATCGCTGGAGGCAAGGGCGCATCGCTTGGAGAAATGACTCAGGCTGGGATTCCTGTACCGCCGGGTTTTATTATTAGTTCTGACGCTTTTGAGAAATTTTTACAGATATCGGAAATTGATAAAAAGATTGAAGCTTTACTTGCTGGAGTTGATGGCAAGGATGATGATATGGTTGAAAAAGTTTCTAAACAAATTGAAGAATTAATTTTAAAGTCAGATATTCCTGATGATTTGGTTAATAAAATATCTGATGAATATAAATTTTTAGATGCGTCATTTGTGGCAGTCAGGTCATCGGCGACAGCCGAAGATGGCGCTACATGCGCTTGGGCCGGCCAATTAGATAGCTACTTAAACACAAAAGAAAAAGATCTTTTGAAAAATATCAAGCGTTGCTGGGCTTCTCTTTTTACGCCAAGAGCAATTTTTTATAGGATTGAAAATAAGCTAGAAGATACTAAAATTTCAGTAGCGGTTGTGGTGCAGAAGATGGTTGATAGCGAAATGGCAGGCGTGGCATTTTCAGTGCACCCCGTGACTGAGGATAGAAATCAACTTATAATCGAGGCGGTATATGGATTGGGAGAGGCCTTGGTTTCAGGAATGATTACGCCAAATAGTTATGTTATTGAAAAAGACTCAAAAAATATTATTGAAAAAAATGTAATTAACCAGAAGCGCGGATTTTACAAAAATGAGGTTGAAGGAAGCAGTGATTGGAAAGACGTTGAAGATGGTCTGGGAGAAAAACAAGTGCTTTCTGATGAGCAAATAATTGAGTTATCAAATCTGGTAATGGATATAGAAAATCACTACGGTTTTCCTTGCGACATAGAATGGGCTTTTGAAAGTGGAAAGTTTTATATCGTGCAGAGTAGGCCGATAACAACTTTAAAATAAATTTTTTCAAACAAAAAACCTGGCTTCTCGGCCAGGTTTTTTTGAGATATAAATTATGCAACTTCATCGGCTGTAACCGGTTTTATCTCCGGTTCAAAAATTGCATTAAATTCTTCTGTCTCAAGAGTTTCTTTTACAAGCAGTTCGCTGGATATTTTATCTAAGTATACTTTTTTATCTCTTATAATCTCTCTGGCTTTGTCTGCCCCAGCTTTTATAAGCTTGGTAATTTCTTCATCGATCATTTCCGCGCTCTTTTCCGAGTAGTCTCTTTGTTCATGAATATCCCGTCCCAAGAAGACCATCTCCTCTTTATGCCCAAAAGTTCTAAGTCCGGTTTTTTCGTTCATGCCGAATTCGGTAATAATTCTTTTTGCCAATTTTGTAGCTTGCATCAAATCATTCTGGGCTCCAGTAGTAACTTCGCCGAAAACTTCTTCCTCGGCTATTCTGCCGGCAAGGAAAACCGAAAGTTCTTCAATGAATTCACTGCGAGTGTGCATTTTTTTATCTTCGGATGGAAGTTTTAAAGTAAATCCGGCAGCCATTCCCCGAGCGATTATCGAAACTTTTCTAACTGCGTCAGTATTTGGAAGTTCGTGAGCAACTAAGGCATGACCAGCTTCATGATAGGCTGTAATTTTTTTCTCACGAGTATTTAGGATGTGGCTTTTTCTTTCCGGTCCCAAGATTATTTTATCTATGCTTTTTAAAATATCATCAAGGCTGACTTCTTTTTTATTTTTAAGCGCTGCCAAAATTGCAGATTCGTTAAGCAGGTTTGCCAAATCAGCTCCGGAAAAGCCGGGAGTCATTTCGCCGATTCTTCTTAGATCAACATTATCAGCAAGCGGTTTGTTTTTACTGTGAACCATTAAAATGCTTTCTCTGTCGTTGATGTCTGGTAAGTCTAAAGTAACCCTTCGATCAAACCTTCCCGGCCTAAGCAAGGCTGAATCTAATACGTCAGGCCTGTTTGTCGCGGCCATGACAATAATATTTGTATTCGGCTCGAAGCCGTCCATTTCCACAAGTATTTGATTTAAAGTTTGTTCTCTTTCATCATGTGATCCGCCAAGTCCAGCTCCTCTTTGTCTGCCAACCGCGTCAATTTCGTCAATAAAAATTATACAAGGGGCATTCTTTTTTGCTTTCCGAAATAAATCTCGGACTCTTGATGCGCCGACACCGACAAACATTTCTACAAATTCAGATCCGGAGATGCTAAAAAATGGGACGTTGGCTTCGCCGGCTACTGCTTTTGCTAAAAGTGTTTTTCCAGTTCCAGGAGCGCCTAAAAGCAAAACACCTTTTGGAATAGTGGCACCAAGTGACAAGAATTTTTTTGGATTTTTTAAAAAGTCTACAATCTCAACCAACTCTTGTTTGGCCTCTTTTACGCCGGCGACATCTTTAAAAGTAGTTTTAAGATTCTTGCTTAAATTGAATTCTTTAGCTCCGCTTTGTCCGAAGCTCATTGCCTTGTTGTTGGCTCCTTGAGCCTGTCTCATAATAAACCAGAAAAAAACGATAATTAAAATGAAAGAAACCAGAAACGGGGCTATGGTCAGTAAAACATATTTCATGGTACTGTCATTTTTAACTTGGATATTTACGGCGGCCAATTTTTCTCCATTTACATTTAAATCTTTAAGTAGGGCGGGCAAGCTATCCGTGCCCTCTTTTTGCATCATTTGTTTAGTGCCATCAAGAAGAGTTATGTTGACGGTATTATTACTAACATCAAGAGACTTAATTTTACCTTGATTTATCTCTTCGACCAGGCTTGTTTGTCCAATTTCGGAGATTTTGGTTCCCGTATTGTTTACCAAGCTAAATATTGCCGATATAATGATAAATATTACAAATGCGATGATTAAATTTCGGGTCAAGTTTTTCATAGTTTTTTAATAAGTTAACGTAAAAATTGAGTTAAAGCTATTGTTCAAATATCTAGTATAATACTAATTTTATATAAAAATGTCAATGATTATTCAAAAAACAATCGACAATGCCTGGGACGCCACTTTATTTAGAATAATCCCCAAGTGGGTCAGGCCAAATCATTTGACTATTGCCAAAATTATATTTTTGCCGATAATTGTATTGGTTTTCTATTTTGGCAATTTTTGGATCGCTTTGGCTTTATTTATTATTGCTGCATTGTTTGATAGCATTGACGGAGCGCTGGCAAGAAAAAGGAATTTAATCTCGCCTTTGGGCACTTGGCTGGATCCATTCGCAGACAAATTACTGATAGTTGTCGCTATAATTCTTATTTATAGTTTTTACCCCTATAAAAGTTTTTTAATGATAGTGGCAATAATTGAAATCGCCGCCATTATCATAAGTGTAATTGTTCATTTTGGCTTAAAAGAGGTAGGTATTGTAAAGGCAGACTGGTGGGGAAAAATTAAGCTGGCATTGCAAGTTGCGGGTGTTGTGCTTATTATACTTTTTATAATTTCCGGTAATTTAGGTATTTTGTTTTTAAGCGCAATTATCCTTTCGGTAGCGATTGTTTTTTCTTTGGCAAGCATTTTCAATCGTATTTATATTATAATAAAGAAATAAAGATTAGATTAAAAAATCCCCGCCACTTGGCGGGGATTTAAGCTGATTATTTTTTGGCCTTTTTTTCTTTTTTCTCTTCTTTGGCTTTAGCTTTTTCTTCTTTTGCATCAGGTTCTTTCTTTTTCTCTTTCACTTCCTCTGTTTTGGCTTCTGCCACCTTAACTTCTTCAGCCTTGGGCTTTTCTTCTTTTGGCTTGGCAAAGCTCAGTCCAAGTCGATGGTTTTTAGGGTCTAGCGATACAACATAAAAATCCAGTTCATCGCCTTGCTTGGCAAAATCATTGATGCTGGCAACCGGCTTATCGCTAAGCTGTGAAATGTGAGCAAGTCCATGGATGTTCTTTTCTAATTCTACAAACAGTCCAAAAGGATTTAACTTAATTACCTTGCCTTTGACCTTCTGTCCAATGGCATATTTCTTTTCAATTCCATCCCAAGGATCTTTTAGCATCTTTTTCATGGATAAAAATATCTTGGAATTTTCAATGCCGATAATTTCAGCCGTTACTCTTTGTCCAACTTTGACAAAGTCGTTTGGATTTTCAATTCTCTGCCAGGCAATTTCTGAAATGTGAATCAGCCCTTCTAATTTATCGTCGAATTCGACAAATACTCCAAAGTCAGTGACTGCAGTTACGCTGCCTTCGACTTGCTGGCCTACTTTATATTTATTTAGAACATCTTTTTGTGTTTCTTCCCAAGCAGTCTTTTCAGAAACGATTAATTTATCGTCTTCTTCATTTAAATCTAAAACTTTAACATCAAATTTTTTGCCGATGTAGCCTTTTAGGATTTCAAGAATTCTCATTTTGTCTCCGCCGGGAACTCTTGGATAATGTTCAGGAGATAACTGTGAGACTGGCAAGAATCCAACTGTGTTTTCAACTTTAATCATCAATCCGCCTTTGTTGGCGTCAGTAATTAAGGCTTGGACAATGTTGGCGGCTTTTTCTAAATCACGCAAACTCTGCCAGGCTTTTTGTCTTCCGGCATATTGGAATGATAATTCTATTTCGCCATTTTCATTTTCTAATTCTAAAACAGTCGCTTCTATAATATCACCAGGTTTTAGGTTTTTGTATTCTTCGGATTCGTCGTATCTTTCCCGTCCTCTGACAACGCCGGTGGCAACTCCGCCCAGGTCGATGTGGACTTCATTTTTGTTTGAGGAAATTACTGTTCCCTTAACCAATTCGCCAACTTTTGGCAAATTAAAATACTGCTTTTCTTCAAGCAGTTTCGTCATTATTGATTCTTTTTTTTCTTTTGTGCTCATACAAGTAATTAGCCTCTGAGAGCCTCAGAAGCCCCGCTTTTTAGTTATTAAGTTTGGACTTTTTGTCCGTTTGTTGCGGGTTTTTAATTGAGATTAGTATAGTATATTTTGGAATTAAAGTCAATGGATAATTATTTTTAAAATTAAAAATATGTGCAAATTGGGCTGTGGATAAGTCTCTGGCTAATTTTAGTAGTTTTATTGTACAATATAAATGTGAAGCTCACACGAGCTTACATGTTCCTACCATGGTAGAAGTCTGACAAGAAGGAGACTCTCAGCATGCGGAAATGGTTCGTGGTACCCATTATTCTCTTGGCCGTCTTGGCCGCGATTCCTCTGGCTGTGGCTCTGACGAGCCCGACGGTGGCCGTTCAGGAAGCCGAGAGCGTACAGATGCCGGCGACGCCGACGATGATGGCTGCGCAAGACCTGAAGACGCCCGCGATCGAAGACACGGGCCAGACGTTCGTTGAGCAGCAGCCTGCGCTCACCAACGAATACGCCGCCACCGTGCATGTCGTCTACGACACGAGTCCGGCGCCGGCGCTTATCTCCCTGGCAAGCGAGCAGAAGCTCACCTCCGCGGACGGCGTAATCGACGCAGAAGACACCCCCTCGGTCACCGTGGCTTACGGCGACACCGGGCCGGCTGTTGCTTTCGCGATCGACGCTCAGAAGATGTCGGCGAAGACGGCGACCCAGGCAATCCTCACGTAAGAGGACATGGGTCGGGAAGACTTTGGGTCTGAAAAGACCTTTAGCGGTGCGGAACTGGCAAGAAATACGAAACACGCCAGTTCCCCCGCTTATTTTATTTGCTTTAAAATCATAAAATGCTAGTATATTAAATATGAAAAGATTCACCAAAAAGAAAGAGGATTTCATCTGTCAAAATTGCGGGCAGGAAGTCAAAGGCGATGGCTATACAAATCATTGCCCTCATTGTCTTTGGTCAAAACACGTTGATGTTAATCCCGGCGACCGCCTTGAGGAATGTGGCGGAATGATGAGGCCTATTGATGTTTACAAACAGAAACAAGACTGGATACTAACTCATCGCTGTGAAATCTGTGGGGCAATAAAACGGAATAAAATTGATGAAAACGATGATTTCGACAAGGTGATAAAATTGGTCAAAGAGATTAGCGATAAAAAAACAAAAAAATCATAAATTAATTACTATTTTAATTTATTTTTGTTATAATTAATTTAAGTTTAGTAATTCAAATAGCCTAAGATGGTTGTTTTTTTAAATCACCATTTTTATAAACTTATTTATATATGGCCATTGGAACAATACCGGAAAAATTCGTTGAGATAGCGGAAAAATTTCCAAATAAAACCGCCCTCATGCATAAGCAGAAGGGCAAATACAAATCAATCACCTTTACTCAATTATTTGAGTCGGTGAGAGTGGCTTGCTCGGCGCTTAAGGAAATGGGAATTGGCAAGGGCGACAAGGTTGCCATCATGTCCGAAGGCCGGCCGGAATGGGTGATAGTTGATTTGGCGGCCATGTGTCTTGGAGCGATAACTGTTCCAATCCATACGACTCTTAGCGCCAAAATTATCAACCACATAATAGAGCACAGCGAGGCCAAAATAATTTTTGCTTCTAAAACTGAATATCTAAATAAAATTTCTCAAGATGAATGCATTTGTCTTGAGAATTTTGTTTTAATGGAGAATTTTGTTGGGAGCGAAATTGAAATTAAAAAAACAATCAGTTGGAAAAAGTTTTTTGAATTGGTAAAAGATAAAAATTTCAAATTGGAAAAAATAGATTCAGAAGATGTTTGTACAATTATTTATACCTCCGGCACCACTGGCTTGCCCAAAGGCGTAATGCTTTCGCATAAAAATATTTTAAGCAATGTCGAGATGATTTTAAAAGGTATTCCTGCTTACTCAAGTGATACCTTCTTGTCATTTCTGCCATTGTCACATGTTTTGGAGCGAACTGCAGGCTATTATGTTCCTCTTTCGGTTGGTGCGACAATCGCTTATGCGGAAAATTCCAAAACTTTGCCCAAAAATTTGCTGGAAATAAAACCAACGATTTTGATTTGCGTGCCAAGAATTTTTGAAAAATTTAGTGATGCGATTTGGGACAATATTGGCAAGTCATCTGCGTTAAGTAAAAAAATATTTTATTGGGCGCTTAAAAGAAAAAAGGGCCTTGGGTATTTTATCGCCGATAAATTGGTTTTTAAAAAAGTTAGGAATAAAATGGGCGGACGTTTGCGCTTGGCGGTTTCCGGCGGTGCTTCGCTTGATGAAAGAATCGGCAAGTTTTTTAATAAAGTGGGAGTAAAAATTTTAGAAGGCTATGGCTTGACGGAAACAGCGCCGGTTTTGTCAGCAAACAGATTGGATAATTTTAAATTTGGAACAGTCGGACGACCTCTTTTGGGATTAGAAATAAAAATTTCTGCTGATAAGGAAATTTTAGCTAAGGGCCCGAACGTGATGAAGGGTTATTATAAAAATGAAATAGAAACAAAAGAAGCAATTGATGATGAAGGCTGGTTCCATACCGGTGATTTTGGCTTTATTGACAGTGACGGCTTTTTGGTAATTATCGGCAGGAAAAAAGAAATGATTATAACTTCCGGTGGCAAAAATATCTGGCCGGAGCACATTGAAACAGAACTTAATTTTGATAAATTAATTTCCCAGTCAATCATTGTCGGACATAAACGGAAATTTGTTTCAGCCTTGATCGTTCCAAATTGCCAGGAGTTGAATCTATATTTAAAATCAAAAGGCTTAGCTGAAAAGAAATTATCAGATTTAAATCATGACGGAGAAATTTTAAAAATCTATCATGACTGCGTAGGAAAAATAAACGGCAATCTGTCTGATTACGAACAAATTAAAAAATTCTGTCTGATTGATAGGGAATTCACGCAGGAATTGGATGAAATCACGCCAACTTTAAAAATCAGGAGGCATGCCATTGAGCATCATTTTAAAAGGGAGATAGAGGGGATGTATTTGTAAAAACTTGACAAGTTTTTTTGCTTATCCTATTATATATTTATATGCTAAGAATAAAGCTCAAACACAAGTATTTTATTGATTTAAATATCATAAGCAAGTTGGAAACCGCCTAGAACCATGAGGGCGGTTTTTTAGTTTAAAAAACATATGACTACAGAACAAAAAGAAGAATATTTATCCAAGGCAAAATTGATTTTAAATAGCAAGTCAAGGGCCATCAGTTCCGAAATTGAACGCATACCGGCTGAGTCAATGAAATTAAATGAATTAAAATATGGCTCGGCTGAAGATCAATTGACTTACCAAACGATGCTGGCGACATACAGAAGACGTTTTAATGATTTACAAAATCTTTATCCGTCGCCATATTTTTATTATTGCCTGGTGAAATTTGATGGCGAGGATGATTTCAGGGAGCTTTATTTTTCAAAATTTTCTTTTGATAATGAATCAATATACTCGTGGGCATCGCCGGTATCGCAAATCAGGTTTGAATCGCCAGGGCGTTTTGTTTTTGAAACAAATGGCAACAAACAATCGGGATTTATGATTAAAAAAGATCAGTATTTGATCAATGAAAATAAAATAATATTTCTGGCAACGGAAAATGGAGATAATCCAAGAGAATTAATTTACCAAGAATATTTTTCCACTCGTAAAACTGCTTTTGTCTTGCCGGAAATCGTCGCACAAATGGAAAAGGCGCAGGATCAAGTGGTCAGGGCATCATTTGGGGGATTATTGGCAGTGACCGGGCCGGCCGGATCTGGAAAAACAACTTTGGCTTTGCATCGTATTGCATATTTGCTTCAGGCTCCTGAGATGTCGGAAAAATTATCAGACAAAGATATTTTGGTTTTTGTCCAAGATGAAAGTACGCGCGATTATTTTTCGCATTTGCTTCCTGATTTAGGAATTAAGGATGTTGAAATTACAACTTTGGCTTCTTGGGCGAAGCGAATTCTGCCGTTAGCTGGCTGGGAAATTGTCGAGCATGAAAAAGACAGCGATGCTTCTTATGTTTGGGCAAAAATAACTGCTTTGCGGGATGGAAATAAGGCAACTTGGCGAAACGACTGGTTTAATATTTTAAATGATAAATATGGCAAGCAGTTTAATGGCGAGCAATCTGTCAGATTATCGGCGCAAAAGAAAAATAAAGTCTTGGATCGTATAGATTTGGCAATACTTTTGTCTGCAAAATATGAAGCAGATGGATTTTTCAATATTGAAAAAGAATATTATACTGTGGCCAAGGATATGGAGCTTAAAAAGAAAACCGGCAGATTTAAAGCCTCATACAAGCTGATGATTATTGATGAATTTCAGAATTATCTGTCGGAGCAGTTAGACTTGTTCGGTAGGGCAGTCAACGAAATCGACGGTGAAAGCGTTTATATTGGTGATTTTAATCAAAGAGTAAGATTGGGCACATCTTTAAATACAGAAAGCCTCGGACAAAATTTCTCAGCAGAGAGATTGGTAAAATTATCAAAAGTTTACCGTAATACTAAAGAAATATTATTATATTTACAGGGGCTTAGATATAAAGTTAATATTCCTGAGATGATAAAGTCTGGTCCGGAGGCTAAAGAATTGGCATTCTCACAAGCAGAAGAGGCACAATATATTGCAGATCAGATTGAAAATTTAAAAGAGGTAAGTGTCGGAATTCTTTCACACAATGAAAAAACAGTGAATTTTTACAAAGAAAGATTTAAGGAATATAAAAATGTAAAAGCCATGTCTTTGACTGATTCGCAGGGCGTTGAGTTTGATACGGTTTTCCTGGCAGGAGTCGATGACGATTTATTATCAGTAAAACATTTGCCTCAGGAACTGCAGGGAGAAATGGCAAAAATAAAAAGGGACTTGCTCTATATTGCGCTGACTAGGGCGATGAATGGATTGCAT
Organism: Candidatus Buchananbacteria bacterium; assembly: GCA_041665065.1. Lineage (GTDB taxonomy): Bacteria > Patescibacteriota > Patescibacteriia > 2-01-FULL-39-33 > 2-01-FULL-39-33 > JBAYJM01. The sequence continues at coordinate 64,745 of JBAYJM010000001.1, forward strand.
GTTTTAGGTGAGAGGAAATTAAGTGATATAATTAAGGTATGAATAATCCAAAAATAATTTTTATAGATTGGCACAAGACATTATCAAATTCGTTTTTCTGGTCTGGCAATTTAAAATATTCTGATGTATTTTTTAAGCATAATAGGGAATTAATTAATCCGTGGATGAGAGGCGAATATACCGCAGAAGAAGTTTGTAAAATTTTATCTGACCAGAATAACTTTGATTTTGATGATGTTTTAAAAAGTTTACGAGAAAGCTGTGGCAGGATGACCTTTGTTTCTGACAAAATTCCAGAGTTGATCAAAAATATCAGATCAAAAGGAATTAAGGTTATTGTCGCAACTGATAATATGGACACTTTCTCTCGATTTACAATTCCGGAATTGGATTTAAAAAATATTTTTGATGATTTTTTGCTCTCTTATGATCTTAAGGTTTTGAAAAATGATGTAGGAGAAAATTCAATTCCATTTTTTGACGATTATTTAAATAAAAATTCATTGGATTATAGAGATTGTGTTTTATTGGATGATAGCGGATCGAGTTCGGTTTATGATAGCCTTGGGTTTAAATCAGTAATGATTGGAAATGGCGATGAGTTATTAGATGTTTTAGAAAATATACTGAAAATTAATTAATAAAATAATGAAAGGAATAATAATCGACGGTGTTGCATCATCTGGAAAAACAATGATTTTTCAGCTCCTGCAAAAAAAGCTTGTAGAATTCAAGCCATCGACGACTAAACTATTTATCAGCGAACATTATACTCAAAGAATGATTGAACATCTAAGAGATGATGGAAGTTTGAACGGAGGCGATATTAAAAAGCATATTGAAAAAATAATTACTGTTTTATCAGAATTTCAAAACATGTTGGAAGCCTCAAAATTTAATAATCAGCAGGCAAATGCAGACTCTATTGTCGTATTAGAAAGATTTATTTTAACGCATTTTGTTTCGCAAAAAAATGAAGATGATTTTTCAATAGACGATGCAAAAATTTATTTTACTAAATTAAAAAATTTTAATATAAAGCAAATTCTATTAATTATTCCACAAAACAAAATAAGAGAAAGGATAATGTCGACCTTGAATTATCGAAATGACGCCTGGAAAGAATATTTGCTTTCAAAGGGCAGTGAAGATCAAATAATTGAGGAATATATAAAATGGCAAGAAAAATGTATTAAATACGCTGGAATTTTTAAAGATTTTATCGACACTGAAGTTATAGAAGTAAAAGAAAATGATTATGATAATTATGTCGAAAAGATTTTAAAATCATTAACATGAATAAATCACTCAAAATTCGTATATTTTTCCATTTATGGTATAATTTTAAGTAAATTAGCAAAGATATAGTAATATGCCCAGGGAGAAGAAAATTTGCCTATTGTTTTTCGGCGATTATTGTTCCCAAGACCAAATGAGCGTTTGGTTGGAAAATATTCCAGAGCTGAAGGTTTTAAATAAAATTGAGCCAATCTTTGTTTTTGGTAAAAACACCGTTGAAGTTATGGTCGGTGATTGGTTGAGGTTGGCAAAAATAATTTCTGATTCAGCTGAAAAATACGACGGCTTTGTTGTACTTCACAACATAGAAAATTTGCTTTTTTCTTCCGCGGCTATTTCCTTTCTCTTGCCTAATTTTGCAAAACCAATAGTTTTTACGGGCGGCTTAAGTCCAAAGGCTAAAGATTCAGGCATAAAATCCAATATAATAAATGCATGCCAATTAGCGGGTCATCCTTTGGCTGAAGTCTGCCTTCTTTTTGGCAATAAAATTTTGCGCGCTAACCAGGCTTCAAGAAATTATTCTTCGTCTCTTAATTTATTTCAGGCATCATCTAGCGGTTCATTGGGACAAATAGATTTCAGTATAAGAATTTTCAATCAAACCAAAAGGGATATAGAAAACAAAGTGAAAATGGTCTCAGATTTGGAAGAAAATATTTTAATAGTAGAGGCTACACCAATATTGTCGATTGCTTCTCTTAAGGATGCTATTAAAAATAAAAAGGGCTTATTAGTTAAGGCCGATGTTAATAAAATTTCTTCAATAGTTATAAGTGCATTAGAGGAAATATCTAAAAAAATGCCAGTTGTGATTTTCGGCAAACAGCAAACAGACCAATTGCCCGACGGATTTATTGTGGTTTCTAATATGACTCTAGAGGCCAGTATTATTAAGTTGATGTGGTCATTAAAACAAGTAGCCGCACCCACAAAAATAAAAGACTTAATGCATAAGAATGTGGCAGGAGAAATAATTATATGAAAATCTATTTTTCCGTTGCCCAAAATACAGAAAAGAATACTGATTTAGCAGAGCAGGTTGTTAGGATTTTAAATCAGGCCGGTATATTAGTTCTGAGTAATTATAAGCAGGAGGATATTTTTGAATTTGCAGAGCAGGATTTAGAAAGAGTGGAGAATTCCGGTGAATCTATTTTGAAAAAGATAGATGCCATAATAATTGACAGTAATTCGTCCACGGAAGAAAGCGGTTATTTAATAGCTCTAGCCTTAACCCATAAAAAACCGATTTTATATCTTGCAGAGAAAGGAAATGTTTTGGACAGGCATCTGTCGGGATTGCTGAAAAACAAGGATGTGGCTAAAATACTAAAGGTTGCATTTTATTATGATCAGAATTTAGAAAAAGTGATTTTGAAATTCATCACGGAAATTGAAACTGGCTATGGTATTGAAAATCCAAATATCAAATTCACTTTAAGAATTACTTCCAGAATTGAGCGTTATTTATATTGGAAAACTCATAATACAAAGACATCCAAGGCCGATTACTTACGTGATATCCTAGAAAAAATGATCGCTGAAGATGAGGAGTATAAAAAATATTTGAAGGAATAAAAGCTAGTAAAATTTTCCCGCATTGAGCGGGATTTTTTTATTGACTTAATGTCTAAAATTGCTATAATTAGATTAGTTATCCAAGCCGTCGCATAGATATCGCCGTCGGTATAAACTAATAATACAGACCAATAAGTATAAAAAACAATAAACAATTAAAGAATTACTTATAGCCGTCGCTAGTCATAGCCGTCGTAAAAAAAGTGGATAAAGTCGTAAAAATATGGATAGGGAAATAAAAATTGGAGATTGCATCAGAATTGAATTGGATGGGCAGATTATGGAATTGAATATTATTGATGTTTTGCAGAAAGACATGGCATACAATGCCATTACTGCATCTTCGCCATTAGCTCAAGTGGTTTTAGGAATGCAGCGCGGTGAAACGGTAGAATTCAAATCACCAAGTGGATTAAAATGTTGTCGTATATTAGAAATTATTTCTTAAGTTGAAAGTCTTTATTAATTTCTGCCACTATGATAGGGGCAGAGATCAGGAGGGATTTTTCTTTCTTTGTTCCAGTACTTTGACATCGAAAAAGTAGTTACAATTAACTTGAACCAAAGTCTTCCTATACACCATTACGCCATGGAAGGAAAATCATCATGATAGCATCCATCACGAGGCCACTTAATGCTCAACTTGAAATCACTGACAAATGCAATCTTCGGTGCCGTCACTGTTACCATCTTGACTCCGATTGTGAAAGACATAGTCAAGACCTATCCGATGATCAGGTGATGGAGCTGGTCGAGAAGCTTATAGCTTCTAAAGTGTTCTCGGTTGTTGTGACTGGTGGCGAGCCGCTCGTACGCAAAGGACTAACCAAGAAGATTATCCGTCGTCTTAAACAAGAAGACATCGATACCTCCCTTAATACAAACCTGTTACTTCTAGACAGGGTAAGTCTTGAGGATCTCCTGGCCTGTAAGCTCGACGGTATGCTTGTCTCTTGCACAACGTCCGATTCCGAACTTTACGACCTTATGACTCGGGGTGGTAATTATCACCAATTCGAGACAAAGGTTAAAATGCTAGTCACATTGGGACAGCACTTCGCCGTAAATATGGTCGTCAACCGCCATAACATCGGGCATATCCGAAAAACAGCAACACGAATGCGAGATATCGGCGTTAAGGTATTTGGCGCAACGCCGATGGGTCTTAACGCCACCAATCCCGACCTTGAGAACCTTCTTGAAGTAGACCAGGTCAAGTTGCTTGTTGAAGATCTTATCTGGGCACAGGAGCATCTTAACCTCAAAACCGACATATTTGAAGCATTGCCAAAGTGCGTCTTCCCGGCATGGGTTCGATCAAGGGACTATGCCTTTCTCAACCGCAAGTGCCAGGCTGGCAAAACTATTGCGTCCATTGCCAATAATGGTGACGTCCGAGCTTGTTCCCATAATCCCGATGTCTATGGCAACTTGTTTAACGAGTCGATCGAAAGCATCTGGTCGAAAATGGGAGCATGGCGTGATCAGCGCACCGCGCCTGGTCGCTGTCTCGGCTGCAAGCTTGTTGGCAGCTGTTACGGAGGATGTAGGATTACCGCCCGCACGTTCACTGGAGATCATCAAGGCGAAGATCCGTGGATGGACAAACCACTCTCCGTCAATGATATGCCCCAACGAAAAGTCAATGGTTTGTCCCTTGGACTGGACACAACACTAACTTTCGCCGACAAATTACATTGGCGTCAAGAAACCGAAGAAGACTACCTTATGTCGTCAACCCGGGGCAACCGGAATATTACAATGGTTAACAGACCACTTCTGGAATTTGCCCAGGAATTAAGACGCCTATCGCCAATATCACTAGAGCATCTTGCCAGGGTTGCCGGTTGCAATCCTGGTGATGCCGAGTTTCAAAGAGTCCTTACGTTGCTTGTAACTAGGGGGTTTGTATACCCACAACAACCAGGAAGAAAGGAGGAACGCTATGTCTCGACCATTTAATTTCGCCGCAATGCAAGTTAAGCCGGTAAACACCGTCGACAACTGCTTTGACTGCGACTGTGGCGATGGCGGTGGCGATGGCGGCTGCGTCTCGTGCGACAGTTGCGATTGCGACAGCGAATAGTTTCGAATTTTACCCCTCTTTGCGGACCTATCCTTGCGGTAGGTCCATTATTTTTATAAAATATTAATATGTCTCTTAATTTTGAATACAACCTCAAAAAAGACGCCGAGAATCATCGGGCCATAGCTCACGCTAAATATATTGGCAAACCATCAAAAGTGATTGAATATTTTCAAGTAAAATTTGGGGGTGATTTCAGTGATGATAAACTCAAACGATTTATAAAAGGACTTATTGATTATAATAAAATTGATATTGATCAAAAAGTCTTAGATTTTAAATCAACTTGGCAACAGGTAGAATTAGAATTTGAATTACGAATGAAAAACCTATTTGGTGATATTTTATCATTAGATATGTTTACCGCATATATTACAACAAATGATCGCTGTACGTATTCAACTAGAGATAATAGTTTTTTTCTTACTGTATTTAGTAAGCAACCAAGACTTGTCATTAGTCACGAACTATTTCATCTCTTTACTTGCCAAATCTTTAGCAAAGAACTTAATGCAATGCCACAAAAGGCTGCCTATGACACAAAAGAATCACTCACCGAATTACTTAACTTTACATGCAAAGATATAATAGGAGCTCCAGATCTTGGATATGACCAACATAGAGAGTTGCGTAAGTTAATTTGTGAACTATGGCCAAAGAACAACAATCTAAAAAAAATATTTAATAAAGTTGCTAATGCAGCACAATCTAAACACAACTAAATTGTAATTCATTACTTAATTTTATAAAGACGCTTAGATTTTTTTAAAATATGAAGATATCTAAACGAAAGAAAATATGGATTACAACAACAGCTATAAAAAACATCATCAATTGTGGGGCAATATGCCAAACAATTTAATAACAATGTTTGAAGGTGAGTTTGAACAAAATTGTAACTGTCTTGATTTAGGCTCCGGCCAAGGTCGTGATTCACTATATCTCGCTGGGAAGAATTTTAAAGTAACATCGGTTGACTCATCTGGGGTTGGAGTTGATCAATTAAAAGGTAAATCCATTGAACAGGGGCTTGTCTCAAATTTAGAATTAATATGTGAAGACGTATTGTCATTTAATATTCCCACACAAAAATTTAAAGTTATAAATGCGATTAATTTGCTACAATTTTTACCCCGCCAACAAAGCTTATTGCTTATAGATAATATAAGAAAATCCATCGCTAACTCTGGCTTTATTATAATTAAGGCTTTTACCGTTAATGACTCCTCTTTTATTAAAAAGAGAGATAATAAAAATATGACATTCTTTTACCCCGATGAACTTAAAGGAATATTTAATGATTTTAAGATTAGACATTATTTTGAATATATTACCCTAGATCAGGGGCATGGGGACACTCCTGAGCCACATTTGCATGGAATAGTTGAAATTGTGGCACAAAAAATTTGAGTTTTGTTTAAATTGTAGCTGCGTATCTTTTTGCAAATATAAACAATTAATCGATTTAATATTTAAATGGTTTATAAATTCCGCCGTTTGGCGGTTTTTTTGTTTTTTTGGTATAATATAAATATAATCTATATTATGCTTTTAAATATTTATAAGATAATAGGCTTTATCCCTGGCTGACTACTTACGGAATTCTCTTGAAATGATATGTTATAAAAACTGATTTAAAATATGGCTGCAATTATTATTCTTTTAGTTCTCGCTTCGTTATTTAATCTTGCTTTGACGTTTATTGTTTGGCGCAGGAATTATAAAAGTCCAATGAATATTTTTTATTCCTTGGCAAATCTTGGTGTTTTTTTCTGGGTTATTTGTCAGGTTGGCATATTTATGCCAGTCAATGCTGAAATGTTATATTTTTCCTGGATTGCAAGTTATATCTCCGGAGCTTTTATTGCAGTCAACGTGGCGATCTTTAGTTTTTATTTCCCTTTCGCTAAAAATATAAACAAAAAGATAATTTTTATTATTTATTTATTGTTTTTTGTCTTGTTATTTTTATTATTTATCCCAGGATTTATTGTTAACCCAATGACGTCAGTAACTGGTTATTCGTCGTCATTAGAATTAAAGGCTTCTTTATGGGGGTCTGTTATTTATGGTGTTTATTTTGTAATCATGTTTTATATATTTTTTAATAATTTTATAAAAAAATATATCAATATAGATGGATTTGCTAAGTCGCAAATTAAATTAATTTTAATTGGTGTTTCCGCAATCTTGCTTATGGGTCTTATAACAAATGTAATAGCACCTATTTATATCGGGTCAAATATCGGTTGGATTGGGCCATTATCTTCTGTTATTATGGCTTTTTTTGCCCTTCATCTTTTATACTTTAAGCAGGATAAATAGATTTAACTTATGCTTCTACTTATTTACAAAATAACCGCCTTATTAATTCCTATCTCAGCTTTTGGTGTTGGTTTTTATAGTCTATATTTAAATCCTAAATCAAAGCTCATCTGGCTATGGTTTTTAACAAGCTTATCTGTTGGTTTGTGGGGAGTGGGATTATTCGGCCTTTTGATTGCACAAGATCACGATCAGGCTCTCTTTTTTATTCGTTTTTTGCAATCCTTCTCTGTTTTTATTCCTGTTTTCTATTTACATTTCATCCTAACATTTCTACATATAGATAGAAAAAAAACGGCTTTTTTTGTTGTGCCTGCATATATTTTATCCCTAATATTTTCAGTTTTATCTTGGACGTCAAATATTTTTGTTGCAGAAGCTGCTCCTATGGCTGGATTTGATTATTGGGTTAGCGGAGGCCCATTATATATGATTTATATAGTCTATTTCGCGGTCTGCGTTCTATTAACCCTAGCCTTTTTATTTCTCTACTATTATAAGAGCGATGGAATAATAAAAAAACAAATTGCTTATATTATTGTTATTTCGTTAATCGGTTTTATTTCTGGGGGCACTAGTTTTTTGCCTATACTATTTAATATGTATCCGTTTGGAACTTTTATTACTTTTACATACCCAATACTTGTTACTTATAGTATTTTTAAAAAATAATTCGGTTTTTAATGTCAATGGATGGGGTGGCAAGGAATAAAATTACTAGCACTAATTCAAAAAGATTTTTTGGAAAGAGAGTAAAATTATAATTTTTTAATATGACCTATAAAATCATAAAGTTTCTCTTTGCCCCAATCATAAAGCTGCTTTGGATTAAAAAAGTTGAAGGATTAGAAAATATCCCAGAAACAGACAGAATAATTTTAGCCTCTAATCACGAAAGCTACTTTGATTTTATTTGTCTTGCGGCTATTAGCCCAAGGCCGGTTTATTTCTTGGCGGGTGAAGTATTTTTTAAGAAGTGGTATTTTAGGCCACTGATGAAAATGACCGGACAAATCAGAGTGGATAGGAATCAAAAAGATAAATCCCAGGCAGTAAATAAGGCTTTAGAAATTTTGGAACGGGAAAAAGTTTTTGGTATATTTCCAGAAGGCACCAGGTCAGCGGACGGTAAATTGCAAAAAGCTTATACGGGGGTTGCAAAAATTGCTTTGAAGTCAAAATCTAAAGTTATTCCCGTGGGAATGATTGGTACATTCGAAATTATGTCGCGACATGATAAATATCCCAAGTTTAAAAAATGCAAAATCAAAATTGGAAAGGCAATCAACCTGAGTCAATATTATGGGAAAGAAGAGGACAAAGAAGTTTTAATTAATATAGCTGATAAAATAATAATGCCCCAAATTGCCAAGCTAACGGGTGAGGAGTATAATTTTTAATTGTTTATAAATATTACTGATTTATGTTATAATTAAGTTATTGAAACTTAATTTTTTTATGTCAGAAATAGTTTTTTTTGATCTTGATGACACTCTTATTTTCGGCCAATCGCAAATCATGCTGGTTAAATATTTGTTTTCTAGGCATAAATTAAATTTTTTGGCTCTAATTATAACCATTATTTGGATGTTGTTATATAAGGCTGGAATTATAAAGGATGTTCTGCCAGCCATGGAAAAATCTTATAAAATTGCTACGGGATGGGGAGTAGAAGATGCAAAAATTCTAGTCAGAGATTTTATTAAGGTGGAAGTTAAAAATAAAATATATTTAAGGGCTTTGAAAATTATTCAAGAACACAAAAAACAGAACAGAAAAATAGCCGTGATCTCCAACAGCCCTCAGCTTATAGTGGATGAAATTAGTAGCTTTATAAAAGCAGATTATGCTTTTGGTACAAAGCTAGAGATCAAAAATTATATTTATACTGGTAGAATTGATGGTAAGCCTCTTTATGGCAAGCAGAAGGCAGAATTTATCATGGCAATTGCCGTAAAAGAGGATTGGGATTTAAAAAATAGTTTCGCGTATAGTGATCACTATTCAGACGTTTTTATGATGGAATTGGTTGGCAATCCTGTTGCGGTTAATCCAGATAAAAAACTGAGACTGATTGCTAAAGAAAAAAAATGGGTCATCGAAAATTTTAAAATATGATATTTTTTGCTTCAACTTGTTTAATTGTGGCAATATTGAGCATTCTTTTGGGTATTTTAGTTTTATCTAGAAATCCAAAAGGCTTAATAAATAGGACTTGGTTTTTTGTGACCCTGTCTATCTTCGCCTGGTCAATTGGTTTTTTTGGAGTGGTCATATCTAAACAACAACACGTCGCATTTTTATGGCAATATTTATTGGATGCCGGTGGAATTTTTATACCGGTGACTTATCTTCATTTTGTTTGGGTACTTTTAGATAAAAATAAAACGAGTCGTAATAATTATTTAATCCAGTGTTTAGCTTTTTATACTTCTGCCTTTGCGATGTTGGTACTGAGTTTTTTTCCCATTTTTAAAAAAGGCATGCAACCGATCCTGGGGTTTAATTATTGGATAGAGCCTGGCAGTTTATATGTGTTGTTTCCCATATTTGTTGCTACATTGATGCTATATGCTCTCTTTTTGCTGATAAAAAGTTATTCAACCGCTACTGGATATAAGCGTGGTCAAATCAGATATGTTGCAATTGCCTTAATTGTTGGTTTTGGCGGTGGTATCACAAATTTTTTCCCTCAGCTCATTAAGGTTTATCCTTTTGGGCATTTTTTTATGGCCCTCTATGTTGTTTTTATTACTTATGCCATAAGTCGCTACCGTTTAATGGATATTAAAACAATCGTAAAAAAATCAACAGTTTTTACAGCCTTGGTTGTATCTATTGGAGCTATTTTTATAGTATTATCCAGTTTAACGTCATATTTTATCGATTTAGCATTAAAAGGCAACCAGTATGTCAGCCTAATTTCCGCCATAATCGTTTCAATTATTATAGCTTCGATTTTTCAGCCGCTTAGAAATATTTTAGAGGCTTTGACGGATAGGTTTTTATTTACAAAGGAATATAACCCTTCGGAGTTGCTTACAGAAGTTAATCAGGCCATCTCTTCAACCATTGATCTTAATAAATTACTCAAGCTCGTCGCCCAGCACCTTGAAGACGTTTTTCATTATTCTAAAATAGGTGTTGCATTAGTCAGCAAAAGCAGCGCTGTGGAAAAGTTGAGAATATATTATCAATCTGGTTTTGATATAAAAGCTCTTGAAAAATTTACAAAAGGAAAAGTCGAAATTTTACCTTTATATTTTAATGACAATAAAGAAATTAAAGTAATTGATGAGTTAAAGGCAAAATATGAGGCGCATGAGTATCAGCCAAAAGATGTAGATCTGCTTGTGGGTCTCTATGACCTTGGTATTTCTTTGGTAATCCCTTTATTTTCAAAAGAAAAACTTATCGGAATAATTGTTTTAGGCAATAAAAAATCCGATGATCCCTATAACGGCGAAGATTTAAGAATGCTCACCATCATTGCCGGCCAACTTGGCATTGCCATTGAAAATGCCAGGCTATATGAACAGCAGAAAAATTTTAACGTCCATTTGAAAGATGAAGTTAAAAAAGCTACATCAGAATTGGAGGCTGTCAATAAAGAGTTAAAAAGACTGGATGATGCCAAATCAGAATTTTTATCAATTGCATCACATCAACTCAGGACACCGCTGACAATTACCAAGGGTTATGTTTCGATGATGAATGAGGGAAGTTTTGGCAAGGTGCCAAAATTGATAAAAGAAAATTTGGTTAAGGTGTATGCTGCAAATGAAAGACTGCTTCACTTAGTTGAAAACCTTTTGGATATTTCAAGAATTGAAGCGGGCAGATTGGAATTTAATATGCAGCCGGTCGATTTGGTTGAGTCCGTTAAGTTGCTTGTTGCTGATTTCCAGAATAAAGCAAAAGAGAAAAAGATAAAATTAGAATTTTATCCTGAGCCGAACTTGCCGAAATGTTCCGCCGATCCTGAAAAGGTAAAAGAGGTTATTTCTAACATTGTTGATAACTCAATTAAATATACGCCCGAAGGAGAAATTACGGTTGGAATTCATCAGGAGAGCCAGTCATTAGTATTTACTTGCCAGGATACCGGCATGGGAGTAGAGCCGGAAGACTTGCCAAGGCTGTTTAATAAATTTGTCAGAGGCAAGGGTATGATGACAGTCCATACTGAGGGAACGGGCTTAGGATTATATTTTGCCAGGGTGGTGATTGAAAATATGGGTGGCCGTATTTGGGTTGAAAGCCCTGGGAAGAACCGGGGAAGCAAGTTTTCTTTCAGTTTGCCATTGGCAGATAAAGCCAAAGCAAAAAAAGTTGGGGCGGTTGAAGAGATTAAAAATCCGGCTTAAAGCCGGAATTTTAATTTAAGATTGGTTCTACTTGAAAAAATTATTAATTTTAGCTATTATATAGCAATATTATAAGATATTTATTTTAAATTAATTTAACTTAATTAATTTAGTGCCCTTAACTTTATGAAGCCTTATCAGAAAATATTAGAACAGCAAGAAAAAGGACATTTTTTTGTTATACAACATATTTGGGGTCAAAGTGACAGCGGAGTATATAATGAACTGGTTGACGTCTGGAATGAAAAAGCTGGCATTGATGATAATATTTTTATCTTGTCTAAAAAATATTTTGGACTCAGATCTGTGGTTAAAACTCTTAAGAAGATGGGAGTTATTTTTGAAATTGTTGGGAAAGGTGAGGATGAGACTAGGCTGATAAAGATTACAAAAGATAACAATAGAAAATTAGAGCCAATTATTTTTGATAACTTTATAAATTTTAAATTCGCCGGTTTAGAATATAAAGTTGATGCCGGCCAGGCGATTTTTTCCAGAAATAAATTAGATGAGGGTACTGAATTTCTACTTAAAACCGCCCTCGAGCATGTTGGTGATCTAAACGGTAAGGCTATCGGTGATCTCGGCGGGGGCTGGGGAGCAATAAGCTTAATATTGGGCACCACTTTTCCTCAAAGCCAAATTATTGCTTTTGAAAATGAGTTTTCTTCTATCAAGGCTTTTTCAAAAAACGTAGAAGATTTGCATAATATTACTTTATTTAATTCTGATATTGCATCTTTAACGGATGAAAATATACAAAAATATTATAATAAGTTGGACTATATTATATCTAATCCTCCTTTGCATGTTACAACCAAACAACGCGAAGACATCTGTCAAAATATGGGCAAGTTTATTAAAAAAGGCGGCGAAATATTTGTAGTGACGGAAGGGCGCTTTATTAGCATGTATGAAAAACAATTAGCTAGTATTTTTAAAATAACGGGAAGCTTTGATTATAAGAGATTTAGGGTTTTTCAATGTGTAAAGTAGTAATTAGTTGACATTTCAAAGTATTATTATATAATGACGATATATATCGTCGTTTTTTAATTAACAATAATTACTGTAAATTGAGACTACATATAATATTATAAATTATATAATGACGATAATGATAGACTAAAATATCAATAAATACCATAATTATATGATAAACAAGATTCAGCAAAATCAGATCAAGGACGCACTTTTACAATTAGGGTTGTCCGAAAAAGAAGCATTAGTTTATTTAGCAATTTTGCAGTCTGGAGAAACCTCTATTATAAATATTACAGGAGAGACGGGCTTAAGTCGGGGAACTTGCTTTGACATAGTCGAAAGGCTGATTCGTGATGGTTTTGTCGCTGAGATTAAAAGGGGCAAGAAGAGAAGGATCGTAGTAGAAAGCCCTACGGGAAATTTTTATAAGGTACTTGATGGCTTGCATGATAAATTTACGCGAACTAAAAAGATGGTAGAAGAAGTTTTGCCACTAATAAAAAGCATTGGCAGTGAACAAGATTTCAAGCCACAAATCAGAGTATATTCAGGAGAGTCAGGATTTAAAAAAGTTTGGGATGAAATATTTTCCTCGGAGGTTGGAGAATTTTTAAGTATTGCCAGGGTTGAAACATTTGTGAAATTTGCGGGCGAAGATTTTCTCATTAGCATCCAAAATAGGAAGATCAAGGCGGGGATGTCTAGCCGAGCAATTAATGAGAATTCGGATCTGGCTAATAAGTTGGTGGCCGCTGATAATATTTCCAATCGTGAGACCAGACTTATCCCAATCGGCATGGAATTTCCTTCTACTGAAATAATTTATGGCGACAAGATCGCCATGTTTTCGACTCGCGATGAAAATATTGTGGTAGTTATTGAAAGTCGGGATTTTGCTTCGACACATCGGGCATATTTTGAAATGATGTGGAAATTTTTAGAAAAGTAATTGAAAAAATAAGTTTAGAAACTAAAATCCGCCACAAGGCGGGTTTTAGTTTGAGAAATAATTAATTATTAAAAATTATATGTCAAAAAAACTTAAAATTGTTTTTTGGATAGGGATTGTCGTTATTATTGTCGTAGTCGCATTCTTTATTTTACAAAAACCAGATACAAAAACTGCAGGCACAGAACCGCATAAGATAGGGGTTGTCATGTCTCTTACGGGCAATGCTGCTGAATATGGCGACTCAACCCTCAAGGGCATGCAAGTAGCCTTGGATGAAATAAACATCGATGCCAAAAAAATGGATATAATTTTAGAAGATGACAATTCTACTGCGACCGGAGCGGTCAGTGCTTTCCATAAAATAATCGCTGCGAATAATGTTCCAGTAGTCGTTGGCTTCTTGGTAAGCGGTGGTGCAGTTGCTAGCGCTCCCGTTGCCAATGAATCAAAAGTAGTCATGATTAGCACTTTATGCGGGACAGACGACTTGAAAGATGCCGGAGATTATGTTTTTAGAATTCGTGAAAGCGGGAAAGCGCATAGTTTGGCGATGGCAAAATTTTTGAAGGAGAATTTGAAAAAGGATTCGGTGGCGCTTTTTTACGCTAGTGCCATAAATGGAGTTTCTTATGCTGACAATTTTAAGCGGGAGTTTGAAAGGCTGGGAGGCAAAGTAGTTTTTGAAGATCAATATATTGAAAAGAGTAATGATTTTAGATCTAGTCTGAGCAAGCTAAAGGGTGTGAATCCTGAGGCGGTGTATATTGCCGGAATGGCTCCAGATATGGGTTTGATTATCAATCAGGCCAATGAATTAGGAATAAAGACGCAGTGGCTAGCTTCGCCTGGCGCTGAAAACTCTAAAATTTTAGAGATTACCAAGGGGGCGGCCGAAGGTTTAATTTTTACAACCCCACTATTTCGTTCTGATTCAAAAAATGAGCAAGTAGAAAAATTTGTGGAGAATTATAGGAAAAAATATGGTGAAGATCCTGATTTTGCCTCAGCTAATGGATATGATGTAATTAAGTTAGTTAATGATATGATCAATAAATATGGCTATGATGCCGATAAGATCAAGGCTGGCTTGTATGGTGTTGTAAATTTTGATGGTATGGGCGGGACATTTTCTTTTGACCAGTTTGGAGAAGTTGAAAAGCCAGTTATGTTTAGAACGGTAAAAGATGGCAAGTTTGTTGAGTATAGATAGTAATTTGTTTTTATAGTTTTTTCATTTTATAACAGGCAATCCCATCTTTAATATATTGGTTTGTCAGCAGAGGATAAAATTTCTCTTTTTCTATTTTTACTTTTTTAAAATCAATGAGTTTTAATTCTATGTTTTTATTTGTTAGTAATTTCCCATAGACATAAAATATTTTTTTGTTCCCAGTTATTTTATTGTCTGGCAATTGATGTATATTTTTAATAAAGTTTTCCAAAATTAAAGTGCACCTATTTATTATTAATTTTCTTGGCCTATTTTTACTGCCGAATTCCAATTCAATTGCATTTTTAAGTATTTGGCTAATTGGTCCTTTTGGATCTGGCCATAATAAAACTTTTTTTAGGTTTATAAATTCTAGCGGAAAAGTTTTTGATAATTTTTTACGAGGCATAATGATAAAATCATCAGTTCCTTGGCTGGCTTCATGCAGGTCAATTATATAGCGATATTTTTTAGCAATTTTAAAATTCTCGAAAGCGATTCTTTCTTCATAAATTTTTGATTTGGCATCTCCGGGATACGAGCGATTCAAATCAGCTTCAATAAGGCGGACATTTTTTTCAAGTGCTTTTGGATTGGCAATTAAAACGTCAAAATATTTTTCTAATCCTTTGTTTTCTAAAATTTTTACAGCCTCAATTCCAATTTTTTCATTGCCATGAGTGGCGATGATAAATAAAATTTGTTTTTTCATATATTTATTAATAAGTTTTAATTTTGAGGCAGGCAAACGGTTTGCTTGCCTCAATAAAACACGGATTGCGGTTAGAGTTCGAGAACCCAATAACTTCTTTGATGCTCGTTTGCATCAATAACATCGAGTTCTACAAACCCCAACCCTTTGTAAAGGGCGCGAGCCGGTTCTGCTCGGAGGTCGGTTCGCAGAAGAATGGTCTCGTGGCCGGTTTTGATGGCCCATTCCAAAAGGCATTCGCTTAGTTCTCGACCAGCTCCTTTGAGTCGGCAGTTGGAATCAACACCGAGTTCATCAATGTAAAACACTTCGCCATTTTCGAAAAATCGATCCATCTGCGAAGTTCCCGAGATGTTTTGCATGTCTTCCATGCTGACACGATAGCCCCAAGTGAAGCCGATGATGGCGTCGTTTGACTTGGGATCGGTTGGAAGTGCAAGGAATCCTCGGGATTGTCCGCGCGCGAGCTCTTCTTTGAGCTCTTGCAATACAATTTCAGTCGTCCAGAAATCCTCATTCCACGGCGGTTCTCTCCAGATTTCGCAATAGAGCGAGGCGCACCCTTCCAAGACGGAAAGAGGCGTTTGATCCAGGCTTATCACCTCGATTCGATATCCTTTTTGCATGTCACGATTCCTTATTGTTACATGCTTGGTGTTTGGGTTTTTCATATAAAAAACCCCTTCCCACTCGGGAAGGGGTTGAGTTTATATTTTAAAAATATCAACGCAGCTCTTTCCCGATTGAGGAAGAGCTATAATGATTTATTCTTTTTGAAATTAAATTATATCCGCCGGTTCCGTTATTTAACCAAAGCGCGACACGGCTGACAGTAGTTGTGCTGACTTTTAATTTTTCGGCAATCTCACGATAGGGCATTTTCTTCTCCAAAAGCTTCACTATTTCCCAGCGCTCGCTCATTTCCTTGATTTCTTCAACCGTACAGAGGTCACGAAAAAATAACTCGCATTCTTTTGTGGTTTTTAATGATAGGATGGCTTCAAAAAGCCTGTTAGTTTGTTTGTTAAATTTAAATTGTTTCATATCTGTATCACTGTATTACTATACTAACACAGAATAAATACAATGTCAAGAATATAATTTATTAATTAAAAAAACCGCCTAAAGGCGGGTAATGTGTGTTTGTTATTTTATTACTCTCAAAAGCAACAATAGGATTATTACTTTAATTGAGTGGAGAAGGCAAGGGTAGGACTTGTATCTTCTCCGATTTGAACTAAATACCGATGACCTCCTTGGCTTTGAGCAAGTCGATCATTCTGCGAACTTCTTGCGTGTTGGGCATGCAACCGTAACCATCATGCAGGTTAAAAGCGGCTTCAGCCTCACTCGCACGTCCAGCTTTCGCGAAGAGAAACGCTGAAGTGAGGTACAGCTTTTTATGGAACATTTCCTTGGCCATCTCGATGATAGCGTCTGTCTCGACAGGACTGTCGATTGTTTCCCGGAGTTTGACGTACATCCAGTACCCGAGCAGATCGGCCAACTTATCACATTCCTCAGAAAGCCACGGTCTGCAGTCGGGGGCATTTAAGTAGAACCAGGCTATGAATTTGGAAACTCCCTGAGCGTCTTTGCGGTCTGCCATATACCGCAAGAGGGATTCGGGGTGACCTGGGTTCTTGGTGAGGCAGTCATCCCACCGACCAAAGCTCACCAACACATACATGGGCAACCAGCTCATATTCATATTTTTTCCCTCGTAAGGCCAGGCCAAGATTTATTACTTTCATCCTCAAACTCACAAGAGCCCAGGATTTTTAATGCTTTATGGTACAAATTCTTTGTGAACGTTACTCACATTGAATACATTATTATATCATAGTTAAATCATTTTGTCAAATATATTTGCTAAGTTTATTTAAAATAAAATAAAAAAACCGCCCCAGCAAGGGGCGGAAAATTTGATATGAATTTATTTTTTCTCTGTAATTTCTTTTTTAATTCCTTCGATAAATTTTGTTAAATCCTGCGATCCAAGATCGCCTTCGCTCCTTTTGCGGACGGCGACAGTCTTAGATTCGACTTCTTTTTCGCCGACTACTAATATATATGGTGTCTTTTGTTTTTCGGCATTTCTAATTCTTTTGCCAAGCGATTCATCGCTATTATCAAATTCAACTCTAATCCCATTTTCTAAAAGAATATTTTTAACTTCTTCGCCGTACTCATTAAATTTTTCAGATACAGGGATTATAACCGCTTGAACAGGAGAGAGCCAAATTGGAAATGCGCCGGCATAATGTTCAATTAAAACTCCGAAAAATCTTTCCATTGAACCGTAAATAACGCGATGAATCATTACTGGACGTTTTTCTTTGCCATCAGAATCAATATAATTTAAATTAAATCTTTCTGGCATATTCATATCCAATTGAATTGTTCCGCATTGCCATGTTCTGCCAATCGCATCTTTGATTTTAATATCAATTTTTGGTCCATAGAAAGCTCCATCACCCTCATTAATATCATATTCTTTTCCTGTGCTATCAAGCGCTTCTTTTAATCCATTTGTTGCCATTTCCCAAGCCTCATCCGAGCCGATTGATTTTTCTGGGCGTGTGGAAAGTTCAAGGGAGTAAGTTAAGCCGAATGCAGAATACATTTTGTCTACTAATTTTAATACTCCAAGAATTTCATCTTTGATTTGATCTGGTCGCATATAAATATGGGCATCATCTTGATGGAATACTCTAACTCTAAATAGCCCTGACAATACTCCTGACAATTCATGCCTATGTACCAATCCAATTTCTCCCATACGAAGTGGCAAATCGCGATATGAATGAATATCTTCGCCATACATCAACATTCCACCGGGGCAATTCATCGGTTTGATAGCATATTCCATATCATCAATCTTGCTTTCATACATATTTTCACGATAATTTTCCCAGTGGCCGGATGTTTCCCATAACTTTCGAGATAACATGATTGGAGTTTTGATTTCATCATATCCGGCTTCTCTATGTGCTTCTCTCCAAAAGTTTAGTAGCTCATTCCAAATGATCATTCCTTTTGGTTTGAAAAAAGGAAAACCAGGACCTTCATCATGGAAAGAAAATAATTCTAATTCCTTGCCTAATTTTTTATGATCTCTTTTTTCAGCCTCTTCTAAAAGTTTTAAATAATCAAAAAGTTCTTGCTTGGTGGCAAACGCAGTGCCGTAGATCCTTTGCAACATTTTATTTTTTTCATCGCCACGCCAATATGCTCCGGCAATTTTCATTAATTTAAAAATTCCCAGTTCTTTGGTGGTTTCAACATGAGGGCCTCGGCATAAATCTTCAAATTCTCCGACTTTATAAAAACTAACCATTGTTTCGCCGCCTTTTTCTAGGTCTTCAATCAGCTCTTTCTTGTACGGCTGGTCTTTAACTCTTTTTAAAGCTTCTTTAATCGGCAGTTCTGTTTTGGTAAATTCTAATTTTTTCTTGATGATTTCTTCCATTTTCTTTTCGATCTTTTTCAAATCTTCGGGAGAGAAAGTCTTATCGCCCAAATCAAAGTCATAGTAAAAGCCTTCTTCAATTGTCGGGCCGATTGCAAATTTTACATCTTCAAAAAGCTCTTTGACGGCATAAGCCATGATGTGAGAAGTTGAATGCCTTATTTTATCCAATTGTTCGTTAATTTGTTTTGCCATATTTTTATTTTAATTTTTTATAATCACTTTTTAACATTGCCATTATTATCTCATCCCAAAATCTTCCGTATCGATATATGCTTTGTCTTTTTATTCCCTCTTTTTTTAATCCGCATTTAGCATAGCATTTAATGCCACCTATATTTCCCTCATAAACAGATAAGCCAAAACGATTAAGTTTAAGAGTGTTAAAAGAATATTTTATTATTGTTTTTAAAACGTCTTGGCCATATCCTTTATTCCAATAATTTTTGTCTCCAATCATAATGCCCCATTCAGTTTTTTTATTTTCTTTGCTTAGTGAATGCAGATCTGTACTGCCAATATGGACTCCGTCTTTTGTATAGATCGACCAAAGCACTTGCTCTTTATTTTCAGCAATTTTTTTAATGTACTGTTTTTCTTTTACAAGAGTCAAGCCTTTGTTTTGCCTGCCTAAAAATTTTATAACTTCTTCATCCTGGAACCATTTTACAAAGCTTGGCGCCTCTTTAAGGTTGATTGGTTTTAAAATAATTTTTTTGCCTTTTAAAATTGGACCGTACATATCATTTTTAATTTTTATTTAAAGTTTTTATTGCTGCAACAAACTTAGCATAAAATTTTTGAGTAATATATTTCGCCGCCTTTCTTAATTCGTTTAAGTTGGGAAAATTACTAGGGTCAAAATTCTGTGCATCTTCTTTGTCCAAATTTATTTTATAAATTATATCATCTGGTTCAATGTCAGCCTTTCCATATTTGCCTAGGCCATAGTATACCTTTTCATCATAAGGACTTTCATGATCGGATCTTATTATTAGAAACGTTGATCCTGTTTCGATTAGTTTGTCAATAATCTGCCCTGCAGTTTGAGAGTCGCCATCACCAAGGCTTCTTATGTCCCAGCCCATACTTTCAAGAAAAAATTTTATTATACTATCGCTAAAATCTTCTATTAAATGTCTTTTTACTTCTGGATCAATATCTTCTTCTTTTTGAATATGGCTTAAAGCTTCACTGACGGTGTAGCCGATACTACTCGCTCTTTTTATTAAGGCAGGGTGATTTTTGATTATAATTTTCTCATCTTCCTCTCTTAACAAATTATAAATATTAGCTATGGCTACCGCGTCTCCGGCTTCAATTCCTTCTGATGCCTCTCTGTCGGCCTGCTCTTTAGTTGTTAAATGTCTTAATCCGAGGCTATTTTCATGGATAAATAATAAATCATCAAATTCAAGTTCAGGCCCGTCTTTATAATCTTGATATTCGGGGTCGTCTATACGCTCTTCGGTTGGCTCTCTTTTAGAAAGAAATTCATTCATAGTATTAAAATAAAAAATCTCCCATCCCAATTATACGCTAATTATAGCATATTATTGGGACGAGAGATGTTCCCGCGGTTCCACCCAGATTTCCTGCATGTGCAGGACACTTTATTAAATAAGCTTAGTCCGCCGAAGCGGATCCGTATGGAGAACAGTTGGTGGCTGTTCCAATTGCTGTACTTAAATTATTATAAAAAAAGCCCAAAAAGTCAAATGAACCTTGTTTTTATGCCTCATTTTTGCTAATATCAATTATTATGGATTACACAATAATTAAAGTAAAACAGCAGATAAAAGAGGCGGTACAAAAAGCTTTGGGCCAGGAAATTGACCAAAAGCATATAGAAATAGGAGTTCCGCCGGAAAAAGATATGGGGGATTTGGCAATTCCTTGTTTTTATTTTGCAAAATTGCTCCGGCTTTCTCCAAATAGAATAGCCGAAGAATTAAAAAATAAAATACGGCCAGTAGGTTTTATTGAATCTGCCAACAATGCCGGACCCTATTTAAATATCATATTAAATAAAAAAGTCCTGGCTCAAAAGGTTTTAAATGAAATCAGTAAGAAAGGCGAAAAATTTGGCAGCTTAAAGTCTGACAAAGAAAAAATAATGATTGAGTATTCTAATCCCAATACTCACAAAGAATTTCATATCGGCCATAGTAGAAATGCGATTTTGGGAGCAAGCTTGGTTAATGTTTATAAATTTGCCGGCAAAAAAGTTATCCCTGTAAATTATATAGGCGATATCGGATCGCATGTGGCTAAATGCCTTTGGGCTTTGGAGAAATTCCACAAAGACGAGCCTCTGCCCGAAAATAAAGGAAAATATTTGGGAGGAATTTATGGCGAAGCGGTGAGAAGAATTGATGAGAATACAGAGCTCAAAAAAGAAACTGACGAGGTTCAGCAAAAATTGGAATCAGGCGATAAATATTGGATGGCGCTTTGGAAAAAAACAAAAGCATGGAGCATGGATGAGCTGAAAGAGATTTATAAATTATTAAATGCAAAATTTGATAAGATTTTTTTTGAAAGCGAAGTGGAAAAGCCCGGCAAAAAAATTGTGGCTGAGTTAATGGAGAGGGGAATTGCAGAAAAATCCCAGGGAGCGGTAGTAATCAATTTGGAAAAATATAATTTAAGAACTCTTTTACTTCTAAAGTCAGACGGTTCGTCTCTATATTCCACAAAAGAGTTGGCTCTTGCCCAGTTAAAATTTGATAAGTATAAGATTGATAAGAGCATAGTCATTGTCGATAATCGCCAGGGTTTTTATTTTCAACAATTTTTTAAGACATTGGAAATAATGGGATTTGATAAAAAAATGGAGCATATTCCCTATGAATTTGTCACCCTAAAGGATGGCGCAATGTCATCGCGATCTGGCAACATTGTCCCTTTTGAAGATTTTTTTGAAAAAGTTGTTGAGTTGGCAAAAGCTGAAACACAAAAGAGGCATCAGGATTGGAACGGGGAAAAAATCAGCGATGTGTCCCAAAAAATCGCCTTGTCTGCCATTAAATTCAACATGATAAAAACAAATAACAGTAATATTATTGTTTTTGATGTTGAAGAGGCATTAAGTTTTGACGGATTCACGGGGCCTTATTTGCAATATACTATCAGCAGGATAAATAGCATTCTTAAAAAAGAATCTCCAAAAGGAGAAATTGATTTTGCAAAGTTGGAAAATCTACTAGAAAAAGAATTGATTTTAAAGGCTTCGAATTTTCCGGAAATAATTGCTCAGTGCCAAAAAGAAAATCAGCCTAGCATTTTAGCTAAATACTTATTCGAATTGGCAAAGCTGTTTTCCAACTATTATCAAAATATCCCAATTTTAAAATCCGAACAAGAAACCAAAAAGGCAAGATTGTTCTTGATTTCAAACATCAGACAGGTTTTAATTAATGGAATCAGTCTTTTGGGTATAGATGTTTTGGAGGAAATGTAGGTCGTCAGCAGCATAAACCATTTATTTATAGAAGCCTTTATTTTTTAATTAGTATTTGTTAAAATCTGTTTATGGCAGAAAAAAAAGTAAAAATTTTAATGGTGGAGGATGAGACGGATTTAGCTGAGGTTTACAGCCTGCAAATGAAAATGTCAGGCATTGATGTTACGATTGCGAGAAATGGCGCAGATGCTTTAAGTTTCATACAAAAGCAGAAATTTGATTTAGTTTTACTTGATTTATTCATGCCGGACATGGATGGATTTGAAGTTTTGCAAAAGTTAACGGCTGATCCCAAGATAAAAAAGCAGACAATCTATGCTTGGAGTAATTTAACGCAAAAAAAGCAAATTGACTATGCGATAAAATGCGGCGCCACAGATTTTTTGATCAAATCCGATTACACGCCAAAAACCTTAGTTGAAAAAGTGATGGAGTTAATTAATAAAAATAAATAAATGAAACCTAAAATAAATGATTTCTGCATAGCTTGCATGACTTGTGAAGGCATCTGTCCGGAGGTGTTTAAGGTTGTTGATGGCAAGGCAACTGTTTTAGACGCTAATTATGCAAATTATAAGGATAAAATTGACGAAGCGATTGCCTCTTGTGCCGTGCAGGCCATTGAGTGGGAAGAAGAGGCTGTAGTTGAAGAAGTTTCAACAGAACAAGAATAAAAATTAGAATTAATCCCGGCTTACTATCCGCCAGTTGGCGGAGGCGTATGCCGGGGTTTTATTTTTGACTTTTTTACTGTATTTTGGTATATTTTAATTACAATTTATAAATGAAAAGCGTTGACTCCGACTATCATCGGAGAAGCTGTCGGAAGAAATCGCTCTTGAGCGGAAGTAGAACCGACCGGGTAAGCCCGTCGTAGCTGTAATCAAGCATAAACCGAGATGGTACCGCCCGCGAGGGCTCTTGGATTCCATGTCGGTCTTTTTGTTTAATTATTAATTTTTTAATTTTAAATTTTATAAATAATATTATAATTTTAAATTTATGGATTATGATTTGGAGGAAAGGACTGCAAAATTTGGAGAAAGAGTAATTATATTTATAAAATCCATTAACGATAATTATGTTAATCGGCCATTAATCAGTCAAATTGTCAGATCATCAACAAGTATTGGCGCTAATTATATGGAAGCAAATCAGGGTTCATCAAAAAAAGACTTTGCTAATAAAATAAGAATTTGTCAAAAAGAAGCAAACGAAACAAAACACTGGCTTAGAATGGTTGCAATAGCAAATGACGATAAAAAAGAAATTTTCAGGATATTATGGAAAGAGGCGCACGAGTTAACTCTAATATTTTCTAAAATCAGTAGAGTTTGTAAAATTAATAATTAAGATTTATTTAAAAATTATAAATTAAAAATTTAAAAATTGAATACATATATGTCTGAAGAAAAGAAAAACATAATTTCCGAAAGGGAGATAGAAATACAAAACTTTTGGAAGGACAACAAGATTTTTGAAAAAACTTTAGAAGCCACAAAAAATGGCCCGGTTTATAATTTTTATGATGGCCCGCCTTTTGCTACAGGTACTACGCACTATGGCCACTTAGTCGCCAGCGTAATGAAAGATGTTATTCCCAGATATCAGACAATGAAAGGAAATTATGTGGAGAGAAAATGGGGCTGGGATTGTCATGGATTGCCGATTGAAAATATTGCTGAAAAAGCGCTAGGCTTTAAAAGCAAAAAAGATATTGAAGAATATGGCATTGAAAAATTTAATGCATTTTGTAGATCAAAAGTTTTGGAATATGTGGATGCTTGGAAAAAGACTATCCCAAGATTTGGAAGATGGGCTGACATGGAAAATCCCTATAAAACAATGGATTTGTCATATATGGAAAGTGTTTGGTGGGTATTTAAAGAACTATATAATAAAGGTTTGATTTATGAGGGTTATAAATCAATGCATATTTGTCCAAGATGCGAAACGACTTTATCACAAATGGAAGTGAGCGAAGGATATAAAGACATTAAGGACTTAACTTCGACTTGGAAATTTAAGGTCAAGGGCCAAGATAATACCTATTTACTGTCATGGACTACAGTGCCCTGGTCAACTCTTAGCACAATGGGTTTGGCTGTCGGCGTTGATTTTAACTATGTAAAGGTTAATGTCGGTGATGAATTTGTAATATTTATTAAAGACAGACTGGAAAAAATAATGGAAGGCAAGGGCGATTATA
Organism: Candidatus Buchananbacteria bacterium; assembly: GCA_041665065.1. Classification (GTDB taxonomy): domain Bacteria; phylum Patescibacteriota; class Patescibacteriia; order 2-01-FULL-39-33; family 2-01-FULL-39-33; genus JBAYJM01. Next base: position 89,408 of record JBAYJM010000001.1, read on the forward strand.
AAATTGTAGAAGAATTTAAAGGCAGTAAATTGGTTGGCTTGGAATATGAACATCTGGTTGATTTTTATAAAGAATTGCCCGAAGTTAAAAATAATAAAAATGTTTACCATGTTTTCGCCGGTGATTATGTCGAGGCAAGCGAAGGAACCGGTATTGTAACAATTAATGGATCGTATGGTGAAATTGATTTGCAGATGACTCAGAAGCAAGGTTTGCCGGTTGTTATGGATGTTATGATGAATGGTCATCTAGCAGAAATCGCTAAGGATTATGCCGGCATGTATGTAGAAAAAGCCGAAAAACAATTTATTGCAGACATGGAAAAGAAGAGTTTAGTTTGGAATACGGAAGAATATGTCCACTCATATCCTCATTGCTGGAGATGTGATACTCCACTTTTAAATTATTCAACATCATCCTGGTTTGTAAAAGTTACAGACGTTAAGGAAAAAGCATTAAAACTTGCTAAAGATATTAATTGGTCACCAAGTCATATAAAAGAAGGTAGATTTGGCAAGTGGCTCGAAGGCGCAAGGGATTGGTCAATCTCCAGGCAAAGATTTTGGGCATCAGTTATGCCGATTTGGAAGTGCGATTGCGGACACATGGAAGTCTTGGGATCGGTTGCCGAATTAGATAAATTAAAAATTATTAAAAATAAGATATTTGGTTTGCGTCATGGAGAATCAGAAAAAAATGTGAATGATATTTTTGATTTTTCAGAAAAACATAAACTCGAACTGACTAAGAAAGGAATTAGTGATGTTGAGAAAATAGTTTTGGCAATTAAAAAATTAAAAATTGATTTAATAATTTCATCAAATATTTTCAGGGCTAAGCAAACTGCAGAAATTGTGGCGAATAATTTGGGTTTGGAAATAATTTTTGATGCACGTTTAAATGAGACCAACTATGGAGACTGGCAAGGTAAATCAGAAGAATCTAAAGAGGCTAAAGAAATGCAATTGAAGTGGCGACGCGATTCTTATGTTCCAGTTGGCGGGGAAGGCTTGAGTGAAGAATCAGCAAGACTTCAGGATTTATGGAAAGATTTAAATGAAAAATATGAAGGCAAAAATATTTTAATTGTTTCTCACGGCGATCCTTTACGGGTTTTAAAAGGTATATTGTCAGGTTGTCAGGGTTATGAAATATTTGAAAAATTTGAAATGGTTGATAAGGCAGAATTGGTTGAGCTTAATGAAATAACTTTTGATTTGCATAAGGATTTTATGGATAAAGTTCAGTTAAAATGCAAAAAATGCCATGGAAAAATGACAAGAATTCCAGATGTTTTGGATACTTGGTTCGATAGTGGATCAATGCCGTATGCACAGAATCATTATCCATTTGAAAATAAAGAGAAATTTGATAAAAGTTTTCCGGCAGAATTTATTGCTGAGGGGGTTGATCAGACAAGAGCTTGGTTTTATTATTTGCATGTCATTTCATCTGCAATTAAGGGTAGCCGGACCTTTTCTAATGTTATTGTAAATGGAATTGTTCTGGCTGAGGATGGAAAAAAGATGGCTAAAAAGCTTAAAAACTATCCGGAGCCGGAAATTGTCATGGAAAAATACGGCGCTGATGCGCTTAGATATTATTTGCTTTCTTCTCCGGTGGTATCGGCCGAAAATATGAACTTTTCCGAGGCTGGAGTAAAGGAAGCAATGCAGAAAGTCATCATGCTGACAAATAATATTTTGAATTTTTATAAGTTGTATGAGGATATTGAGTTATTTAAGCTTACTCCTAATTATTTACTATCTAAAAAAGAGAATAGTCTTGATATTTGGTTGGTGTCTAAATTATTCATATTAATTAGGGAGGTGACAAAACAAATGGACGCCTATGATTTACCAAGATCAGTCAGGCCGATTCAGGAATTTATTGATGAATTTTCTACCTGGTGGTTAAGACGATCCAGAGATAGATTTAAGGGTGAAGACGAAGAAGATAAAAAAGAGGCTTTGCAGACATTTCATGGTGTACTTTTGGAATTGTCTAAGGTGATGGCGCCATTTATTCCATTTATGGCAGATTATGTGTATAAGCAGATTCATGGGTATGAGGAGTCTGTGCATTTAGATAAATGGCCGGAAAATCAAGACGCATTAATTAACCAGAAAGTAATTTCACAAATGGATGAAGCACAAAAAATAGTTGAAATGGGATTGGCAGCAAGAGCTGAGAAAGGAATTAAAATCCGTCAGCCGTTATCAAAAATTACCGTTTATGGATTTAGTTTATCAGAAGAGTTTGCAAAAATAATTGCCGATGAAGTTAACGTCAAAGAAGTCGTTTTTGAAAAAGGCGAACCAAAAGTTGAACTTGATATTGAAATTACTGAAGAATTAAGGCAAGAAGGTATGGTTAGAGAGATTATCAGAACCATAAACGACTTGAGGAAAAAACAAGGACTTAGTATTGAAGATAATATCTCAGTAGAGTGGCAAAGCGAAAGTGAAGTTTTAAATGTAATTTTTGCAAATGAAAAATATATTTTGGAATTGAAAAAAAATACTATTACCGAAAAATTTGTTAAAATTGATTTAGACTCACCAGATATAAATATCAATGGCGAATCGATAAAATTCCAAATAAATAAAATTTAAATGAAAAAAGGATTAATTATAATTTTATCTATACTAGTTATTATTGTATTCGGGATTTATTTGAATCGTTCTTACGCTCATTTTTATTCTTATTTGGGCGATAATGCGATGATAAATCCAAATATAAGTAATATCTATCGTATTGATAATAGTGAATCAACCTCTACATTAACCTATGTTGTGCTTGGAGATAGTCTTTCTTCTGGCGTAGGTTGTGATGATTATAAACTTTCTTTTCCATATCAATTTGCAGAAAGTTTATCAAAAGAAAAAAAGCAAAATATTATACTTGTTAATGTGAGCAAACCAGGTGCTCAATCTGCTGATCTTTTTGATCAAATTGGTTCAATTCCAAGGCCACTCGTTAGTCCAGATATTGTTACATTATTTATCGGAACTAATGATATTCATAACTTTGTTTCAAGTAGAAAATTTCAAAAAAATCTAAACGAAACAATTGCGCGCCTTAAGCAATCAAATGCCGAAATTATTGTTGTAAATATACCATATCTTGGTTCGTCAAAATTATTATGGTGGCCATATAACTGGTATTTCGCCGTCAAAACATTGCAGTATAATAAGGTGATAGATAAAACATGTAAACAGAATGATTTAAAATGCTTTGATGTATATCAAGTAAATAAGTTAGGATCAAAAGATTTAAAAGATTTTTATAGCGCAGATCTTTTCCATCCGTCATGTGCAGGTTATTCATTATGGACAGATAAATTTTATGCAAATATTCGTTAATAATCCAGTCCAGCAAACAATAATTTTTGCGGTAATATTTTTTGCCGCAATTTTTATCTTTTTTAAAAAAAGCAAGAATGAATCGCTTTTTCCAATTTCTTTGACTAATGAGCTTAAGGGTGTCGCCATATTTATGGTGATATTTGCCCATCTCGGATATTTTATGTTTACTGATACGAGGTTTTTATATCCATTTTCAATTTTAGCAGGAGTGGGAGTAAACTTATTTTTATTCCTTTCCGGATATGGCTTGGCCATGTCGTCGATGAAGAAAAAATTATCGCCATTGAGTTTTTATCTAAAAAGAATTATTAAAATATTTATTCCTTTATGGATAGTTATTGCCGGATTTGTGATAATTGATAAAATATTTTTAAATATTAATTGGCCATGGCAAGATTTGATTAAATATATTTTCGGCTATTATCCTACGAATGATTTATTTAAAGATTTTAATTCGCCTTTGTGGTTTATTACTTTAATCCTGTTTTATTATCTTGTTTTTCCATTTTTATTTTTTAAAGAAAGGCCAAAAGTTTCTGCTTTGCTGATTTTTATTGCTGGACTGATCGCAGTTAATTTTACCTTGCCAGTCAGTCCTAATGTATCATTTTTTTACAAGTTACATCTTTTAGCTTTTCCTTTGGGAATATTTTTTGCTTCGTTATTTAGGCGGCCATATTTTTTCGAAAATGAAAATAATGAAAATTTTTCCATGTGGCTTAATTCTTTTAAAAATCCGGTTGCCAAAAAACTTTTAGGAATGTTTAAAATTAAAACAGTAACTGAAAAACTTTTAACAAGTATAAGGTCTAAGCCTTTTGTTTGGAGATTGGTTTCAGTGTTAATTTTGGCAGTTGTATTTGTTTATTTTGCCATTAATTCGTATGTCGGCAGAGGGATTTATTTGGAACAACTAGTAAGTTTGATTACTATGTTTGCATTCATTTTCATTTTTATAATTAAAAAAAATGATTTTAAAATTTTAGCCTTCCTGGGTTTTATTTCTTATGAAATTTATCTGATTCATTGGCCGATTTTTTACCGTTATAATTTCTTGTATAATTATACGCCAGCATGGTTGGCGACCCTGATCTATATTATTTTAATAGTAGTCATCGCCTGGGCAATCGCTAAAGTTTCTTCAAAAATTAATGCTTCACTTCCAAAGAACACTAGATAGAATTGGCATTGACAAGAACGATTAAAAATGGAAACATAGATAGATAATTAATAAAAAAATATAATGAATCTTAAAGATATTTATAATTTGGCTATTAAATTAGGAATAGATCATGATCTAAGAGGTAAGGAAAAAGTACTGAAGCATTTGGAAAAAAAGAATAAAAAGTTTAATGATTTAAGTCAAAAACAAAAAGAGGAATTTGATAAGGAAAGATTAACAAATCCATATACCGACACTAGAATTTTGTTTGATAATGGAAGGCCTGTTAAAAAGATTTTAGCTGGCATTGATGTTGATGTTCAGGAATTAATATTGGCAAAAATGCTTGGCTATGATACTGTCATTGCCCATCATCCAGAAGGCGTTGCGCTTGCAGATTTGGGAGAAGTGATGCATTTGCAAGCTGAAGTGTTGGCTCAAGAAGGCGTACCAATTAATATTGCAGAACAATTAACAAAAGAAAGAATTTCTGAAGTTGCCAGAGGTTTGTCCCCGATAAATCACTTTAGAAGTGTTGATGCCGCCAGGCTTTTGGATATTAACTTTATGTGCGTCCATACTCCAGCAGACAATATGGCAGCTTCTTTTTTAAAAAATTTAATTAAAAAAGCCAATCCGGAAACCGTTGGCGAAATTATTGATGCCTTAAAAACCGTTCCGGAATACCAAGAGGCTGTCAGAAGAAAAAATGGACCAAAGATTTTTGTCGGCAGTGAAGATTCGAGAGTGGGAAGAATTGCCATGACGGAAATTGCAGGCGGAACATCAAATCACAAAGAACTTTATGAAAAAATGTCACAAGTAGGAATTGGAACAATTATTGGCATGCACATGAGTGAAGAACATAAAAGGGAAGCGCAAAGGAATTTTGTAAATGTGGTAATCGCAGGACATATGTCTTCAGATTCCCTTGGCGTAAATCATTTTTTAGATGAATTAGAAAATAAGGGTTTGGAAGTTGAAGCCTTCTCAGGATTGATAAGGGTAAAAAGATTTAAAGAAAAGGGATCTTTGGCAAAAAAGAAAGCTACTGCAGTAAAGAATAAAAATAGAAAATAAAAAATGCTCGAGTAGGCGGGGTCCTTACTCGAGCGTGGGGGGGCGGTGTGCGATGTGTTTGGTAGGTGCTTATTCCTGCGTCTGAGGATTGGTGTCCCTCAATGTGGTTGGGGTCAGCGGAAAGAAAGTCTTTGGCTTGGTGACCTCTATGCGCCTAGCCAAATCGTGACCTTTTGGTCCTGGCTCCAATTCCGCCTCACGTATTGAGGCAGCGGCGGCTCCAAGGCCATTGCTTAATGGTTCTCTGGTCATGATCTTCCCTTTTTGTTTCTGTGATGTTTAGAATAACCCATTGACACGGAGATGTATTATACTGTAAATATAAAACAATGTCAAATAAAGCTAAATTTGAACTACTTTCGCCGGCCGGTGATTTACAAAAACTAAAATATGCTTTCGCTTATGGCGCGGATGCTGTTTATTTGGGTTTGCCGGATTTTTCTCTGCGGGCAAAAACCGGCTTTGATGTTAAATCTTTAAAACAGGGAATTGAGTATGCGCATAAATTAAAAAAGAAAGTTTATTTGACTATTAATGTTTTTGACCATAATTCCCATATAAAAAAATTGCCGGATTTTTTGAAAAAAATAAAAGCCACATCGCCGGATGCAATAATTTTATCCGATCCAGGAATTCTTTTATTGGTTAAAAAATATTTGCCTAAAGTTGCCATCCATCTTTCCACTCAAGCTAATACTTTAAATTATGAAGCGGTAAAATTCTGGCAGAAAAATGGAGTCAAAAGGATTATTTTAGGCCGTGAAGCGAGCTTGGATGATATAAAAGAAATCCATAAGCAATTGCCGAAAATTGAGTTGGAAGTTTTTGTCCATGGCGCAATGTGCATGAGTTATTCCGGAAGATGTTATCTGTCATCATGGCTAAATAATCGCAGTGCAAATGAAGGAAGTTGCACTCAGCCTTGCAGATGGGAATATAAATTATATATGGAAGAGCCACTGAGAAAAGGGCAGATGATACCATTAGAAGAAGATGGCAAAGGAATTTATATTTTGAATTCTAAAGATTTATGCTTGATTGATCATCTGCAGGAATTAGTAAAAGCTGGAGTTATTTCATTTAAAATAGAGGGCCGAACAAAAAGTCATTATTATGTGGCAACAGCAACTCGTGCCTATCGGCAAGCGATTGACTTAGCTACTGTCATTACAGCGAAAGCTGGAATCTCCTCGAAAAAAGATAGAGTTCAGAGTGAAAATCTGAAGTCAATCAAACAAGAATTATTTAAAATAGATAATCGGGGCTATACGACTGGATTTTTCAAAGGAGATGAAGGAATTGATCGGCAAGAATTTACAACTTCAAAATTGAAAAGCGATTGGCAGTTTGTAGGCGAATTATTGGAAATGAAAAAAGGTGTTGCTTATTTCAAACCTCATAATATGATAAATATTAAAGAAGAAGTTGAGTTGCTAACACCCGATGATTGTTATAAAATACAAATCAAAGAATTCACCGATAAAAATGGCAATGTTTTGGAAGAAGTCCATGGCGGAACGGAAAATATTTATAGTTTCAAATTGCCGGAAAAATATAAAACTGATTGGGGATTATTAAGGAAAAAAATATTTTAAAATATGCTTAAGGAAGGATCGGCAGAAGGAATTGATCGAAAGTCCATCTCTGCTCAAATCATTGAAATGATAAGAGCAGTTAATTTTGGTGATGGCATTGAGATGGTGCCGGTTGATAATGAAGAAACTTTTGATCTAATAAAAAATTCCAAATTAGGCTTGGATTATCGATCAAAAAAAGAAGGCGACGAAGAATCTGCGTCGGTTTTTGACGGTTTGGATTTTGATCCTGATAAATTAAGAAGCCAAGCCTTTGCTTTATTTGACATGGCTGGCGCAGAAAAAATTCCAGTGGGAATAATGACATTTACAATAGCTCCAAGACGATGGGTAGAAAAAGAACGTTATTGGGAAAAAGTTTCAGATGGCGTGGTCGTTAGGGATCACTTTGATTTATCGGATGTCGTCGGAAGTGAAAGAAGTATGCCTGAGTTTATAATCTCTCCATCTTGGACAAAAGTTGATCCTCGTTATGCTGGAAAGTTTGCCATTCCGGGATTTAATGTTATCAGAAAAACATTGGGATTGCTTGCAGAGGCTGCGCCCGATCAAACATTTTTGGAAGTCTCGGCTCAAGGTCAAGCAGGACAAAATGATAGAACAATAAGGCAACGTTTAGCCGGAATTGTATCCTCTTCTTCTGCGGGACAAAAATTTACTAATCAAGAAATAGAGCAGGCTAGCGGAATTAATGGTTTTATGAATTTAATTGGTAAATCAACAGAAGGCAGCGCCACCACTGTCCAAGTTGCCAAGTTGCTTGGTATAAATGAAGCCGTTAATTACGGTGACGATTTGACTCTCGGCCCTGTTTTTTCTAAAAGGATTAAATAAAAATATGATTTCATATCTCCGAGGAAAAATAATTTATAAATCTAATCTTTTGAAAAAAGATAATTTTATTATTTTGGATGTAAATGGCGTGGGCTATAAAGTTTTTGTGCTGGATAAGATTTTGGTCGGCGCCAAACCGGATGTGGAGATGGAAATTTTTACCTATACCCAAGTTGCCGAAACGGTTTTAGATCTATATGGCTTCTCATCACAAGAAGAATTGAATTTTTTCGAATTGTTAAATACGATTTCTGGAATCGGTCCACGAAGCGCGATGGATATTTTGCGGAAAGCAAAAATTGAAGACCTCACCAAGGCAGTGCAAACAGGCAATCATGAAATTTTAAGCAAGGTATCTGGACTAGGTGCGAAGACCGCAGAAAAAATTGTAATCGGATTAAAAGATAAGCTTGGCGGAGTTGATGGCAGTGATTCAAGTTGGAGTTCTGGTTTTGGTGATGCGCTTGAGGCCTTGATTGGACTCGGGTATCAACCGGCGCAGGCAAAAGAAGCTTTGTCCGCTTGTGCCAGTGAAGATGTCGGTGTTAAAGTCAGAGAGGCTTTGAAGATTTTGGGACAGAAGTAAATATTTAAATTGACATAATAAATTGGCCTTGTTAGGATTACTCTATAAATTAATATTTTAAATTATGAAATTCCCAACTTTTTTGCGTAGGGCTGAGGCTCCAAAGTCAACCACGCAGGAATTAACTGCTGAGGCAGTTGAGGATGCTGAACAAACAGGTAGAAGTGCCCAACAAAAACTTCAAAGCACTCGCGCTAAGTATAAGAAACGCTTGGAACAAACGGGGGGAGAATTGGGTGAAGACGAAAAAGATGAATTTCGTGAAAAAATGAAGAAGCAGGCCTGGGAGACCTTTAGAGAATTTTTCACGGAGGTACCGATGACTCAGGGAGAAAGGCAGTTGGGTCTGGAAGGAAAAGTTCTTCAAACTTCCTGCGAAGATCATGGTTATGGAATAGCTTACTCAAGAGAAGGTAAAAAGTTGGTGTTTGATAGGAATTACCGTAGGAATGAAATTGAGGACCCTTTTTCGGGAGCAGGAAGCTATAACTCATTGGAAAGTTTTCTTATTGATGATGGTTATGAGTTTGGCAATTTGACGCCCGATCAGGAGGCCGTAGTTCAGGAAGCAAATAGAAAATTATTTGCCAAAGAAAGAATAAAATCGGATTTGGTTAAGGATTTGGCTGAAGGCTGGGATGAAAAAACAGATAAACAGAAGCAATATGCGCAAAGGAAGGCAGACGCCCTAAGGAAGGCATTTGGTACTGCAGTAGATTGTGATTATGTTGATCCCGGGCAAAGAAAAATGATCCGAGAGGGTTTTTCTCCAGATGAAACTAGGTTAGTTGCCGAGCCTCAATCTATAGATGCAAGTAACCATCGCGAAATAAAACTCAAGAAAAGTTATGATGGAATTTTGCGGGGAGACGTTATGGCAGTCTTTCCACGAAAGGAGTTATCACAAGCAATTGAAGAATTTGATGAAGATTTGGGCCTATCTAGGGAAGTGGTTCCATCTAATAAAGAAAACTTTAAAGAATTATCCTTTTCTTTCCTGAGAAAAATATTGGGTTTTGATGATGTTTTTGAACGTAATAAAGATGGAAAACGGGCTACAGAAACCGCCATTACTCTTGCAAATGACCTCCGTGCGCGCTTAGCGCAAATTGAAGAAGGAGTCGGAAATATTGCTGCGTAATAAATAAGCAAAAAAGAAAGACCACTAATAGGGCCTTTCTTTTTTATTGCCGTAGTCGTTATTATTTTTTCCTTTTATTTAAATGTCTCAAAACAAACCAAATAATCCCAACGACAAGTAAAACAGCAACGGCAATTGATATATATTCAGTTTTGCCTCTTAACTCTTCCCAGTGCTGGCCCAAAATCATTCCAATATAAATCAAAATACCATTCCAAATTCCAGCGCCAATAAATGTATAAATGCAAAATCTTTTTAAATCCATTTTTCCTATGCCGGCGGGAATGGATATCAGATGCCTGACAACTGGTATAAATCTGCCAATAAAAATTGTGAGCTCTCCGCGTTTGCTAAACCAGCTTTCAGTCTTCGCTAAATCATCTTCATCAAGCAAAAGATATTTGCCCCATTTTTTGATTATGGCATTTCCGCCATAGTAACCAATATAATATGAAATTAAAGAGCCAATAAGACTGCCAAAAGTAGCCGCAAGTAATACAAGCCAAAAATTAAAATCACCAGATTCAACTAGAAAGCCGCCGAAAGGCAAAATCGCTTCGGAGGGAATCGGGATAATCATGCTTTCCATCACCATTAAAATAAAAATACCAAAATACCCAAGGAAGGAAATAACAGTAATTGCAAAATGGCCGAGGCTGCTTACTATTTGATGTAGATATTGCATATCAATTATTATACAAGCCAGCAAGAATTTGGGCAATTGTATAAAATTAACGCAAATGATAATATAGTAACGAGTAAGTCGGTAGCGGATAAAATTTAAAAAATTTAATAAGATGAAATCTTTAATAAAAAAATTTATACCTCAAAAATGGCTGGTATTTTACCATAAGTCTTTGGCGGTTTTGGCAAATCAAATTTATGGCAAACCGTCGGAAAAGTTAATAGTAATAGGCGTAACCGGCACTAACGGCAAAACTACGACCTGTAAGTTAATCTCAAATGTCCTAGAAGAGGCCGGATACAAAACCGGCATCACATCAACGGCGGTTTTTAAAATTGCTGAAAAGGAATGGCTTAACAATACTAAAATGACAATGCCTGGCCGTTTTGCTTTGCAGAAAATGATGGCCCAAATGGTCAAAGCCGGATGTAAATATGCAATTATTGAAACTTCGTCACAGGGAGTAGTCCAATTCAGGCACATAGGAATTCATTATGATGTTGTAGTTTTTACGAATTTAACTCCGGAACACATTGAGGCTCATGGTGGTTTTGATAATTATAAGAAAGCTAAATTGAAGCTGTTTGAAAAACTACAAAACGATCCGGTTAAGATTATTGACGGTAAAAAAATTGAAAAGGCGATGGCTGTCAATATCGACGATGATAGCGCCCAAAGCTTTTTGAATTTTAAGATTGAAAAGAAAATAGCTTTTGGCATAGATAATCCAGACGCAAATTTAAATGCCAAAAATTTAATTTATAATTCAAATGGAATAACTTTTGAAATAGACCAAAAACAGATCAGCCTTAAATTATATGGCAAGTTCAATGTCTATAATTCTCTCTCGGCTATCGCTGTCGCTTCAAGCCAAAATATAAATTTAGAAGTCTGTAAATCAGCCTTGGAAAAAATTACAGAAATGCCAGGCCGGATGGAATTAATTGAAAGCAAGAATTTTGCGCCGAACACTGATTTTAAAATAATTGTCGATTACGCGCCGGAGCCGGAAAGCCTTGGCCAGAGCTATGGAACCATCAAAAACCATAATATGGCTCCAGGAAGGATAATCCATGTCCTAGGCTCTTGTGGAGGCGGTAGGGATATAGCCAGAAGGCCCATTTTAGGCTCCATGGTGGCCAGAAATGCCCAAATAGCCATCATTACTAATGAAGACCCATATGATGATGATCCTGCTGTTATAATTGAGCAAGTGGCTCAGGGGGCCATATCGGGAGGCATGGTTTTAGGCCAAAATTTATTTAAGATAGAAGACAGAGAAAAAGCCATTGAAAAAGCCTTGTTTTTAGCTCAACCGGGAGATTTGGTATTTTTGACAGGTAAGGGCTGTGAGCAGGCTATTTGTGTGGCTAATGGAAAAAAGATTCCTTGGGATGAGCGCAAGGTTGTGCATAACTTGCTGGCAAAATTAGGTAAATAATATTGTATGTTATTTAAATTTATTATATTATGGTCTTAATAATAAATTACTAATAAATTAACGCCCTTATGGTGCAGTCAATAAAAAAATGGGTGCTCAAAAGAAGCATTAATACAATTAGCAATCTCTCCAATAAAAATTTGGTCAGGTTGATAAATTTTGCTGAAAAATCGTTCATCCACGAGGATTCCATAAAAGCCATGGCTGAAGGCATGAAAAAATTGATCAATGATAATCATCCGACGGTACAGATGGCTCAGGGAATTCTCAAAAAATTATCAAAAAACTGTAGAGACAAGTTTGTTGAGAACTTTTTTATCAACGCCGGAATTATTGGCCATGAAAAGCAGAGGAAAATGGCTAAAAAATTGGGTTTTGGCTTGCCATTTTTATTTGTAATCAGCCCAAGCGCTAAATGCAATCTTGAATGCGTCGGTTGTTACGCCAGTGAATACAAAATGGAAGAAGGCTTACCATATGAAGAAGTTGACAGAGTATTAAAAGAAGCAAAAGAATTAGGAATATATTTTATTACCATATCCGGAGGAGAACCATTTATGTGGCCTCATTTATTTAGAATGCTTGAGGATCATAATGATATGTATTTTCAAATTTATACTAATGGCACTTTAATTACGAAAGAAGTCGTCAAAAAGCTAGCCAAGGTTGGAAATGCTCTTCCCGCAATATCAATTGAGGGATTTGAAGAAGAGACAGAAAAAAGACGTGGTCCAGGCATGTATCAAAAAGTCATGGATGCTATGGATAATTTAAAAGAAGCCGGCGTTCCATTCGGTTTTTCCGCTACTCCTACTAGATTAAATTCAGAAATTTTAATGTCAGATAAATTCATTGATAAAATGATTGAAAAAGGCGCAATGATTGGCTGGTACTTCCAATATGCACCTGTAGGCAGAAATCCTGACACAAGTTTGATGTCTACTCCAGAACAAAGGAACAAATTAAGGCAGAGAGTGCTCGAATTTAGAGATACAAGGCCGATATTTATTGGTGATTTCTGGAATGATGGCCCATTTGTTGGTGGATGTATGGCTGGAGCCAGGCCTGGAGGCTATTTCCATATCAACTGCAATGGTGATGTTGAGCCTTGCGTCTTCTGCCAATTTTCAGTTGATAATATTAAAGGCAAAAAGCTTATTGATGTAATCCAGTCTCCATTCTTTAAGGCAATTAGAGAAGCTCAACCTTATTGCGATAACAAAAACCTCTTAACTCCTTGCGCGGTCATTGATAACCCTCAGGCTCTTAGGGATGCTGTTGAAAAATACGGCGCAAAGCCTTCATATAATGCCAGCTATGAAACTGTAAGAAATCCAGAGATCTGCGCCTCTTTAGACCAGTATTCTAAGGAATACCACGAATTAACAGATCCTATTTGGGAGAAGGAATATGCAGGCAAGTGGAAACACTGGAAAGATAATAAGGATTATCAAGAAATTGAGGCAAAACAAAAATAGGTTGATTATTTGTGGATAAGGTTTGTACAAACGGTGGATAATTTTTCCCAATAAAATATCAATTTTCTAATTCAAATAAGAAAATTATCATCTAAAATTAAATAAAAGTTAATTAGATTTGACTTTTTAAATATTTTAGTTCAATCAAGTATTGACTTATTTTTAGGTTCCTGTTAATATTAATCTATTCAATATTGTAATTCCGTTATTCGAATAAGGCGGAATTAAATAAAGCAAATTATAGTGGGTATCCAATTTAGAGCAAATTTAACTAATTAATAAACTCATTTCCAATCCCGAAAATTCCAAAAAACTATCGGGAATGAGCAGAAATGGGGAGTTTTTTTATGTCTCAACAAATAAAAAACAAAGAAAGAATTAGCTTTGCTAACTCAAAAAGGAAATCTCCGGAACTCCCTGATTTGATCGAGTTGCAAAAAAGATCATATCAGTGGTTTTGGGATATCGGACTTAAGGAATTGTTTGAAGAAATCTCTCCAATAACAGATTTTATCGGACGTGATTTGGAAATTTATTTTGGCGATTATTATTTGGATGAGGCAAAATTTGATGAAGTTGCCAGCAAAGAAAAGAATATCAGCTATGAAGCGCCGCTTAGGGTCAATGTAAAATTGATGAACAAGAAGAGCGACCAGAGCATGGAGCAAGAAATCTATCTTGGTGATTTTCCTTTAATGACTGAAAGAGGAACTTTTATTATAAATGGTATTGAGAGAGTAATAGTATCCCAGCTTATCAGATCTGCTGGTATATTTTTTTCCAGCCAAGAGGGGACAGACAGAAGATTATATGGAGCTAAAATAATTCCAAACCGAGGATCATGGTTGGAATTTGAAACAGACGGCAATAAAGTCATTTGGGTAAAAATAGATCGAAAAAGAAAAATTGCGGCTACTGGTTTATTGAGAGCTTTTGGTTTTTCAACTGATGAACAAATTTTAGAATTATTTAAAGATACCGAAGGAAATCCGGAATCTCCTTATATTGAAGCAACCATTAAAAAAGACGCCTCTAGAAATGAATCAGAGGGTCTTATTGAGGTTTACAAAAGAATCAGGCCGGGCGACTTAGCCACTCCGGACAATGCCAAGCAATTGATTGACAATATGTTTTTCAATTTTTCCAGATATGATTTTGGCGCTGTCGGAAGATACAAGATGAACCAAAGATTTGGCCAGAGTCTTTCTATTAGTAAAGAAAACAGAGTTTTGCTTAGAGAAGACATTGTAAATATTTTAAAAGAAATTATTAGATTGAATAATACTCAGGAGCCTTCCGATGATATTGATCATTTGGGCAACAGAAGAATCAGAGCCGCAGGTGAATTAGTACAGAACAAATTTAGAATCGGATTGGCCAGAATGGAAAGAATTATTAAAGACAGAATGAGCACTTTAGATGTTGCCAGTTTGACCCCTGGAAAACTTATCAATGCCAGACCGGTTATTTCCGTTGTTAAAGAATTTTTCATGTCTTCGCAGCTATCTCAATTTATGGATCAGGTAAATCCTTTGGCAGAGCTGGAGCACAAGAGAAGACTATCTGCTATGGGTCCTGGCGGTCTATCAAGGGAAAGAGCTGGATTTGAAGTTCGTGATGTGCATCAGACTCACTATGGCAGAATTTGCCCTATTGCAACTCCTGAAGGACCAAACATCGGCCTTATCGGCCATTTATCAACTTATGCCAGAGTTAATGATTTTGGTTTTATTGAAACTCCATATTACAAAATTGAAAAAGATAAGAGTGGCAAGCCAAGAGTTAGCGGAGAAATCGTCTACTTGGACGCTTTTGAAGAAAGCAGATCAACAACCACTCCTTTTACGACAGGAATTGATGAAAATGGATATTTCTTAGAAGAAAAAATTCAGGCTAGAGTCAAGCTTAATCCTACAATCACCGGCATTGAACATGTTGATTATATGGATGTGGCTCCAAACCAAATTGTTTCAGTTGCCACATCTCTTATTCCATTTTTAGAGCATGATGATGCTGTTCGTGCCCTTATGGGAACAAACATGCAAAGGCAAGCAGTATCAGTTATTAGGCCGCAGGCTCCTTTGGTTGGTACTGGCGTTGAAGCTAAGGCGGCTAGAGATTCCGGCCACGTCATATTGGCAAAGGAAAAAGGAAAAGTCATTGGCCTTAGCGGAGATAAGATTGAAATTCTAAATGTTAATAATAAAATTGATACATACAGATTAAACAAGTTTACCAGATCAAATGCTTCAACTTGTATAAATCAGAAGCCGATTATTAGAAAAGGACAAGAAGTTCAAAAGGGAGAAGTTTTGGCAGATGGTCCTTCCACAGATCATGGCGAGTTGGCTTTGGGCCAAAACATTCTTGTTGCTTTCATGCCTTGGCAAGGATATAACTATGAAGATGCTATTATTTTGTCAGAAAGATTAGTTCAAAAAGATAGATATTCTTCCATCCATATTGAAAACTATGTTTGTGAGGTTCGTGAGACAAAGCTTGGTCCTGAAGTCGTTACTTCAGACATCCCAAATGTCAGCGAAGAAAAATTAAAAGATTTGGATGAAGAAGGTGTTGTCAGAATTGGTGCTAATGTTAAATCTGGTGATATTTTATGCGGTAAAATCACTCCCAAAGGAGAGACTGAATTATCAGCTGAAGAAAAATTACTGAGAGCAATCTTTGGCGAGAAAGCAAGAGATGTACGGGATTCATCATTATATTTGGAACATGGTTCATCGGGCAAGGTTATTGATATTAAAATTTTCTCAAGAGAAAATGGCGATAAGTTGCCTGCCGGAATGATCAAGATGATTCAGGTTACTGTTGCCTCGCTTAGAAAAATCCAGGTCGGTGATAAAATGGCCGGACGTCATGGAAACAAAGGTGTTATTTCAAGGGTTGTCCATGTTGAAGATATGCCTCATTTAGTCGATGGTACTCCGGTTGATATTATCTTGAGTCCTCTGGGTGTTGTGTCTCGTATGAACTTGGGACAAATTTTGGAAACTCACTTAGGATTAGCCGCTAAAGCCTTGGGTTATAATGTCGCTACCCCTGTTTTTGATGGTGTTCCGGAAACAATCATTAGAAATGAATTGGAAAGAGCCGGATTTAGTCCGGATGGCAGAATTCAGTTATATGATGGCAGAACCGGAGAAGCTTTTGACCACAAGAGTACAGTTGGTTACATTTATATGCTTAAGCTAAATCATTTAGTTGAGGATAAGATCCACGCCAGATCAATCGGTCCATACTCGCTTATTACTCAACAACCACTTGGCGGTAAAGCTCAGTTTGGCGGACAAAGATTTGGTGAAATGGAAGTCTGGGCGCTTGAAGCCTATGGTGCCGCGCATACCTTGCAAGAGATTTTAACGATTAAGTCGGATGACGTCTTAGGTAGATCAAAAGCATACGAATCAATCATTAAGGGTGAACCAATAACAAATTTGTATATTCCGGAGAGCTTTAACGTTCTTGTCAGGGAGCTCAAAGGCTTAGCTCTTAACGTCGAATTACTCCAGGGAGATAGGGTTATTGGCGAAACTGCAGAAGAAAGACCGACACCGGACGCAGAAAATAACGATAATTAATTATATTGGGATTTTTACAGAAAACGTAAAATCTCATCTTAGATAAAAATATGCCGACCGAAAAAGATTTCAATTATTTTGATTCTATAAGGCTAAGGTTAGCTTCGCCCGATGATATTCATGGCTGGTCCCATGGCGAAGTCACAAGGCCCGAGACAATTAATTATAGAACTCAGAAACCTGAGAAGGATGGTTTATTTTGCGAAAGAATTTTTGGTCCTATCAAGGATTGGGAATGTTACTGCGGTAAATACAAAAAAATCAGATACAAGGGCATTGTTTGTGATAAGTGCGGAGTTGAAGTAACAAGATCAATCGTCAGACGTGAGCGAATGGGACATATTGATTTAGCTACTCCCGTTTCCCATATTTGGTTTTTGCGCGGCGTTCCGTCAAAGATTGGCTTAGCTTTGGATATTTCTGTTCAGTCGCTTGAAAAAGTTATTTATTTTGCCGATTTTATAATTACCAGCGTCAATGAAGATCTTAAGACTGAGGCTATGAATCAGATTAAATTGGAATATAAGCAATTTCGAAAGCAAATCGAATCTGATTTTGAGAAAAAAGAAGCGCAGGCTAAGGAGTCAGTTAAGGGCGAAGAATTAGAAAAAGCAATTGATGTTTTGGCAAGACAAAAAGAAGATAAGTTAAAAGAATTAGAGGCTACCATGCAGGTTGCAGAAAACGAACTTAAAGACATTAAGCCTTTAAAAATAATTTCTGAACACCATTTTCATGAACTATCAATGAAATATGGCCATATTTTTGAGGCCGGAATCGGTTCTGAAGCTGTTAGGGAACTTCTTGTCAGAATTAACATGGAAGAAACAGTCAAGGGCTTAACCGAACAGATCGAGGGTGCAACCGGAGCCAAAAAAGAAAAGTTAGTTAGAAGATTGAAGTTTTTTAATCAACTGATCAAAAATAGTATCAGGCCGGAGTGGATGATTTTAACAGTAATCCCGGTTATTCCTCCTGATTTAAGGCCAATGGTTCCTCTTGATGGCGGAAGATTTGCAACCTCTGATTTAAATGATCTATACAGAAGAGTAATCAATCGAAATAATAGATTGAAACAGCTTTTGGATTTGAGCGCTCCGGAAGTTATTACCAGAAATGAAAAAAGAATGCTTCAGGAGGCAGTTGATGCTTTAATTGATAATAACGCCAGACATGGCAAAACGGTTGTGGCTTCAACAGGTCAAAAGAGAATGTTAAAGAGCATTGCTGATATTTTGAAAGGCAAGCAAGGACGTTTCAGACAGAATTTATTAGGTAAAAGAATTGACTATTCAGGCAGAAGCGTAATCGTTGTCGGACCGAATTTGGATTTGGATCAATGCGGTTTGCCAAAAATTATGGCTCTGGAATTGTTTAAGCCGTTTATTATTTCAAAATTAATACAAAGAGGCTTGGTTCATAATATTAGAAGCGCAAACAGATATATAGAGGCAGGACATGAAGAAGTCTGGGATATTTTGGAAGAATGTGTGACTGGCGCCTACGTTATGTTAAATCGTGCTCCTACTTTGCATCGTTTGGGTATTCAAGCTTTCAAGCCAATACTTATCGAGGGCAGGGCCTTGCAAATTCATCCTTTGGTTTGCGCGGCTTTTAATGCTGACTTTGACGGTGATCAAATGGCCGTCCATATTCCATTGTCCGAGCAAGCAAGAGATGAGGCTAAAAATTTAATGTTATCAAGCAAGAACTTACTTAAGCCTGCCCATGGCCAGCCGGTTGTAACCCCTCAACAGGATATTATCTGGGGTTGTTATTATGTAACCACATTACACGAAGACAAACCTGTTAAAGTTTATTCTTCCATTAACGAGGCTTTATTAGCTAATGAAAAAGGACTTATTACATTGCAGGATAAAATAAAAGTTAAATATGATCACGCCCAAGCAAAGGGTTCTGGGGCAATTATTGAAACTGGGCTAGGTAGGATTTTATTTAATGATGCCTTGCCAGTTAGCTTTAGATTTATAAATGAAAGAGTTGGCAAAAAATTACTCGGAAAAGTTCTTCAAGAAATTTTATATCAATTAGGAACCGAAGAAACAGTGGCTACGCTAGACAGAATCAAGAGACTCGGATTTAAATATTTGACATACTCAGCCCAATCGTTTGGCATGGACGATCTAAAGAGCGTTGAAGGAAGAGAAGAGTTAATTGCCGAAGGCAATAAGCAATTAGATCTTATTGAACAGCAATACCAAATGGGCTTATTGACGGATGATGAACGTCATGAAAAAATCGTTGAACTATGGCTTGGCGTTAACAATAAAATTTTAAACAAAGTTAAAGGATCATTGCTTGAAGGAAATCCAATTTTAGCTATGATTGACTCGCAAGCCAGAGGTTCTTGGGGTCAGTTAAGCCAGATGATCGGTATGAAAGGACCCGTGGTTTCTCCTTCATATGATGTTATCGAATTGCCGGTAAAAGGTAACTTCAAAAAAGGTTTTGAAGTATTGGAATTCTTTATTTCAACTCATGGTGCTAGAAAAGGTTTGACTGATACAGCCCTTAGAACATCTTCAGCCGGTTATTTGACCAGAAGGCTTGTGGACGTAGCTCAAGATATGGTTGTTCATAATGACGATTGCGGTGATGAAGAAGGAATTACAATTACCAGAGCCGAAAGTGAATTGATGGGCGAAAGCGTCGTAAATAGAATTTTGGGCAGATTTATGGCTCATGATATTGTTGATCCAAAAACCGGCAAGGTCATAGTTAAAAAGGGTGAACTGGTTACAGAAGAAATTGCAGAAAAATTAGCTACAGTTGATATGGATAAAGTAAATATCAGATCCGTATTGACATGTAAAAATTTGAGAGGCACTTGTAAGAAATGTTACGGTTATGATTTGGCATTTAATAAATTGGTCAACTTGGGTGTTGCTGTCGGAATTATTGCCGCGCAGTCTGTTGGTGAGCCTGGAACACAGTTGACTATGAGAACTTTCCATACTGGTGGTGTAGCGTCTGAAGGTGATATTACTCAAGGTTTGCCTCGTGTTGAAGAACTATTTGAAGCCAGAGCCCCAAAGGCCAAGGCCTTGATGGCAGATGTATCAGGTAAGGTCAAAGTTAAAGAAGGTCAAAGAGAAATTATTTCAGCAGACGGCAAGAGTACCATTAAAACTTCATCCAAAGACAAGATCATTCAGATCGCTTATATGGACAAGGTGGAGAAGAAGATCTCGTTTAATGAAAGTTCCAAGAAAATTATTCTTCACGTTAAAGATGGAGACGAAGTCACCGCGGGACAATTATTATTTGAAAGTAAAGAATCCGGCGAGAAGTTTACTAGTCCGGTAGAAGGCAAGGTTAAAGTTGAAAAAGGAGCTGTGGTGGTGCTTGGAGATGAGTTGGCAGTCAAAGAATATATCATTCCATCAAACAAATCTGTTTTAATTAAGGATGGCGCTACTATTGAGGCCGGCGATCAGCTGACAGAAGGAAGCTTAGATTTACATCAGCTATATAAGTTAAAAGGCGAAGATTTTACAAAGAAGTATATTATGAGAGAAATCCAGCATATTTATTCTTCTCAGGGTCAAAAATTGAATGATAAGCATTGCGAAGTAATTGTCAGGCAGATGTTCTCAAAGGTTTATATCAAGGACGCTGGAGATGGCGACATGATGCCAGGTGAAGTTATTGAATATGTTGACGTAATAAACGCCAATAGGGAACTGGAAAAAGAGGGCAAGAAGCCGATTGAATTTGACCGATTATTGATGGGTATTACCAAGGTGTCATTATCTACAAGAAGCTGGTTGGCTGCTGCTTCCTTCCAGGAAACAGCCAAGGTCCTTATTAACGCGGCTATTACCGGCAAAACAGATGACCTTTCCGGCTTAAAAGAAAATATAATTATTGGACGACTTATTCCGGCAGGAACCGGATTTAACGTAAATAAGGAAGAATAAAATTTTATTGATAAGCCCCGCCTAATCGGCGGGGTTTTTGTTATGCTTATTTTATGATGTTTAGGGTGAAAAAAATCTTTGAACAATACTTTGAATTATTGTATAATATTGTTAAGAATTTATATTCTGATGCTTATTTTATATCCGTAAAATGAAAAGATTTTTTTCACTATTTTTTATTTTAATTATCTTTGGGCTGGGTTTGTTTTTTACAAACTCCATCTTTGCCGCGATGACCTCCAATGATGGATATCAAATTTGGGCTGACGTTATATCTGTTGGAGGTACGGACGATAGTATTTCGCCATCCGGCTTTTCATTGGGCGATTCAATAGGGGAATCGCTAACCGGTATCTCCAATTCTTCCATGGCAATTTATGGCGGGTTTAGAGAAATGGAAATAGGTGTTATAAGCCTTGAAATCACGCCCGCATCCTTGGATCTTGGACAATTAAGCAAGGACTCGGCTAAATCAACCTCTGCGACCCTGAAGTTTTTTTCCAATTTGCCTGAAGGCAAGGTATATTATACCGGCACAACTTTGGCCATGGGAGGAAACAGAGTAAATGGAATTGGGCCTGTTGCGACCGCCTCCACTGTGGGAGCCGGCCAGTTCGGTTTTAATGCCATTTATCAGAGTGGTGATTCCAATGGCCAGTCTCTTTCTCCATATAATAACCCAACTCTTTATGCATTTAATAGCGGCGATGATGTAGTAAAGGCTGTTAATGCAATGGGTACCACCACATCATTTACTTTAAATTATATAGCCAATATCAGCGGACAAGAAACACAGGGTAATTATGCTACGGATATTGTCTTTACTGCTTTGGGAGGATTCTAATCATAAAAGTTCATGTTCAAAAGAATAATCATTACAATCGCAATAATCCTGGGCTCTTTTTTAATGCTTGATGGTGCCAATGCCTTAACTTTGTATCCTTCGCGATTGGAAACGTCACTGGCTCCTGGTCAAGCTAAAACCTACGAAATATCATTATTTAATGAAACAAAAGAGGATTTATATCTTAACGCAATACTATCCCCATTTGATTCAAAGAGTGAAGATGGCAAGCCGATTCTTGGAAGCTCAAAGGAAGCGACATTTTTAAATTGGATCAAACTACCGATTAGCTCCATTCTTTTAAGGCCGGGTGAAACCAGAAAAGTACCGTTAAATATTTCCGTACCATTAGGAGTAAAATCAGGCGGTCACTATTTTGCTTCAATTTGGGAGATAGGTTCCGGTCCCAATAAACCGGTGAGCCAGGTAGGCATAATAAGCAGGGTTGGAACTCTGGTTTTGTTGCGAGTCAATGGCAAAGATATTAAAGAAAGTTTAGAAATAAAAGATTTTATAAAAAGTAAAAAGAATATTTTTTATATTTTCGGTCCGATAGGTTTTTACGTTCGACTGGCCAATAATGGCAATGTTCATTTAAAGCCCCAAGGCACGCTGCTCATTAAGGATTTTTCAGGAAAAGTGGTAGATAATAAAAAATTCAACTCGGAAGCGCTTAATATTTTACCAGGAACAACGAGAAAAATGGAATCAGTCTGGCAACCCCAAAATATCTTTTTGGTCGGTAAATTCAGCGCCAGATTAGACCTTAAATATGGCGAAGCGCAAAACGAAATATCGACTAAAGAGGTCAGTTTTTGGATTTTGCCATGGTGGTTTATATTAATTTTAGTATTAGTAGTCTGCGCGATAGTTTTTTTGATAATAAAAAAATTAAAAAGACTAAAAGGAGCTAAAAAAATATAATGAAAAAAGCAATTGTAATTATAATTTTATTGATGCTGGCCGTTGTCTCTGTCTTTTCAGTGGCCAAAGCGGCAAATTTAAATATTCGAGCCAACATTGTTACCGGAGATGGACCGCAAGGACCAACATGTGACATTCTGCCGTCGTGCAATCAGGACTGTAATAGCTGTTCCTGCCAGAGCGGCCTGTTCTGTTATGATGATCCTCAAATTGGCAAGGTGTGCCGCAATCCTATGGCAACAAGTTCTCCAAGCTGTATAAATGATTTGGTATATATAAATATCCATCTTACGCCCGAAAAAAGAAAGCCATACGCCAGTCCTGATTTGACCATGGAGGGCAAGATAGAAATAACTCCGGCCGGTCAGAGCCAACCTATTATTCCCATTACTTTTATTACCGGACCGAGTGGATGGACACAGGCGGGCGTTCCGTTTGCGCAGTTTCCGACTCTTCCCGGGTCATATGATATTTATATCAAGGGTGGTTCTTATTTGAGAAAAAAAATAGCTCAAGTCGATTTGGTCAATAAAGCAAATCAAGAAATTGATGGTGTTAATCAGATAGATTCAGATGCTTTTCCGACCGGATATTATCGAGATTATTTTCCAGACGAGCCGCCATGTCCGTTTCCGGGCTCGCCCTGCACGGGTTCTAATGGATATCTGTTGGCTGGCGACGTTTCATCGCAAAAAGATAATTATGTAAACGGGCTTGATTTTGGGGTAATGGAGGATTTGCTTTATCAATCGGATAAGGAAGCGGACCTTGATTTTAATGGTGCTGTAAACGGATTAGATTTTAGTATTGCAGAATTTAATATTTATAAAAGAGGACAATAAAATTATGCTTAAAAAATTTTTATTTGCGTTTTTCATTCTTATTTTTTTAATGCCGGAAGTTCAGGCGGCAAATTTTTCATTTGATGCGGGCGGGAGTTTGAGGCAGTCTTGTTCAGAGACCATTTCCGTAATGATGAATACGGACGGGGAAATCGCAAATTCTGCAGATGCTTTTATAAAATATAATTCAAGCCAAATAACGGTTGATGATGTTTTGCCGGGAACAGCTTTTAATTTTTACAGTGATCCCATAATTGATCCTGATAGCGGCCTTATTAAATTTACAGGGTATGGTGGGAAACTGTCCGGCAAGGGAACCTTTGCATATTTAAGGTTAAGGACAAATCCCGGAGTAAGTAATACAAGATTGTCATGGGATTTTACATTTGGCAGTACTACTGATAGTAATATTGGCAGAAGATCAGATGCGGTTGATATTTTAACTGACGTTACAAACGGTAATTTTGATTTTGGAACGGGAGTTTGTGAGCAGGATAAAGACGGTCCCATAATTGATAACCAAACACCGGGTCCAGGCGCTTCCAATCAGCCCCTAGATAGTGAAATAACATTTACAATCAGTGACATAGATTCCGGAGTTGATATTAATTCGCTTATTATTACAATAACAAACAATGGCATTACAACTTCTTATGATTCAAGCAAGTTTACATATACGGAAAGGAGCAGTAATAAGTCATACGACATAAAAATCATACCATACCCTTCTTTTGTGTCGGGGGAGCCGGTTTTTATCGACTATACGGCCAAAGATTTAAAGGGCAATGTTGGCAGGGGTGGTTGGGATTTTAATAATGCTAACTTAGTATATGAGTGTAAATATTTGAGTTTAGTGGCTATTCCAGGCAATAAAAAAGTTAATTTAGCATGGACAGGCGTTTCATCGCTGGGGTTCGAAAATATTTTAATTAAAAGATCCCCGTGTGGACAGGAGTTTAATTTTCCATCTACTCCCAGTGATGGAGATCAGGTATATGATGGCCCCGATTCTTATACTGAAGATAATGGAACGGCCAATAGTACTCAGTACTGTTATTCGGCATTCGCTTATAAAAATACTGATGACGGAAAGCAGTTTTCACAAGGAGCTTTTGCGGTCGCTACTCCAAGCTGCTATGTACAGCCGCTTTCCAATTTATCTCTCAATCCGAGTGATTCCGGCATACAGCTTTCCTGGAACAAGCCGGATATTGATAATTTAGGCAGTATTAAAATAATAAGAAAAGAAAACGGCTGTCCAAGTGGCTGGATTCCGAATGGCTGGAATATTGGAAGCAAGGTTGTCTATGATGGCACCGGCTCAGAGTTTTTTGATTCCGGAGCTAAGGATAAAAATTATTGCTATTTAGCTTTGGTAAATGATGATCAGGGTTGTTTTTCGCCGGGTGTTTTGGCGGCTACTTCCCTGGGTTATGAGCCATCCTCAGATGGCTTTGTGCCAGATTATGATTATTTTACAAATAACGGTATTTTGCCACTTACACCCGATGGTGGGAGACTGGATTTATTGGCAGGAAAAGATTTAACAATTTCTACCAAGAGCAAATTTACAAAACCAGTTGAAAATATTATCGCGCAGATAGGTGAGAATATGTATACGTTTAGCTATGATGCAAATTCCCGCCAATACAGTTTAATCTTAAATAATTTTAATAAGGTTGGTGTTAGCGAGGGGAAATTGATGGTTGTTTACACTGATAAAACGACGCAAGAAACACCTTTTTATATAGGTGTAGATGATTTTGGGAGCATATATTCTGGTATTGCCGGCCTCAAGTCGCCGCTTAGCGATGTGGAAGTTGGACTGTATAAGCAAAATGGCGATATGTTTGTTGGTGTTAATCAAAAAAACCCGGTTTCTACAAATGCAAGCGGTTCCTACGGTTTTATGGTGCCAAATGGATCGTATAAAATA
>JBAYJM010000002.1:0-88158 GCA_041665065.1 Candidatus Buchananbacteria bacterium
ACTTGCATGCGGAATAAATGCGGAATTATAAAGAACTATAAGTGGAAGACACTATACTGTCTGCCAGCCTATGGTTAGCTCAATAAAGAGCCAGTCATAATTTACGATAAAAGATTGTTAGGAGGGGAACAAGCTTTTATCAACTGACAGGCAGAACAGCACCTTCCATTTCGCAGGACTATTTTAACAGAACATAAAACTGTTGTCAATATGCCAGACTCAATGCATACAGAGACCACCAAAACCCAAACCAAATATTGGATTGCCTTCACAAAAATAAAAGGTGTCGGGCCTCAAACTTTCTTTAAATTATTAAACTATTTTTCTAACTTGGAGGAAGCATGGAAAACCAACAATGCAGATTTAATCGCAGCCGGAATTAAAGAAAGCCTTGCTCAAGAAATAATTATTGAAAAAAATAAAATTGACCCGGATGCCGAATTGGAAATTCTAGGCAAAGAAAAAGTCGGGGTTATTTTATATAACGACGAGGACTATCCCCCACTACTTAAGCAAATCTACTCACCACCGCCACTAATTTTCTATCGAGGCGATTTTAATTGCTTGAAAAAAAACTGCTTGGCCATAGTTGGAGCAAGAAAAAATACTTTTTACGGCCAGCAGACCTTAGAAAAACTAATTCCCACTCTAATTAATTATAACTTAACCATTGTCTCCGGACTGGCCATTGGGGTTGACTGTATTGCTCACCAATTTTGTCTGAAAAACAATGGTACAACCGCCGGGGTCCTCGGTTCTGGAGTTGATAAAAATAGCGTTTATCCAGTATCCAATCGGCAAATAGGTGAAAAAATAATAGATTCGGGAGGCTGCCTGCTATCTGAATACGGTCCGGGTACCATGCCCAATAAGCAATCGTTCCCGCTAAGAAACCGCATTATTTCCGGATTATCGCTCGGGACACTGATAATTGAAGCCGGCGAAACTTCGGGATCGTTGATAACCGCAAAATATGCCGTTGAACAAAATCGGGAGGTCTTTTCAATCCCGGGAAATATTTTTAGCAGCCAATCCAAAGGGACAAATAATTTAATCAAACAGGGAGCTAAATTAGTAAATAGCGCAGATGATATTTTGGACGAATTAAATATAGCTCAAATTTCCCAAATCAAAGAAGAAAAAGGCAAAGTTAATCTTAGCGCCGAAGAAAAATTAATCATGGATCTGATGTCTCATGAACCAATTCACATTGACAAAATCAGCCAATTATGTAGAATTAAAATTAATGCGCTTTTGAGCTTAATGATCACAATGGAGCTAAAAGGTATTATAAAAGATGCAGGCGGACAAAATTATATTAAAAATTTAAGTTAAAATATGCCAAAAAATCTCGTTATTGTTGAGTCACCAGCAAAAGCTAAAACTATCGCCAAATATTTAGATAATGAATATATTGTTAAAGCTTCCGTCGGGCATATTCGTGATTTACCTAAATCAAATAAAAACGCCATTGATATAGATGCAGGCTTCGTACCTCACTATGAAATCTCCCCCGGCAAAGAAAAAATAGTTTCTGAATTAAAAGCATTGGCTCATGATGCTGATGAAGTTCTTTTGGCAACTGACCCTGATCGCGAAGGTGAAGCGATTGCTTGGCATATCAAAGAGGCTATTGGCCTTAAAAATCCTAAGCGCGTGGCTTTTCATGAAATTACCAAAGAAGCCGTCCAAGAAGCTATGAAGCATCCACGGGACATTGATAACAATCTCAAAGAAGCACAAGAAGCGCGCCGTGTTTTGGATCGTTTGTTTGGCTATGATTTGAGCGGATTGCTCTGGAAAAAACTACGCTATGGGCTATCAGCTGGAAGAGTACAATCCCCCGCACTTAGGATTCTTGTTGAACGCGAAAAAGAAATCCGCGCTTTTGTGCCGGAAATATTTTTCATTATTAATGCTGATTTTGAAACTCAAGGCAAAGACAAATTAGCTTTCAAATGCTCTAAAGAAATCAAGAAAGCTGATGAAGCGGAAACAATTGTTAAAAATGCCAAGACAGCAGACTGGAAAGCGGGACTTATTAAAGAAAGCGAAGTTACCAGACGAGCCAGAGCACCATTTATTACATCAACGTTGCAACAAGTCGCATCTACACGCCTTGGATATTCACCATCACAAACAATGCGATTGGCACAAAAACTCTATGAAGCTGGCCATATCAGCTATATGCGTACCGACTCCACTAATTTATCAGATCAGGCCACTAATGAAATTAATTCTTGGGTCAAAAACAATCTTGGCGACAATTATGCCAAGCCGCAAAAATTTGCCACCAAAAGCAAAAATGCACAGGAAGCCCATGAAGCAATCAGACCGACACATTTTAGTAGTTCCGAATTAGGAGCCACTCCGCAAGAGAAAAAACTTTACCAATTGATTTGGGAAAGAGCTATTGCCTCACAAATGGCTGATGCAAAAATGTTGAAAACCAGAGTAACAGCCCAAGCTGATGAATTGCCAAATTTTATTTCAGATGGCATGCAGATAATTTTTGACGGCTGGCTGGCAGTTGATAAAAGATCGCGTGGCGAAGAAGTCGAACTGCCAAAAATTACTCAAGGTGAAAAATTAAAATTGCTCGAAATCGCCAGCGAAGAAAAGCAAACCGAACCGCCACGCCGATATAGCGAAGCCGGACTAGTTAAAGAATTAGAAAAACGAGGCATCGGCAGGCCTTCTACCTATGCATCAATCATAAATACAATCCTTGTGCGCGGTTATGTGGAAAAAGAGCAAAAATCCTTAAAACCAACCGATACCGGCGAAGTAGTCAGCGATTTTTTAACTGAATATTTCAGCAATTATATTTCAGATACCTATACGGCCGAATTGGAAAACGAGCTCGACGATATTGCCAATGGTAAATTAACCTATCTTAAAACATTAAAAGATTTTTACGGCCCATTCAGCAAGGAAATAAAGGATAAAAAAGATATCCCAAAAATTTCCAACTTAGGCGAAGCGCCATCCAACATTAAATGTCCCAAATGCGGAGCAGATATGATTATTAAGCTTGGACGTGGCGGAAAATTTTATTCATGTTCAAAATATCCTGATTGCGATGGCGCCGCAGCACTGGATGGCAAAGTCCTAGAAGCACCAAAAGAAACCGGCGAGGATTGCCCTGATTGCAAGACCGGCAAACTAATTGAACGGGAAGGAAAATTCGGAAAATTCATCGCTTGCAGTAATTATCCTAAATGCAAATTTATCAAAAAGGACGAAGCGGCCGAAGCCGAACGGATGAAAGCTAATGATACTGGCGTAAAATGCCCGGAATGTAAAGTTGGTACCATGGTAGAAAAACGTGGCCGTTACGGTGTATTCTATGGTTGTAGCAATTATCCTAAATGCAAAAATATCATAAAAGCCAAACCAACTGGAGAACTCTGCCCAACTTGTGGCAAGCTAATGATGGAAGGCACTAAAACGATTCCTGAACGCTGCAGCGACAAGACTTGCCCCAATCATAATCCGCATAAATTATAAATTCAAAAAAAACTCCCGCCAATAATGGCGGGAGTTTTTATTTTAAAACAAATTATTTCATTATTACATTTTTTAATCCTTCTGGCTTATAAAGAAGGTAGCTATTATACCAATACTTTGTTGGCATATCAATTTCAGACCAAATAAAGTTTGCTGCATTGTCTAATAACAAATAATTTGCCGGCGGATAAGGAATAGGCCATGTCTGATCCCCAACAATATTTGTTGCAAGAAATGATCCCTGCTTAACGTTGCTGATTTCTGCCGTAATATAAAACTTTTTTGCAGCAGTATCGGATATTTTAATACTTAAATCCCTGAATTTTATAAAAAAATCTTTGCATGAATCACTTGAAAAGCAACTAATCTGCCCGGCTGCAATTTGCTTTCCAGTGCCATCAACCAATTTAATATTTTTTATATTTAAACCTGAATTTGATACAACATTAAATGTTAATTTTTTAATTTCAAGATTTGTTAAATTGTTAGTACCAACGCTTCTGGAAACCATTAATCCAATAATTTTATTGGTGCCATTAGCTAAAATACCTGACGTATCAATTTTTTCAACTCCCGGCATATTTTTATGGGTAAATAAAATACCGCTATAGATTGGAGTATTCCCATCATTTACTATAATATTAGTGTTATCCGCAGTCTTAAAATAACTAGGATCAATTGAATATTTTAGAGCCTTTCCGGAAGGAGTGGTTGAAGAAAAATTACCATAAGCCGTTATTTGAATTGAACTGCGAGCAGGAATTTTTATCGGAGCTATTAAATTAGCATTAATATTTATCCCAGAAATAATTGAATCATTAGCAATCTTGGTTTTTGGCAAAGCATTGCCAAGACCCCAATTAATATTTTCATAAAAATTAGACGGCATAAGAAAATCAATATCTTGTTGCATGCCTAATTTTGTGATAGTAATTTCTCTATTTAAAGGATTAACGATATTAAATGAAATTAAATCAACCATCCCCCAACCGGATATAATATTTCTATTCTCATTTGCTCGAGAAACATTATATGTTATTAAAATACTCTCCTTTACGCAAGCACCATTACTACATCCATTAGGGCAATTATATTTCCAGCTATTAATCATGCTTCTAGACGTAGCACTTGTCTGCAACCAGGTTCGAGTTTTAGAACCAAGATCGGCAGTAGTAAGAATAAAAGACTCTTGTAAACGACAATTTTTATCTTGCGTCGTACAAGATGCTACGGCAATAGGCGTACAAGTAGTGCTCGTACAAACATCTTTTATGCATTTATCTGCAGAGACTAGTTTACCAGTAGTACCTTTAACGCATGATGCGATTCCTCTCGTATAAACATCGAAAAATTTGACCTTACTAATATCCCCATTATAGGTTTTAAATAATGCCGGATCGACAAGCGAAGGAAGAATAAAATTATTGGCTGATTCAGGTGAATCCTGACAAGTCCAATAAGTAGAAGCGCTAGTTGTTCCAATAATACCAGCGGCCATACTTGCTCCAAAACCGCCAAGCATTATCACGCCACAAATGACAATGGTAGCTAAAAACAAACCAACCGTTGCATCAACGCCCGTCTTTGTTGGGACAGCCGTTATTTTACTGCGAGACATAATTTTATTTTTAAAATTAATATATAAAGATAATTATAACATATTTTAGCAAAAATTATCTTGGATTATCCACAGAAATATTTTAAAATTGCGAAAAAGTAAAATCTAAACTATAATAGCTTAAAATATGACCGAAGAAAAAATAAAAGAATTATATCAATCACTGCTAAAAATGCTAGAAAATAATGGCCACGACGACCTGGATCTTTTTAAATTGGCCTATGAATACGCATATTTGGCCCATAAGGGACAGCTTAGAGCTTCCGGCGATCCTTATATTTCGCATCCCTTGGCAGTAGCTCAAAAACTGGCGGAATTAAAATTGGATATGAACACCATAATTGCAGGAATTCTCCACGACATTCCAGAAGACACAAATTATAGCTTAAAAGATATTGAACAAAATTTTGGTTCAGAAATTGCCAATCTCGTTGAAGGAATTACCAAGCTGGGAAAAATAAAATATCGCGGATTTGAAAGATATGCCGAAAATCTAAGAAAAATGTTTATCGCCATGAGCAATAACATTAGAATCATTCTTATTAAATTTGCCGATAGAATTCATAATTTAAAAACTCTTGACTCATTGCCTAAAGACAAACAAAAAAGAATCGCTCTGGAAAGCTTGGAAATTTATGCTCCCATCGCCCACAGGCTAAACATTGGCGTAATTAAAAGCGAATTAGAAGATTTATCATTTAAATATGTTTATCCCGAAGAATTTGAATGGATAAATAAAATGATACCCAAAGAATATGA
Organism: Candidatus Buchananbacteria bacterium; assembly: GCA_041665065.1. Taxonomy (GTDB): domain Bacteria; phylum Patescibacteriota; class Patescibacteriia; order 2-01-FULL-39-33; family 2-01-FULL-39-33; genus JBAYJM01. The sequence continues at coordinate 5,888 of JBAYJM010000002.1, forward strand.
AGCAAAAGGAAAACACTTAGAAAAGGTAATCCAGTCAGTCACGGAAAAATTAAATGAGAATCACATTCCGGTAAACAGCATCACCATCCAAGGACGAACAAAATATTTATACAGCTTGTTTAAAAAATTACAAAAGCCATATATTAATATGGATATGTCAAAGGTATATGACTTGCTCGCCTTAAGGATTATTTTGTCCTCTGTAGCCGACTGCTATACGACTCTTGGTATAATCCATAGCCTATATAGGCCAGTACCGGGAAGAATCAAGGACTACATTGCTCAGCCCAAACCAAATGGCTACAGATCACTTCATACTACGGTTTTTACCGAAAACGGAGAAATTGTTGAATTTCAAATTAGAACAAATGAAATGCATGAAATGGCCGAGTTTGGAATTGCCGCACATTGGAACTACAAGGAATGCGACAAATTAGGAAAAGAATGTTTTAAATGGATTGACGAACTGCTAAAGTGGCAAAAACAAATTAAGGACAATGAGCAATTCTTAAAGACAGTGAAATTTGATATTTTTCAAAATAGAATTTTTGTTTTCACGCCGCGCGGTGACGTAATTGAACTGCCGGAACAGGCGTCGCCAATAGATTTTGCCTATCATGTACACAGTTCCCTGGGAGATAAATGTGTCGGAGCGAAAGTAAACGGTCAAATGGTAAACCTTGCCCACAATTTAAAAAGCGGCGATATTGTAGAAATCATCACAGATAAAAATCGCAAAACACCCAATCCAGACTGGCTGGAAATGGCAAAAACATCGATGGCTAAAAATAAAATTAGAACCGCTCTAAATAAAAATAAAAATCCCGCCAACTAGGCGGGATTTTTATAAAGATTAATTAACCTATTTTCTTCAATATCTCGTTGAACTCTTCGTTAGAAAAATACTTAATAATAATTTGACCGGCTTTTGTGCTGCCTTTTATGTCTACTCTTGTATTCAACAATTTTTCTAACTCCTCTTCTTTCACCGTTAACTCCGGATCTTTGATCAGTGTTCTTAGCTTTTTCTTTATTACTATTTCTCTTCCGGTTTTCTCCGTATCCCTGACACTCATAGTTCCATCTAAAATTTTTTGAAGAACATCCAACTGATCCTCTTCGGGCAACCCCGCCAAAACTCTGGCATGCCCCTCGCTTATCTTTCCATCTCTTATCGCCTGATGGACCTCTTCACGCGCAGTCAGTAGCCTCAGCGTATTATTTATGGTAGATCTGTTTTTACCAACCTTTTGAGCTAGCTGATCAATACTCATATTAAATTCATCCAATAATTTTTGATAAGCAATGGCCACCTCTAACGCGTTTAAATTCTGCCTTTGTAAATTTTCTATCAAAGCAATCTCCATCTTTTTCTGGTCGGTCATGTCTCTGACAATAACCGGTACTGTTTTCAAACCCAAATTTTTTGCACAACGCCATCGCCTCTCTCCGGCAATAAGCTGCCACTCGTCAGGACCATTTTTAACAACAATCAACGGCTGAATGATACCATGCTCTTTAATGGATTCAGACAAATCATTTAGACTCTCCTCGCTAAAATCCATTCTTGGCTGATAAGGATTTGGAACGATTTTCTGCACATCAATTTCAACCACCGATTCCCTCTTGCCCACAACTTCGGCCATTATTGAATCATCATCGAACGACATCGATGCCAGTTTTTTATTTGGTATGAGTGATCCCAGTCCTCTGCCAAGACCAGATAATTTATTAGTCATATTAAAAATTTAAGATTATGAAGTTAAATAAATAAATTCCCTTGCCAATCTCTCATAAGCGCGGGCGCCTTTGGATTTTGGGTCATAATGCAAAATTGTTTTGCCATGACTAGGCGCTTCCGAAAGCCTTATACTTCTTGGAATGACTGATCTAAATATTTTATTTGGAAAATATTTATATAATTCCCTCAATACATCATTGGCTAATTTGAATCTGCTATCATACATAGTCAAAACTGCTCCCAAGACATCCAATTCCGGCTTTATATTTTCTTGAATTAATCCTATTGTAGATAATAATTGACCCAAACCCTCCAAGGCAAAGTATTCCGCCTGAACAGGAATTAAAATTTTATCTGAAGCCACCAAACCGTTTATTGTTAAAAGTCCCAGAGATGGCGGGCAGTCAATTATAACATAGTCAAAATCATTTTTGACCTCCAGTAAATTATCATATAATTTAAATTCTCTCCTGTCTGCACCAACAAGCTCAACGTTTGCTCCTGCGAGTGCAGCAGTTGATGGAACCAGTTTACAATAATCATGATCAGTTCCAATGATGACATCCCTAAATGAATGGGGTCCTGTCAGCACTTCATAAATGCCTTTGTCTAAATTATTGCGATCAATTCCTAAACCCGACGTTGCATTGCTTTGAGGGTCTAAATCGACCAATAAAACAAATTTGCCAAATCTACTTAAATAAGCGGCTAAATTAATGGAGGTGGTTGTTTTGCCCACCCCACCCTTTTGATTAACAACTGAAATTATTTGTCCCATGGACAAATTATAACATAATTATTAATTACATAAAAGGCCGTAGGGCTTGCAAAATTAGAATTTTGTGCTATAATTAACAAAGAACTTCAGATAAAATATATCGCGGGGTAGAGCAGTTGGCAGCTCGGCGGGCCCATAACCCGCAGGTCGTGGGTTCGAGTCCCACCCCCGCAACAAGCGATCACATTAAAACACAAGAACCTTAAAGCATTAAAACAAAGTTTTTATGTTCTTGTGTTTTTATGTTTTTATGCCTATGGCAGGGTAGCTCAGTGGTAGAGCAGAGGACTCATAAGCCTTTGGTCGAGGGTTCAATTCCCTCCCCTGCTACCAAAGAGAAATTTAAAAAGCCCGAGTGGTGGAATTGGTAGACGCGCACGACTCAAAATCGTGTACCGCAAGGTGTGTGAGTTCGAGTCTCACCTCGGGCATAAGAATACGGCTTAGCCGTATTTTTTATTTGAATTATAAAACACATCTGCTATAATTAATTAAATTAACTTTAGCTATGTTTATAACAGTTCACGCGGCAATTGCGACTCTGGCTGGCTCTCAAATATCAAATCCGATTTTAGCATTTTTTGCCGGCATGGGCCTGCACTTTGTTTTTGACATAATCCCTCATGGCGATAAAGAATTGGGGAAAAAATTTTGGGGCCTAAAAATGAAAAAAGTCCGGCGCGAAGACAAACTAACAATGATGGCCCTCTACGGCAGCATGGACGCCTGTGCCCTAGTTATTTATTTAGTTTTTATTTTTAAAACTTTTGATTTTGCAAAATCCGATAGCGTATCCATGGCCATATTGGGCGGAGTATTGCCAGATTTAATAGTCGGCCTTTACCAATTTACTAAATTCAAATGGCTAAAGTGGTTTTATACATTTCACAATAAAGTCCATTACCTACTGCTAAGCAAATTAGAAAATGATATTCCAATAAAATATGGTATGCTACTTCAAGGAATTGGCCTTGCCCTACTTATTTCACTGCATTATTTTGTATAAGACTAAAATAAAAAAACGGCGTTGAGCCGGTTTTTTTAATCTATTTTTTGAGAGCTGCCATATAGACTTCCAACGTCTCATTGGCACATTTCTCCCAACTGAATTGTTCTGTTTTTTGAAGACAAACCTTTTTACAACTTTCGCAATGTCCCTCATCCGTCAAAACTGTTTGCATTGCATTAGCAATGTCTGCCTCGCTTGATGGGTCCACTAAATGACCGCAACTACTATCTGCCAATTCACACAACGAACTGCCGTTTGAGGTGATCACTGGAGTACCAACACTCATCGCTTCTAAAATCGGCAACCCAAAGCCTTCATACAAACTAGGAAAGACAAAACTTACTGCATTTGCCATTAAAGCAAACTTTTCTTCATCGGTTATATAGCCGATATATTTAATTGGATCATTTTTCCTTCTCTCAACATCTTTTCGTCTTTCTCCGTCTTTTTGCCTTGATTCTTCGGGCCTGATATCCAGTCCGCGCCTTCTTTCCTTTCCGCTGCGCCTATTATCCTTAGCCAAAATACTGGCATTGGCAGTCGCGATTGATTCAAAAACCTCCTCATCATACCAGCCTCTATTTCCGGCGAGTATTAATTGGCAACCTCTTGCTGGCGAATCATAAACCATCATCAAATTTCTAAAAGCATGGATCAATCTTATTAGATTTTTTCTAGGCTCTATTGTACCGACAAAAAGAAAATATTTGTCGCCAATGCCGTACTTGTCAGAAACATTTTTGAAATTAGCTCCAACAGCAAGATTTTTACCGGCAGAATCAAAGCCTTCATAAACAACATTTATTTTGTCCTCCGGGATACCAAAATTTTCAATAATGTCTTTTTTGGTATTTTTTGAAACTGCAATTATTTTTTTTGCCTTAATCAAGGTTTTAGGCACCAAAATTTTTGTGGAAAAGGCCTGCCGGCTTAAAAAACTTCTTGGAAAAAATTCCGGGAAACGGTATATTGCCAAATCATGAATCGTAACCACAGATGGTCGGCTATAAAAAAGAGGAACAATATTTGCCGGAGAATGAAACAGATCTAATTTTTCTCTATTTAAAAAAGACGTTATGAGCATCTGAGAATAGGCCACTGGCAGATACTTTTTATATTCATAGAAAGGGAACTTTACTATTTTGCAATTGTCATTTGCAAAATCACTTTCCGAACTAAACTTATGGTCAACAAATAGTACATACTGATTTTCCTGATCTATTTTTAACAAATTTTTAACAAGATAATAAGTATAATGGCCCACCCCGGCCAATTCTCCTCCCCTTAAATTTAACATGCTCCGGCAATCTATTCCGATTTTCATAATAACTCCTTAAATTTTTTATCATCTCTATAAGGACCGATAACCGCAATGTTCATTCTTTTAAAATTTAAAATGTCCTTTGCTACTCTAGACAAGTCATCAGCCGTAACTTCGCTTATTGCCTTCATCCTTTCATCGGGCGTCGCAATTTTATTTATCATTAATTCTTGGAAGGCATACCATTGCGACAGAGATGATGTATCCTCTAAATCTATCGCTATTCTTCCCGCAATATAATCTTTTGCCCTTTTAATTTCATCGGCCTTGATGGTTTTTGCAACATTCTTTAATTCTGACTTAATCAATTTGATTGCATCATATATTCTGCTTTTATCAAGACCGGCCTGGACATACATTGCTCCGGTATCTTCAAAGTTATTTACCGAAGCATGAATATAGTAAGCCAGTCCTTCCCTTTCCCTAACGCTCAAAAATAATCGAGAACTCATGTTGCCACCTAAAATAACGGACAATACCTGTAGCGCAATATTATTTTTATCACCATATGAATAACCAGGAAAACCCAAACACATTTGTGCCTGTTCTGTTTCTTTAAAGTTGACTTTTATTCGAGGTTTTTTTTGATCTGAATTAAATTTTACAAATTTATGTTTTGGGCCTTTAGGCAGAAGAGAGAAAGTTTTCTTTACTTCGGCGATGTTGGAAGAATTAAAATTTCCGGCCACACAAATAACAGCATTATTTGCGGTATACATCTGCCTATAATATTTATACAGATCATCACGACTAATACCCTTAACGGTTTCACGGCTACCGCCAACCATCATGGACAGAGAATTTGAACCGAACATCAATTGTTCCATCAGACTATCAACATAATAAATAGGATTGTCCTCGTACATATTAATTTCCTCAACAATAACTCCCTTTTCACGTTCTACCTCTTGAGATTCAAATTTGGAATGCAAAATCATGTCAGAAATAATATCGGTGGCAAGACTTAAATGCTTGGAATCTGCCTTAATATAGTATCCAGTATTGTCCTTGCTGGTAAAGGCGTTGTGCTCAGCCCCGACCCCATCAAGATCTTTGGAGACAGCCAGCCCGTTTGGCCTATTTTTAGTGCCCTTAAACATCATATGTTCAACAAAATGAGATGCCCCATTCATTTTTTTACTTTCATAACGCGAACCGACGCGAAACAAGGCAAATATATTTGCTGTTTTTGTCTCACTCAAAGGCGCCGTTATTAGACGCAGTCCGTTTTTTAATGTTTCTTTTTTATACATTCCTATAAATTAGTTTTAAAAAATAAACTTAATTCAGAAATTTTAATCCTCTCCTGTTTCATACTGTCTCTATCTCTAACCGTAACAGTATTGTCTTCTAAAAAATCAAAATCAACGGTCAAACAATATGGCGTTCCAATTTCATCCTGTCTTCGATACCGCTTGCCAATATTGCCATTATCATCAAATTCACACATATAATCACTTTTAAGATTGTCAAAAACTTCTTTGGCTTTTTTCACCAATTCCGGCTTATTTTTTAATAATGGGAATACGGCAATTTTTATCGGAGCTAAGGCTTTAGGCAATCTTAATAAAATTCTTGTCTCCCCTTCTAGCTGCTCCTCATCGTAGGCCGCGCACAAAGCCATTAATATACTTCTGTCAACTCCAAAGGTGGGCTCCAAAACATGCGGTAAAAATTTCTTTTGGGTATTTGGATCTGTATATGATAAATCCTGGCCTGAAAATTTCTGATGCTGAGTTAAATCAAAATCACCCCTATGTGCCAAACCGTATAATTCACTCCAGCCAAACGGAAAGTTATATTGTATATCGACAGTCTTTCTTGAATAATGGGATAATTTTTCTTTTGGATGTTCATGCTGCCTGATATCTTCTTTATTGGCACCAAGCTCATGGACAAACTCCTCCTGTTGCCTTAGCCAGCCATCAAATAATGCTTCCCACTTTTCTTCCGGAGAAATAAAATATTCTATTTCCATTTGCTCAAATTCCCTAAGCCTAAAGATAAAGTTGCCGGCAACAATCTCATTCCTAAACGCTTTGCCGATTTGCGCAATTCCGAAAGGAACTCGCACTCTCATTGAATCAACAACATTTTTAAAATCAACAAATATTGCTCCAGCGGTTTCCGGCCTAAGATATACCGACCCATCAATACTGTTCATTTCAGTCTTAAACATCAAGCTTAGATACCTTGCCTCTGTCCAATTTGATTTGCCGCAATTAGGACAAGCCACTTTTTCTTCATTTAATGCCTTATTCATTTTTTCCAAATCGCCCTCTAGATCTTTGCCGGTTGCTCCTTCGATTAATGTATCTGCCCTATATCTTTTCTTGCAGCTTTTACAATCTACCATAGCATCATTAAAACCTGTTAAATGCCCAGAGGCCTCCCATAATTTAGGGTGGAGTAAAATCGGACCATCCATGCCAACCATATCTTCTCTATCCTGAACAAATTTTTTCCACCACAATTTCTTGATATTATTCTTGAGTTCCGTTCCATACGGCCCATAGCTATATGAATTCGCAAAACCGCCATATATTTCACAAGCCGGAAAAATATAGCCCCTCCTTTTACATAATGAAACAATTTTTTGCATTAATTCGCTGTCTTTCTTCATAAATTAGGATAATTAAAATTTTCTTAATATTAACGAATTGAGGCTATTTTGGCAAGCTATTTCTTGCCAATTTTTTTGACCCATTTTCGCAAGTGAGACAAGTTGTGTTCTTGATTTTTTATCTCATCTTCTATGAGCTCGGTGATGTGTTTTTTGTGCTCATGCATCCATTTCTCACAGGTGTACCAATTTTCACCCATCTTAAAAACTTTCAACTTGCCTTTTTGCATCATTGACGTTAAATACCTCAGACTAAAAGCAAATTGTTTTGCCGCTTCCGAAAGTGAAATGAAATCTTCTCCGCCGACGGAAATTTTATTTTGTTCTTGTTCGTCCATATTTTTCAAAAAAATGTTTTTAAAATTTGGGACTATATTTAAAAAATATTTCTTTATATCTTCATTATAACAAAATAAAAAGCAGCAGGCGAGGCGTCTCTAAAACCGCCAAAATAGATATTATTAAACTAATTAAAAAACTCCGCCAAAACAGCGGAGTTTTTTATAGAGTTAACTATTTTTTTTGAGTTTGTGCCGGATTCTGAGTCTGAGTCTGTTTTTCTTTGGCAATATTTTCGTTTATGGCTTGAACCACCTTTGAATCACTCTTTAACTTTTCCGTTAAAAGTATCTGATCCCTGTTTATAATCATGCCGTCATATGGCCCGTGGATTTCATTCCCAAGCTTAACCAGGGTTAATTCTTGCGATTGCTGATCAGCAACGCCAGTCTGCGATTGCTGAAGCGGTTTTGAAACTACCTGCAAATAGTAAATATTATTCAAACCCAAAGTTTTTTCACTGACGCCGGTAACCTTGCCAAAATAAACCTGGCCATTGGTCAAAAATATAGCCTGCCAATCATTTGATACTTGAGCAATGTTTGATCCAGCAAAACCAGTGCCCGTTTTTCTGGTGGCAATAAACCATCCCGCGATAACGATAATAATGACAACAATTATGACCATTATTGTTTTTGACCAGCCAAACCCGCCTTGGCTTTTTGATGGCATCTCCTCTTCGGAAGAGAAGCCTTCATCGGCCATTCTTGAAATCGGCCTTCTGTTTTTCATGTAAACCATTTTTTTATTTTCTCCCTTTTTCATAATAAAAATTATGAAAAATTATTTATTTATTATATATATTAATTTTGGTTATCTGCTTTAGCATTCTTATCGTTCCTATACTGAATATAATCCTTAATCGCCACGCTGGTGGCAGTCGCAACAGGCACCGCCAATAAAATTCCAAGTATCCCAGCCAAACGAGCGCCTATCAACATCACAATAATTATGACAATAGGATTTAATCCTACCGCTTTTTTCATAACATTGGGAACAATTATCAAATTTTCCAACTGCTGTATTACAATATACAAGATTAAAACCAATAAACCTAGAGTTGGCGATTGAGTAAGGGCGATAAAAATTGCAGGTACAGCGGCAATAAATGGCCCGATGAAAGGAATAAATTCCATTATGCCGGTAAAGAGAGCAAGCACGGCAGCATATTTTACTCCGAGCAATGTTAATCCCAGCCAACTGAGAAAAAATATTATCAAGCAAAGGATCAACTGTCCCCTTAGCCATAATCCAATTTTTTCTTGCATCCTGCAAATCAGATCAATAAAATACGGCCTCTTTTTAATTGGCAAAAAAGCTTGCAGACCCTTTTTCCAATATTGATCCTGAACTGTAAAATAAAACGTCAAAACGATTATCATAAATATTGAAAAGATGCCATCGACAAAAGAATATATTCTGCCTAAAAATCCACCGGCAAACATTCCTAAACTTCCCTGGACTGAGCCCAATACATTATTTAAATTATCCCCCAGTCCTTTGCTGTCAACAAATTGAGAAAAGTTGTGAAACATGGACGAGAACTTTTCCCAATAAGTCGGAAAGTTTACTATCAAATCATTTAATTCAAAGGCGATAGGCGGTATAATCAAATATATTGAAAATGATATAAGCAGAAAGGCTCCTAGAAAAATAAAAAGTATCCCAAGCGCTCGGGGAATCTTAACCTTTTGCATTCCATCAACCCATGGACCGAAAGCGGAAGCCAAAATTAAGGAAACAAAAACAATTACAAGGATGTCTCTTATAAAATATAAAAACACTAAAAGCACGGCTACCAATAGAATTCTAAAAATCGCTTTTGAGGAAATATCGAATGTTATTTTTTTCGATTGGACAGACATTTAAAAAGATGATTAAATTAGACTAATAATATATTAATTATACAAAATGCAGGAAGCAGCGTCAACAAGAAACAAAATTTTCGCCAACAACAAAGAAGGACTCTACAATTATGAAGTCGTTGAGAGATTTGAGGCGGGCATTGTTTTAAAGGGTGCTGAAGTTAAATCTGTCAAAGGCGGAAGAGTCAGCATTAAAGGAAGCTACATCAGAATTGATGCCAATGGCGAAGCCTGGATTATTAATTGTAATATTGCCGCCTACGGCCCGGCCAAAGGAAACCTGCAAAACTACATTCCGGACAAGCCACGCAAACTCTTGCTACACAAAAAGGAATTGACCTCATTGATCGGCAAAAATAAGCAAAAAGGCTTGACAATTATCCCAACTTGTGTATATACTAAGAAAGGATTAATCAAGGTTGAAATCGCTTTAGCTAGAGGAAAGACCATGATTGACAAGAGAGAGCAAATAAAGAAAAGAGAGGCCGAAAGGCAGATAAAGAGGACATTAAAACAAAAATAAGGGGATGTTTGTTTCGATAGGAGACCTTATTGTAATATGGCAAGTCGAGATTGATAATAGCTCGTTAAATATTGTCAAAATATAAGTGTAAACAACTTATTCGCCAAAGTTAAATCCGCTTTCAGTGGATTTGCAATGGCACCCGCTATTGCCTAAAAGTCAGTAGCCATCGCCCTGCCCACTCCCGTTAAGCAGCAAGCGGTGTCATAACACCGGGATCGGCAAGAGCTCCGCCTTATGCTCTTGTTTAAACAATAGGCAAAGCCATGACTTTTTGCTCTTTTTTTAGTTATGCGCTAAAATTAAAAGAGTAAAGCTTGTATAACCATGTTATGATTTTCTTCTAGACAGGAGTTCAACCTCCTCATCTCCACATTTGTCTAAGGTTGATAAGGTTATTAAGTTATCCAATTTTTAATTTAACAACCTTATAAACTTTTATAAATAAAAAAATTAATGAGAAGATCATTTAGGGGTAAAAATACTCAGGCACCGACAAAAGACTTCAGGGTAAATGAAAGGATATTCTCCCTCCAGTTAATGATAATAGACGAGAAAGGAAATCCTTTAGGAATAATGGATAAATTCAAAGCGCTTCAAGAAGCATCATCAAGAGGACTTGATCTAGTGGAAGTTTCTCCCAAGAGTGAGCCGCCTATTGCAAAATTCATGGATTATGGAAGTTTTAAATATCAAAAAGAAAAGCAGGAACGAAAATTAAAATCCAAAACAAAAACTATTGACGTCAAAACAATCAAAGTTTCCAGCCGCATCGGCCAACATGATATAGACATCCGAGCCGCGCAAGCTGCAAAATTCCTGGCCGATGGAGACAAAGTAAGAATTGAGTTGTTTTTAAAAGGACGCGAACACCAGCATATTGATATTGCCAAAGAAAGCATTAAAAAAATGATTGATGGAATTACAATCAAGCTTGAGGGCAAACCACTAAAGATAGAGCAAGATGTCATCAAGCTGGGCAGTAAAATTTCCGCAGTCATTTCGTTATAAAATTAATTACATATTACGAAAGACGATTATCGTCTATTTATTTAACAAAAAATATGCCAAAAATAAAGACAAGACAAGCTGTTGCAAAAAGGTTTAAGATAACCAAGAATAAGAAGGTCATAAAAAGAACTGCCGGACAGGATCATTTTAATGCAAGAGAAGACGGCACAACAAAGCGCAACAAACGCAGAGACCAGTCTATTAGCAATTCTGATGCCAAAAATATCAGGACAATGATGCCCTACAACTAATAAAAATTATTATTAAATATTATGCCAAGAGTAAAAAGAGGAATGCTTCATGCCAAAAGAAGAAAAAACATACTCCAAAAAACCAAAGGATTTAAGGGCGGTTTAAAAAACAGAATTAAGCTTGCCAAAGTTGCAGCTATTAAAGCTGGCGTAAACGCCTATGAGCACAGAAAGACCAAAAAAAGAACCAACCGATCGTTGTGGCTTATTAGATTAAATGCAGCAGCAAGGGAACATGGCCTTAGCTACAGCAAGTTTATCGATTTGATCAAAAAAGCAAACATTGGATTGGACAGAAAAGTGCTTTCAGAAATTGCTTACAAAAATCCTGACATCTTTGCAAAGATTGTAGAGAAAATCAAATAGAACTTCCCTGCTCTGCAGGGTCCTGGATCGGTAGCTCAGTTGGTTAGAGCGCTGCCCTGTCACGGCAGAGGTCGCGGGTTCAAATCCCGTCCGATCCGCATAAGAAAATTAGTATCGTGTGACCTGCACACCTAAAAATCGCCCTAACGGCGATTTTTATTTATTGTACTTTTATATCCCAACATTATTTTACAAACATTCTCAGGATAATGTTTTCTTTTTTAATTCCTATCTCGTTCGCAAATAAAACATATTCTTTTTCCCGCTTTGCAGAGATTCCATAAATTTTGAAACCAGTAACAAAGCTTACTTTAGTTACCATTCGCTGTTTTTTGCATTCGATAATAAATTTAAGAAGATTTTTAAATGCATCTCTATGCTTGGGACGGCAAATCTTATTATAATCTTCCTCATTTATGGCATTTAAAGATATTCTAATTTCATCCAGTCCCGCTTTTGCCAATTTACTTGCACAATTTTTATGATAGCATTCAACCTGACCATTAGTATCAATCCTAACTTTTATCTTGTGCTTTGACTTTATGCTTTTAATCACCTGAAGCACTTTATCAAAATAAATCAACGGCTCTCCCAAACCAATAATGGCAATCTCCTTATCGCCCTTATTAATATTCTCCTCTATTTCACTCAAAACCTTTTTGGCAGATGGGGACCTGGAAAGATACAAGAATGATTCCGCTTTTTTTTCATATATATTGGATTTGCCAATATCTTTTTTAGTTCTCGGCCGTGTGCAGAAAACACAATCATTAGTGCAAGCATATTGGCCGATTAAATTAACATAAAGAATATTGCCAGGATAGATTGGTGTTTTAAAACGATATGTTATTTTACCTTCATTCATAATATTTCACCACGAAGTTGGTCTATTTTCTCTATTATAGCACCACATTAACTAATTTTGGAAAAAATTCTTTATATAAATGGTGATATGTATTTTCTCATTTTTTTATTCTATATTTGATAAGACGTTAATTAAAATTTCTAACCCAGCATCTAATTCACTTTGAGAAATTGTAAGTGGTGGCATTAACTGAAGATTATTATCGGCACCAACTACAATATGCAAGCCTTTCTCAAAACATTCGTCTATAGCTTTTCTAGCCGTTTCTCCATTTTTTAAACTTATACCAATCTCCATGCCCTTCGCCCTAATATCCATTATTGAATCTCCGACTAATGGATTTAATTTTTCTACAATGTATTTACCTTTTGTATCTGCCTGCTCCCAAACTTTATCACGTAAGTGAATTTCTAAAGTTTTTAATGCAGCGGCACAGGCAATCGGCGTCCAACCAAATGTTGAAATTAAATTTATATGTGGGAAAGTAGCTTCAAACACCTCCGATCTTCCTACCGCAGTACCAATAGCAGATACACCGTTTGAAATCCCCTTAGCAAAAGCAATAATATCAGGAACAATACCATCGTGTTCAATGCCAAATAATTTTCCTGTTCTTGAAAAACCAGTACCCACCTCATCAATAATTAAAAGCGTCCCATATTTTTCAGTAAGTTCTCTTAATGATTTTAAAAAACCTGGATATGCAATTAAAGTTGAACCCCATCCAGTAATAATTCCCGGCTCAGTTACAATAGCCGCCACATCTTTTCTTGAAAGAATTTCCTCCAAAGAAATAATAAATCTTTTAAAATTTTCTTCTCCTAAATTATCGGTAGGAAAATCCATTTGTATAAATTCAGGGACGAGTGGAGAAATTTTTTCCACCATCTCAGAAGAATATCCTAAAGCCAACGTAGCAAAAAGTTGTCCATGATAAGTATTTTTAAAACCTATGATTTTTTTCCTTCCTGTTGCCGCCCTTGCAACTTTTATACAAACTTCTACTGCCTCTGTTCCGCTTGTAGCTTTTGCACAGGCATCAAGTCCCTTGGGTAATACAGATATTAATTTTTCTGCATATTTTTCCTGAATCGGATCAGATCCCCACAAAAGGCCCTGAGAATTTCTTTTAACTTGGGATATAACTGCCTCAGCAACCCCTGAATTATTCCATCCCAGATTTGTTACATTCCATCCAGAAGTAAAATCTAAATATTTCTTGCCTTTTTCATCCCATATAAAAGATCCTTCAGCTCTAGACATCCTAAAAAAGTTATATTTCTTGAGATTTCTGTATACAATACTGTTTTCAATCATACAATTAAATGGATATTATTTACTTTAATTTTACAAATAAAGTACATTTTATTCAATAGTCACCACTCCTTCTGTAATTCTAATCCTCGACTTAAAGCAACTCATTAATTCTCTTTTTCTTGATTACTCCCCTAATACAAAACATGCCTAATATAAGTTCTTAAATTCACTTCTTTTTGTTTTTCCATAAAGTGACGCATTGTGTGTCACTTTTATTATTTTTTTAATTTTTTATTTAAATATTGCCAAAATATTTTAAAATGATTAATAAAATTTTGCGTCCAATAATAAAAAATTTAATAATGATAGGAAAGAAATAAATAATAACCAAACAATATGCCATCAGCGAAAGGTAGTGCTGGCCTTACATTAAAAAAACCTGTAAAAATAAGAAAAGGCAAAACCAAAAAAAGAAAAACAATAAAAACTAATTAGTTATTTGGCCCTGCTCCAAATAGCTTCAAACAAACAAGACAATGATTCCTTGATTGATTTATTTTCTATGACAATACAAAGAGTTTCTCTTGGCAGAATCAACACACTCTTATTGGCATAAAGATAACAGGTGATATTAAAATTATTTAATAATTTAGTATAACGTATTTCTATAGGATGATCTTTTAATATAAAGTTTGATTTCTGAGTTAGGGGCAAAATGGTGCGGGAATAAATATTAAGCTGTTTTTTTCTAGACAGCAAGGATTTCCAAAAATCAAAACCTAATTTCATTTCACTTTCCAAATCGCCTTCCATAATTAAAAGCTCGTTATTTGCATTATCAAGCTTTATTATGTCTTCGATAGTTAACTTTAAGCCATTAACAGTATCATAAACTTGAATACGGTTGCCAATTTTTTGCTTATCAAAGAATTGTCCCAGCTGAGGCATTACTGCCTCTAAAAAAGTCTTCTTCTCAATTATTTTTTCCAGTATTGTCTGTGGGTTTTTAGCAAAATATAATTTGCGCTTACCTTTAATATTTACACCAACCAAACCATTTTCTACCAATTTAGCAAGCAAATAAATAACTGTCGTCCTGTTTATAGCAGAATATTTAGAGACATCTTTAGCATGAAGAAGGCCATGCTCAAGCAGCGTCAGATAAATATTGGAATCTTTTTCTGGTAATCCCAATTTATTAACATAATTTTTTAACATAAGTCAAAAATATTACACTTAAACTAAAGTATTTATATAAATTTACATATTTATTATATATAAATATGTAAAATATACCAATAAATTACATTTTACTCTTAAACCATAATTGTCGCAACCTTTAACAAAATGCCAAATACAATAAAAAAACCTCACATACTCTTAATAGCGATTAACGATAAGTGTAATTATAAATGTTTGCATTGCGATTGCTCGCCCCAGCATATATCTGGAAACAAAAAATTTTCAAAAAAACAATGGATTAAATTAATTAATGACTTTGCTGATTATGGTGGTAAAATTATTTCAATTATATATAAGGAACCATTACTAACAATTCAATCACGAAAAAAAGTCGCAGCAATAATCATGACAGCCAAGAAAAAAGGATTACGGTGCGGATTTATAAATAATGGAAGTAAATTCAAAAATTTCATTCAAGAATGGCCGAATTTAAAAATCGATTTTGTTGATTTTTCAATTGAGGGGCTTAAAATAAATCAAGAACAAATCAGGATTAATTCTAGCTTTAAAAGCGTCGAGGAATCTATTTGTTTAGCAAATAAAAACAAAAATGTTAAGCAAATAAATCTTATTTTTACTATAAACAAATTAAATTACTCAGAAATAAAGCAATTTGTAAATTACTTTGCCAGACTTAATAAAATTAATTATATTTTTGATACTTGGATACCATACAAAAATAGTCCACCAAACTTTGGGATTAGCAAAGAAGTATATTTGAAAAACATTTTTCCTGTTCTATCGAGTTTAGGAAAAAAATATCCCAATCGTATAATTCTGGACTTTTTTTCTAGCTCATTTAGAAACAATGGCCTCTTTAAAAACATCCAAAAGAATGGGAAGAAAATCAAATTAAATACCCGAGACTATTTAATTAAATATAAAAATTTTTTTATTCGCTATGAAAATCCCCTGCTTCTTTTTCAAGAAGCAATAATTATTTCCCCCCAAGGAAAAATAATCAGAAGAGAAGCTTTGAATAAATTTAATTATCTACAAGATAATTTTGGTTATTTCAAAAACAAATAAGCAAGATTAGCCACTGAAAGATTTTTCAGTCCATAAATATCAACTTTCCAAAAGCCATAAATCGCCACTTAAATAATAGTTTTCTACCAACAATTTGCCGACAAAGGAAAACTCTGTTAAAATTCAGACATTGGAATATTACTCTTGTCCTGCCCTTGGGACGCCAAAAAGAGTCCAAACTAACTGAAAAACAAGGGCCCCAAATTATCCAAAAAATAAAGGCCGATTGGATAATATAACTCAATTTTTTATCACACTTCTTATGGATCAAAACAAAGACGACAAACTTAGTCTAACCGCGGATGAAAGATATTGGTTAGAACGAAGACCTCGAAGATGGAAATGGGATGAGTGGGGCTCTCCAATTGGATTAAGCCTTGGCTGGGCAATATTTATTGTCTCAACGGGTTTATTTCTCTATCTTCTGCGATTGACAGGACTCCTGGGCTAATGAATCATAAAATCGGCTTTTACAAAAGCCGATTTTAGTTTTTAAATTTCAAAATTAATACAAAGGGGCTGATTTAATTTAATTTTTATATGAAAATTCTAATTATTGATAATGGTACAAAACATTTGGCTAAGCTAAAAAAATTGCTTGTCGATTTACCGTTCAAGGTTGTAAATTATTCTGAGATTGATGTTGCTCATGCTAAAAATTTTGACGTCATTATTCTTTCTGGAGGCCATAATTTTCCTGTTTGTGGAAATGAAGGGTTGCTAAAAAAAGAAATTAATTTGATAAAAACATCAAAAGCCAAAATTTTTGGAATTTGTTTTGGATTTGAATTAATAGCTTACGCGTTTGGCGCAAAATTAAAACCTCTAAAAAATAAGGAGCACGGAATTATTGACATTAAAATAGTGAAACCCGATGAAATATTTTCAGAGATAGATAATTTTCAAGTATATGAAGGCCATCGCTGGGTTATTAAAAAAGCAGATGGCGACTTAACGGCTCTTGCCAAATCAAAAGATGGGATTGAGGCCATAAAACACAAAAAACGACCAATTTATGCAGTACAGTTTCATCCTGAAATGTTTGTCAATAAAACCTGTGGAGATGAGATTTTTCATAATTTTTTAAAATTGATGAAAAATTAATTTTTTGAATCAAATATATAACTTTAGTACAATATACCAATATTATTAATTGCCACTCTTCAAAAGGCCCCTTGTAATTGCCAAATAATTGATGTCTACGGTAATGGCAATTTGCTATATAGCTGCTGAAAAATGACTTTTTGAAAATTTGCCAACATCTTATTTTCGATAATCAGCACTCTTTCGGTATTTAAATCAATAAATGATATCCTGTCGCCATACACCAATTGAATAATATTTTGATCAAACAGATAAGATTCAGGCGAGATAAATTTGACGAACCGCTCAAGGCGCGGTTTTTTTCTTTTGCCGGAAATAGGATTACTTATCACCATCCTTTCCAACTTTTTCCGGTCACGCAGGGCTCTGTAATTTTTGGAAAGGTAGCGATTGACAGCATCAAGATCCTTTTCCGAGGTATAACGATAAAAAGTAGAACCGTGCGGACAATGTTTAATAACATCATCAAATGCAGCCCGAATTCCCTCAAACCCGTTTAAAAAACGGATTTCTCTTTGCAGATATTTATCATCGGCAATTGATTTGGCCGCTATCGCCGCTGATACGTTATCTGATGTTTCAGAAAATTCTGCAGCAATTAATGTTGGGTTGGCTGCGTGATAAAATTTGCGCTGGCCCTTTATTTCTATAAAAATAAATGAGTGCTTTATAAGAGCGCTGAGAGCACGGTAAACAGCCGGCCGGTGCAGATCCACCCGTTTGCAAATATCTGTAGCCGACATCGCCCCTTGGCGTTGCAGAATTTGATATACGATATCGGCGTGCTTTGGCAAATCAAGACGCTTGAATATTTCTTTTATCCTCATATTATTTATAATTGTACTTTTTTTGATACATTTAGTCAAGATTTTCTGCAGAAATTACAAAATCAAGATAGACTATCAATGTAGTCAGTTCATTGAAAAATCAACTCAGAAAGAAAGGGGGCCAGCATGGATAAGAAAGTCGCTCCAATCAAGCCTAGTGATGTTGCAAAACAAAAACAGGCGAGCTTTCCGAACGAAGTGCTGGAAGCGTTCAACCAGCTAATCGCGGAAAAATTCAACAACGGTTACGCAACCATTCGCCAGGATGACGTGGTTGCAATACTGGTGGCAAAAGGTCTAAATAGACCAGAAATATTTAAGAAAGGATGGTTGGATGTAGAGGGCATATACAGAAAGGCTGGATGGAAAGTGGCCTACGACAAACCCGCCTACAACGAATCCTATCCCGCAACCTTTACTTTCTCAAAAAGGAGTTGATCTTAGTTTGTACGTTCGTCTGTCGATTCAGCCGCTCGGAGAATATCCAAGCGGCTTTTCAACCATCATGCTATCATGCTAAATTTGATAACTTAAATAGACTCTAACAAATCCGTAATTCTAAAAAACACCCACGGAAGGTCGTTTTATTTATTTTTATCTTCCCTAGCCCCCATTATTATCGCTCCCACCACCAAAAGAATAATGACTATAATTCCAATTGCTATCATAATATTTTTAATTTAAAACCTTATACTTTAAGTTAATATAAGATGATTTTAATTTTTTAACACTAACAAGCTTTAACGCCCTTACCTTATTAATTTCTTTGACTGATTTCAGCGACTCGCCATCAATTAACGTGCTAGTATCTTTTCCTCCAATTAACAACGGTGCTATAACAATTGAAATCTTATCAATTAATCCTTCGCGCAAAAATTCAGAATTCAAGGTTCCTCCTGATTGTATAGTCATTCTTTTAACGCTATGCTTTTCCTTTAAGTCCTTAAATAATTTTTTAAAATCCACCTTATCTTTGAAATAAATTATTTCTAAATTCTTTTCATCCTTTCTGGCAAATGCTGGATGATTTTTATTTGTAGTAACCAAGAAAAACTTAGCGCTTTTTTGATCATATTATCAATCCCCTTTGCATTTAGATGCGGTTTATTATCAATAATAACAAATTTAACAACTGTCTTAGAAACATTTTTCCATTTGTTTACTCCCACCTTTGCAAATGTCCTGCCACTATTTAAAGAATAAAAATCTGTCAGCTTTTCAAGTTGATAATATTGCGACAATCCTTCTTTTACTCCTTTAATTTTTGGAAAATCCTTATCAGCATCCAAGCTGTCATTATCGCCTAATGATATTTTTCCATCAACCGACATTAACATAAATAAGGTAGAAATTGGTTTTTGCATAGTATTATTGGTTGTTTATAGATGCATTATACCATTAAATTTAGCATATAATAATACCCGCATTTTTTAAGGGGACACAATAACAACTTCCCAGGGCATCTCCTAAAAATCGCCTAGCTGGCGATTTTTTGATATTATAATATATATGAATAAAAAACTTCCCCAAAATCATACCGGACTAGAGATGTATTTTTTGCCAAAAATTGCCAAGAAATACGCCGAACTGGAACAAAATGATAAAAATTTTCGGTTAGCTGAGATTGTTGACCGAACGATTATGCAAGAAATTAACGGATTGCCTGACCCGATTTATGCCGCCGAATTGGGCGGTGGCGCTCATCCCGACAGATACCATAAATTTTTCAAAAAATTGCTCACACAGCCGAAAGGCCATATTGATTGGGTGGATATTGCACCTCAAATGCTTAAGTTGGCAAAACAATACATTTCTAATGAAAAATATAAAAATAGAGAAGAGGTCATATCATTTATTGAAAGCGAAATGTTAGGATATTTAAAGAGTCTTAAAAATGAAAGGCTTGATCTGGCGATAATGAAATACACTTTTGATTTTATAAAAAATCTTGACAAACTATTTAAGCTACTCGCCAAAAAATTAAAAAAGGGCGGTAAATTAATTGCCACAATCGGTAACCTAAGTCCGGAGCTAAAAAGCTATTCCACAAATGCACGATTTTTATATAATGGAAAACAATTTCCGGACAATGAGACCCGGACACTAAAAGATGGCGATAATTTTACAATCAAATTTTTCAAAGTATCAGGAGACCCAAATTCCGGCTACATTGAAGGGGCTGAAACTGTAAAATTTTTCTACTCTGCTAAAAAAATCAAAAGACTCAGTAAATTTTATAATTTTGATATTTTTCTTGGAGACTGGAAAGAATTTGTTAAGAGCGATGCACAAGACAAAGAGTCTATGGATCAAGGTATTCTTGTCTTAACTAAAAAATAATCAACTTGTGGTTTATTGATAGAATTAAGGCATGGTTAAAAAAGATTTGATAAAAAGCGGCATAAGTTTTTTACCGACGGCAACGCCTATATTACTAAGTTAAAATAATAATTTTTGTAAATAAAAAAATGGCCCGTAAGGTGGAACCGTACCTGTCTGAATTGCCTCGCTGAGCAATCAGACTGTTGGGATCTGCTGGCACCATTTGTAGGCCATGACCACGGCCGTTACTAATGCCACGGCCGCGAAGGCATAGCCGAAGCTGAGTGCAGGCGCACACACACAGTAGCCCAGAACCAAGAAGGCTACAGATGCAACCGCCGCAACAATAATGGTGCTAAAGCTCCACCTATTTCCGACGATTATGTTGGCCAAAATGACCACCGCAACAGCGATGGCAACTAATGAGTCTATACTCAATTATCTTCTCCCGCCGTCTCTACCCTAAAGATTCCCCAAGACATCCCTGGTTATTTTCACAAACCGTCTCACATCCGCCATGCCATTAGCATAGCCAAATGAGGCACGGATTGCTCCAGGTTGACCCATCAACTGCATTATCTCTTCGTGCGACAGACCTCCTTTCCGATATAGCCGCTTATATTCGTCCGGATCATAACCAAAAATCTGTTCGCCTACGCCTGGGTTACAGAAACACCCCGAGCGAACGTAAAGCCCTTGCTCATTGGCCAGCCTTTCGAACGTTGAGGAGTCAAGGAACTCGCCCCTCCGCCGTACACTGAAAGCAACAATATCCGTGCCACGGGGACTGTGTATCACTATGGAGCTTCCGTTGTACCCCATAGTACTTAACTCGTCGTAGAGAGCAGTCGCCAAAGAGACGGCGTGTCCCTTAGCATCGCCAAGACTCTCCATAAAACCAAGCCCCGCCTTAACCGCGGGTATCATGCCGAAGTCGACCGTTCCATCCTCGAATTTGGCAGAGCCAGATTCATGAACGAAAAAGTCGTTCCCCACGCCCACAAACCGTATCGACCCGCCGGCAAACCATTTCTTCTCCAGCCGTGGATAAGCCTCTTTGCGGATCAACAGACATCCCACTCCGGTTGGAAATCCAAACATCTTGTAAAACGAGATCGGCAGGAAATCAGGCTTAACCACGCTAAGGTCAAGCCGTTGGTTTGAGCAGTACGATGCGGCGTCCAAAAGGACGCTCCATCCATTTGCCTGAGCCAAAGACACCCAACCGAGATTGTGCTGGATCCCGGTAAAGTTGGACTTGGCCGGATAGGCAAATAGCCTCGGGCCAGTCAGCTTGGCAGCCAACATTCGCCTAAGACTTTTCTCATTTACCGTGAGATCCTCATTTAGGGGTACATATTGCGTAGATGCCCCGCTATATCTTGCAACCTCACGTACGCCATTGACCGAATTATGGTTATCGGCCGTTGCCAGGAAATGTCCTCCCATAAAGTCAAAATGCCTAAGAACCCCAATCGCGCCTGTTGCATTGGGCGTAAATACCACACCATATTCGTCGGGCGAAGCATTGAAATATGCGAGCACAGCTGCCCGTGTTTCCATAATCTCCGCCGTCGCCCTAGCTGAGAGCTCATGCAAAGAGTGTGGATTACCCAAAGAAGTGCACTTCAAATATTGACAATGCACATCAATGAGAAATGCGGGAGGTAATGCGGCTCCTGTCCAATCCGCATAAATCTCCCTTGGGAGTATCTGCGGAAACTGCCCTTTTAAGCTCCTCAAGTCTCAATCCCTCCAGCACCAAACTAAATTGTCAAAGAAATCCGCAATCCCATCAGAGATTGCGGCCATACTTCTATACAAGAAGATATAAAATAATAGCATATTTGTAAGATTGTGTCAATATAGCGATTATTGACTAACTCACCGTTTTGTGGTAAGCTTAACTTGCCTCTTATTTATTGCGGTTTTCCCAAGCTGTCTTATATAAGGGTTCTGTGGGGCGTTGATTTATCAACGGGGGCCACGGAGTGTAGTAAGTATAGAAATATAGTCGAATTTCTGTTTGCTATTCGAAGAGTTTAATTCACTTTATTTCTACAATTATTATGCAAGGAACTATCAAAAAATTGGTTACTGATAAATACTTCGGTTTTATCAGCCAAGAAGGCAGCGATAAGGACGTGTTCTTCCACAAAGACAAGCTTGAAGGAGTTACTTTTGAAGAACTTAAAGAAGGCGATATTTTATCTTTTGAAGTTGAACAAGGCCAAAGAGGTCCATCAGCTATCAACATAAAAAGAGTCTAACTTTATCTAAAGTCTTTTCAAAAAAAATCGCCGAACCGGCGATTTTTTTTGAAGCTTAGCACCGACTGAATCAAGGCTCTTAACAAAAAAATATTATGAAAAGAAAAAAATTTGTGACAGGCCAATCAAGATATTGCCAAAACTGCGGCGCAGAATCAATCAAGCTATATAAGGTTACACCGGAAAGCCAAAAATCTTCTCACCTGCAGTATTGCCAAAAATGTTATGATAAACATAATGCTAAAATAGCAGTGCCTACGAATTAAAAATGAACTGCAAAAAAATACCCAACTCAGTTGGGGTATTTTTTTTTGGCCCTTTTTTAATAAGATAAATTTTAAAGTATATTAAACAACCATTTGCACATAAAGATTTTTTTATATATATTTAATTAATAATCTTAAAACTATCTATGAGCTTTGAAGTAACACATATTCACTTTGCTGTTGATCTAAAAGAGCATTATCAAATCAAAGACATTAAATCTTATATCCTGGGTTCCATTTATCCCGATAGTCGGTATATAACAAAAGTTGACCGAGAACTAGCCCATAGCAAAGAATCACTGTCAGACAGTTTTATTGACTCTGATTTTAAAAAAGGCTGGCAAGCGCATTGCGTCTGTGATTCTATATACGACCGATTGGAAACAGAACTATTTGGTGAATTTGATGATGCAATTCTTCGCAACGCGATAAAAATTGTAGCCGATATCTATGACAGGCAAAGCTTCAATGTTCAGAAATAACTTCCCTATCTTAACTCAGCACAAAATCCCCTCGGCGAAGATATTAATAAAGTTAAAGAATTCAATCTGCTGATAAAAAGAATATATGATAGCAAAACAGTTTGTACCATGGATGATTATAGAGATCTCTTTAAGGGACTGGGAATAGATGACATTAACGGCGAAAAAATTATAACAAAAGCCGAAGAGCTTTTGGCGAATAAAGAAGTGGCACCAAAATTTGAATCTTTGTATAGCCGCATCATAGACAGTTGGAAAAATTTCATTTAAAAATCCATCACCCTATTATACTCAGATAATAAATCCAATATTTACAACAATAAAAACATCCGCCGAGGCGGATGTTTTTATGTAAGTCAAACAAACCTTTTATCCAATTTGACTTGAAATTTAAATGATTTTCCATTATAATTTGGAAAGGTGATTTTCAAACGGAAGCCACAACAACGGGGGGCAGTATGGAAACTAAAACCGGTACCATTCATCTCACCCGAGATGGAATACAAGAGCTGATTCCCCATCGGGATGACGCTCTGCTTATTGACAATGCGGCCGTAGATCCGGAAACGAACACGGCCACAAGCATCTGGACGGCAATTGGTGTGCTTGGACATTACCCTGACATGCCACTAACTCCAGGGCACATCACAGACGAGGCATTGGCACTACTCTGTGGAGTTTTGTATAAGCAATGCCATCCCGACACTCAAGGAAAGCCAGTACTGTTCTCCAAAGAAATGCGGTACTGGCGACCGATAACGCCGGGACAAACCGTAACGCTGAATGCAAAGTATGTGGGCCTAGGCCGTGGTGGTGCGGTTCTTATATTTGACGTCAAGGCCACCATCCTGGTAAATGGGCGGGAGAAAGATGCCGTCATAGGAACAATCAGCGCCTGCATAGTATCTGCCTAGCATTATGGCCAATTGTTATCACATTAAACAGGTCTCTCAAACGTGGAGGATTGAGGGCCTATTTTTTTTGCAAAAAAAAGCCGCCCCAAAGGGGCGGACTTTAAAAAAATAGACTAGGTAGCATTACTAATTCCCTGGCCGATTATAACATCAAATACAAATTGAGTTATGGCAAAAGCCAAGAAAATTACAATCACCGCAATAATTCCTTGAATAATTATCGCTTTAGCCTTTTTTATCTTGGTCTCATCACCCTGGGCAAGCAACCAAAGGAAACCGGCGTAGATTATAAATAGAATAAATACTACAGCCAAAAATCCTAACACTACAATAATAATATTGCCAATGGTATCTATCAATGGCTTATCTCCTAAATTTCCGGTAGTGCCCAAACCAGTATTAGTGAGATTAATATTGACTTGCTCCTGAATGGTGGCAGATGTTACCATCGGCACCGCCAAGAATGCCATCAAAACCAAAGACGTGACAATGGTTTTGTAGTTTCTTAAAAAAAAGTTTTTCATAGTTTTTTTAATTTTTTTATTTAAATGAATTTGATTTTGATATTATTATCTGCCAACCTTATTGAATAAAACACTAAAAAAGAAAAAGTAAGTAATGCCATAAGACAAGAACATTATGACAACGCCGGCAGTAGACCAAATGAGAAGATCCTTTGCCTTTTTAATCTTAGTGGTCTCGCCCTGAGCTAAGAGCCACAGCAATCCAGCATAAACCACTAAAATCAGAAAAATAATGGCAACGGCTCCCAGGATACCCATAATAATTGTTCCGGTCAAAGTAGAAAAATTACCCTCCAAGCCTATTGCTTTTCCGGTTGCTTCTAACTTTGTCCGAGGGCTTGCGGCAGAGCAAAAAGAGCCGATACTCATCATAGACATAAATAAGGCTATGGCCGAAACGTTTATTATTTTACTTACTTTGTTTTTCATGTCTTTGAAGAAGGGAGGGGAAATCCCCTCCCTATAAACTGTTAGAATTTAATTGAACTGCCAGTTGCATTACTTAAGTTGTTTAAAACAAACATAGCGATAGCGACAGCGGCAAAAATAATGACTAAGCCGATAATTCCTGAGTAAATTAATTTTTTAGCCTTTTCAACTTTGGTATCATCACCCTGAGCGGTCATCCATTTGAAGCCGCCAAGAAGAATGATCAAAACGGCAACGATTCCCAAAAAGCTCAAGATAATATATACAATACTTCCAATTATATTAGGCAACTCTTGATTGGTTTGTATGCCTGCAGCATTTGTGAATTCACCTGTAATATCAGATCCATTTACAAGTTGAGCACTTGCGACAACAGGCAAGGCGACCATAGCTAGAAGCGCTAAAGATATAATAAAAGCGCCGATTTTTTTGCTGGTAATTTTTTTCATTTCGTCACCCCCTTTCTGTATGGATTTTAATTATTTAATATAATAATTATACACTAACTTTTAAAATAGCCCAAATTATTTGGCCGCAAAAGTATTAATCATCAAGTTGACAATGGCATAGGAACTGAATATAATCAGCAATCCCATAAACGCCCAGATCATAACATTTTTCCCTTTTGTAACTTTATTTGAATCGCCAAGGGACGTGAGCCATAGAATACCACCATAGATAAAGGCAATCAAAGCCGCTACGCCAACTACGCCCAACACATACTGGATAATCCTAATTACGAGGGCATCAATAGTACCATTCGTACCGGCACCGATTGGATTATCCAACTTAACTTGCGCTCCCACAAATGAGGGTATGGCGAAAATGATAAAATAGATTAATCGATAATTTTTATTCATAACTTCAAATTATTTTTTTAATAAGGTGTTGGTAGAGTTAAATTGACATCGGCGTAGGGATCGTCAAGTTCCTCATTTAAATTTAAATCAAACGAATCACTCGTATCATACGGATCAGTGCGTGCCTCATCAAGTCCTCTATAGTACGAATCATTTTGGAATTTCTCTTTATCCGCACCAACTCTCACGTCTCCAGCACTTGGACACTTGGTCCAATCGCCATCCCCGCCGGCAAAGCTCGTTACAGTTTTGAATCCTCCATTTGTGGCTCCCACAGTTCCCGTAATGATAGTATTAACAATTGTCCAAGCAATAAAAACAATAAATAAACCGATAAAGGCGTGTATCACCGATTGCTTGCCCATTTTCATCCTGTTTTCATTGCCCATGGCAGTTAATAAAATCACGCCTCCAAAAACAATCATTACCAAAGCAATTAACGCACTAAACTCGATTACCATATCTGAAACTT
This sequence comes from Candidatus Buchananbacteria bacterium, assembly GCA_041665065.1. Lineage (GTDB taxonomy): Bacteria > Patescibacteriota > Patescibacteriia > 2-01-FULL-39-33 > 2-01-FULL-39-33 > JBAYJM01. Next base: position 32,578 of record JBAYJM010000002.1, read on the forward strand.
TGACAATGATGGCGACCGCGTCACAAAGCGTGCAATTGCCATTATTAATACAGGCGGCTGGCAGAACTTTTAGTAAATAATCACCACTATCGGCAGAAGCCGGAGTAGCAGCCGCAGGTGTAGCAGCAGCGGCAAAAACAAAAGAAGGCACAACCAAAACAACAGCCGAAGCGAATAAGATTATAAATGTAAGTTTTTTCAAAAACATATTTTAGTCGGAAGCGGGATTTGGATTATTATACGTCTGCCTTATTTTTTCCAAAGCCATATTAATTGATTCCATTTGCAACTTCTCATCAATAGCATCAATAAATTGATTCGACATAGTTTTAAAAGCGCTTTCAGCTGCCAAAGGATCATACCCCCTATACCAATTCACGGCAGTCAGTGTTTGCAATGCCGCGGCGCGTAAATCCTCATCTTCCAACTGTGTGCTAATTAACGATCTTACAGCAGCTGGTTTTTTAGTTTTGGTTAAATATTTTGAAGCCATATCGCCCTGGCTCATAAACAGCACAAAATCCCAGGCCTCATTATTGTGCTTGGATTTTTTAGCGACGGTCTGTATCCAATAATTCGCATAATTTTTAGGGGACTCGGAATTAAGCTGGGGAATCGGCGCAATGCCCAAATTTAATTTCGGCGATCTGGCCTTGATTGTTGCAAGATTAAAATTGTAACCGAAAGTCATAGCCACCTGGCCGGACATAAAAGCTTCAAGCGAATTGGGCATTTGGGAATTCCATGAATAAACATCTTTGCCGGGTATCGCAAAATCAGTGTAAAAAGTAATCGCATCGTAGCCGGGGTTGCTTTCTTTTCCGCTGATATAAAAAACTGGGTAGCTAGATTGATTGGCGGATATGGCATTGCTCTGAAGCATGAGCAAAGAAATTATGTCAAAAGCTCTATCTATATTATTACCCGTTCCAAGAGCTGTTCCAGCCTGGATAATTTTTGGCGTGCCACTGGCGGTTGTTCCAAGCCTGGTTATTTTTTTAACATTGTCCTGAAATTCTTTCCAAGTTGACGGCGGACTGACAATGCCAGCGTTATTTAAAATATCTTTATTATAAAAAAGAATCATCGTGTCAACACTCAAAGGCAAGCCGTAAATCTTGCCGTCCATTACCACATTATTACTAACAACTTCCGGGAAGCCGTCTTTTAACTGCCTTAAAGTTACCGTTGGACTGGTTTTAAGTTCAGTAATGGTTTCTTTTTTAAGCGCACCCTTTTCATAAACATAGGCCATGGTTATTTTGTCGGGCATCGGCTCAATCTTGCTTTTGTATTTTACCATCCAGCTGGCCGGTATTGAATAAATATCCGGTCCCCTGTCTTCCGCCCAAGCATCCAATAATTGCTGTTCGTATTCCTCAAACCTGAACTTCCGATATTTGATTTCAATATTGGGATGAACTGCCTGGTATGCTGCAATAATTTCATCATAGGCATCCTGATCATCATAAACGCTCCAAAAATTCAAAGTGATTGGTTGCATTTTTTCTTTGACTTGGGCGCTTTGCAATTTACAGCCGAAACCTGAGGACAAAATAAAAGCCAAAACCAAAAGCAGGTTTATTGGCGCTATGATTTTTTTGAATTTTGGATTAAGCATTGGTTCTGTCATCCTGAACTTATTTGTTGTCTTTGATCCTCTTTGTCATCCCTAGCCCTCTATATTATTTGTCATCCTGGCAAATGCCAGGATCCATTCCTCGTCATTTCAATGAATCCAGGTTCATTATTATAAAGAATTTTTGTGAAAATATTATCCACAGATGAGTTTATTATAACACATTTATATATCAATAAGAAAAGCGTTTTGTAAAATTAAAATTTTGTATCAAGTTTTTTAAAAATAATCTTTTATAATTTATTTTAAAGTTAAATTTTGCAATAAAGACCATGGGAAAAAATTTGAATTAAAAACGATCAAATATTTTTTGCAAATCTTAACTTTATTTATTATAAATAGGTTATTTCTGGTATTTCCCCCAAATTTAGGCATTAAAATGGTTATAAACATAAATCAATAATTTATTTTAATCTAAATTTAGCTCATATAATGGAACTTCAAGGCCACATCTATTGACAAATATTATCAAGTGTGATATAATAGTCTATTCAGAGTGAGCTATGACTCGCTGTGAATTTGTACTATAAATCTAGGAAAAACCCTTTGGCTAGCTCATGCTAGTTAGAAGGAGAAACTATACACAATGGGATGAGCTTTGGCCATTACGGCCATAAGCAGAGAAGGAGAAGACTGATGTCAGGTATTGCCCCGAATAGTGGCGCCCCTGAGGCGCCTGAAGTAACGAATGGCGGCACGGAGCCGCAAACGAATACGAATGAAGGCGCGCAAGTACAGCCGCCTAACGGGGGACGTCCGCCGGTGATGTTAGACGCCAATCTAAACCCGGTCGGAAAGCTGCCGCCGCAGGATGATGAGACGACGACACAGACCGCGACCGAACGGACTCCGCCGGCTACCCAGCAACTCTGGCGTGATTCGCCGCCGCCGATTACGAGGCCAACCTCCAGATGGACATTCTGGAAGGACAGGCCAGACGGGACGACTCGACCCAGGCAACGGCGGGACGACAACGTCATCGTCAGTATGGACGACTATCCGGCCACCGAGCCGGCGCCGACCTCCTTGCTGGCCAAGCTCGGCATGCTTGCCATCGGTTTGGTCATCGCGCTGGGCCTGGCATGGCTCGCGATGGCGTTTTGGCCGAAAAGCAACGACGACCTCGAGACCAGATTGAAGAACATGACCAACCAGGACAAGGTCGCGGCGGTATTCCAGGGCAAAGAGCTCACCAAGCAGACCCTCGGCGACATGCTCGATGGCATCGTCCAGAACGACAAAATCGCAGCCGTCGGCATCGATAAGGATGGCAAGCCGGTCAACCTGACGAAAGAGGCCGTCGGCGACGGACTCAAGGCACTCGGGATCAACATTGCAACCGCACAAAAGCAACTGGACGAGTTGGTCCATCCCGAAACGGGTCGGGTAACGTTGGCCGAGAATGAAATCAAAACCATCAAGGACGCGCGCGCCCTAGAAGCCACTGCGTTACAACAGGACTTCAAAACGGTACAGGACAAGTTCGACGCCATCGACAAAAGGTTCGACAGGCTGGCAAAGAGCCAGAAAACCAAGCCAGCGCCGGCGATAACCGTCAGCAAGGTCAAGGTGGACACGCCTGCGCCGACTCCGACTCCTGCGCCGATACCCGCGCCTACTGTTCAGGCAAAGCAACTGGGACCGGTAGTCGAAGGCCTCAACGGAACGCCGACAGCGCCGGTCACCACGACCGTCGCTACGCCGGCCCCAACGGTACCCGCGGCTTACGATCCCTACGACTCGGCCAATATCGCGGCCGAGGTGAGGGTGGCCAAAAACCATCCCAAACTCACCCCCGAAGAGGTCCAAGCAACGGTAATGGCGATGGATCCGGCTACCAAAGCCGAGATCCTCCGCGACCAAGCGGAAAGAGCCGAAGACGCCAAACAGCGTCTCGGTAGCCAGCACCGTCGCGGACTCCTCGGGATTGGTAAGGAGAACAAAGATCGGTAACGACCGGTCTCTCTGAACCGCCCCCACCCTCTGGGCCCTACAATCTGTAACAGGAATGTAGGGCTCAGAGGGGATTTTTTTTGGCCAAAAACTTACATTATCAAATAAATACAATCATCGGCTAACGCCGTTTTTTTGTTTTTATAAAATATGGTATAATAATTTCATAAATTAAACTAAAAAATATGTCTCAAGAAATGAACCATCAGGTCAAAGTATTTATTGACATGCTTATTGAAGAAAAAAAATTCCAAAATCTCAGCCCGGAACTGCGGGAAGACATCTTTAATGATTTGTATGCCAAGTTGAATCTTTATATAGTAACCGCCCTTACAAAATATCTTGAGGAAGCTGATGTCAAAAGATTAGAAGCGATGGAGCGCACTGATGACTATTCACCTGAAAAGATCCAAAAATTATTAGCCGACAGAATTCCTAATGCCAGCGAGATAATTGCTCAAGCCATGCTTGAATTCAGAGCTATTTATCTAAATTCTTAAATATTATGCCAACAAAATCCAATAATTTGACTCGAGTAAAAACCCCCGAGCAAGTTTATGCTGATTTTCAAAAGAAACTTCAAAAAGTTATGAAGGATTTTTATGTTCAATTAGATGAGATCAAAAAAGAAATAGAGGAATATAAAATAGAATATATTTTAAAAAAAATTAAGAAATAAAATATATGGCAAGAAAAAGCGAGTCTAAGCAAAATAAAGATCTAACAATGCAAAATTACGAGAAGGAATCTGACAAAAAAATTAGAGAAAAATTTTGGTCGTCAGATTTTCAAAAAAAAGCAATTGAAGACAGAGATGGGGCAATTTCTGAAATGAATCAAACTATCAATGAAGAAGTTACCAAAGTCGAGATGTCTGATGATCTGACTGAAGATATGAAAAAGAAACTAATTAAAAAGCTAGTTTCCCATAAAAAAGCTTTTTTACAGGATATAAATGAAATTGAATTTTCAAATAATAATGAGGATAACGATTTTTCACAAGGGACTGATTACCCCCAAGAAGATACCACAGACATGAATCAACCTGATGAAGACTTGGATCATTTATATAATAGAGAAAAATCCTCCGGCTATAAGGACGGTAAAAGCAAAGATAAAACGGAAAAACAAGAAAATGCCGAACTAAATTTTAAAGATTTCAGAAAAAAAATAAAACTAGTAGCTGAACAAGCTGAAAGCAAAATTAACACCAAAGAATACAAAACACAATTAAAGAACGATAGAGACTCAGCAATTACGGAAATTAATTTACCGTTCAATGAAATTATAGATCAAATAGAAAATTCAGATCTTGGCGAAGGAGAGAAAGAAGTTTTGCTCGAGACCATATCAGCTCACAAAAGAAGGCTTTTAAAATTAATCAATAATCTTGAAACGGAAGCTGAAAATCCAGAAACAATTTCCCCTGACCAGAATAAAGATGGCCATCCAGACGATCAAGAACGCCATCCCACCGAGATTGATCAAAAGGGAGTAGACGCTCAACGAATTGAAGAAATAACAAAACAAATAAACGAAGAAACCGGACCCGTTTCTCCTGAAACAGCAACACAAAAAGGCAAAGAAACTGTCTATCTTATTGATATTGGTAAGGTTGTTGAAGCCATGGCCCTAAGAGAAGCTGAAAAAAGATTAGAAGAATATAAAAATGGTAAAAAGGGAATTTTAAGAAAATTATATACCAGGATGGCAGAAAAGCAATTCCTGTCAAAATTTTATCATGAAGCTTTAATGGCCATTAGACAAAACAGAAATTTGATGGCGGAAATTGAAACGCGTATTCTGGCCAAAAGCACTGATACTGGCATAGCTGATAAGAGCAAATCCTGGGAACATATTGACAATATTATTAATCAATTTAAAGAGGATCTAGTTGAAGAAAATGAAAAGGGTACTACAATGTCTGACACTGAGGTAAATAACGAAGTATCTTTGCTTGTAAGAAGATATGCCCTTGGACTCATGAGTAGAGATGACTTTGATCGAGAAGTTGAGAAGAAGGTTGTTAAAAAAATAAAAGATAAAGGCGGACATTTTTCCGATGACCACTCTTTTGAGGCGCAAGGCGAATCAACATATGTCAGCAATCTTGCTTCCATGGCTGAAAAGTACAAGACAGACAATGAAAAAATTATAAAGGAATTAACGGAAAAGTACGGCGAGGATCAAAAAGAAAACATCGCCAGATTATTGCCGTTTGAGATGGATTTTCAAATTCAACTAGGTACCAAACAAAAAGACTTAGTAGAAACAAAACCGCAAGGCGTATTAAAATGGTATGAGAGATTTGTTGATTGGACACAAAATCCAAACCTTGGCTTAGATTCTAATGATCCAAGATATAGCAAAAAAAGAGCCTTACTGAGCACTGTATTAGCTAATCCCCTAACTTATGCTCTTATTCCGGTAGGAATAGCTGCGGGAGCATCTTTGTTTTCCAAAAGGACAGCAAAATATGCTCTTGCCGGAGGAATAGGGATTGCGACGGGCGGAGGCGCTTTGGCTGCAGTTGGCGCTGCAGGTATTCTTGGTGGAGCTTACGCAGCTTTTAGAAGATCAAAGCATGATCAAGATGATAGAGGCATGGACTTAAGGCGAAGGGCACTGGGAGCTGAATCTGGCGGAAAGAAAACAGACATAATAAGGGAGTTTGCATATAGCTTAATGAATATTGAAGATACCATAGAAGAGCTTGATTCATTGGATTTGACAAGTCCAACAGAAGTCCAAAGAGCAAAAGAAATACTACAAAATTTTTATGCTAGGAAAGAGTTAAGCAATGATCCAAAAGAAGACAAACAATTTAAAGTTGATCTTTTCAGTATCAGCGGAGAAGAAGGCGCAAACAGAAAAAGCAATATAGCGCAGATGACCGCCCTGAAAAGAAAAGTTAAACAGATCGAAACCGCTTTGGGCGTTAAACGGTCAGATTTCGATGCGGATATTGATAGCATTAAATCCACACTTAGAACCGAAATTCAAAAAAAGGATAAAGAGTTTGATTCTTTCAGAAAAAAACAGATGTGGAAAGCGGGACTTATGGGTGGCGCCATGGGTCTAGTATTTGGCGAAATCGGATTGGAATCAGTCAATGGTATAAAACACTTAATGGGAACCGAACACGCTTCAACAACGCCTGTCGAATATTTGCTTGGACTGGTAGCCAGACACCATGAAGCACCTGCTCCTAGTCTAGTTGACATGAGCATTCCAGGTGGAAAGATCAGAGTGCCCGAAAATATGCCTGAAAATGTAAAATCGATTTTGCCTCGCCTCTTTGATGCAGAGGGGCATTTAACCTCTGATGGAGAAGGGATATTGCGCGGCGAGGGCTTTGATTTAAATACGGTTGGAGGCGGACCTGGCGTGGCACACGAAGTGGCTCCTTCAGAATATTTTAAGGGCTTAGATTATGGCAAACATCTGAGAGAAGATTGGCATGATGAAGCTGGCAAAAAATTCAGCTCAATATTTGGAAAAGCAATCCAATTCGAGGGCAAACAACAAATGCTTCACTTGGGCCATGACCAGGCAGGCGGAGCTTTTATGGACGTCGCTGGTGTATTAAAAAATCTTGGCAAAAACTTAGACGGCGCCTTTGAAAAATTTGGCACAAATCCCGATGGAAGCGTCGATTCCAAGCTGGCCCATTTACGGGATCAACTCACGGAATGGCAAAGCCAAGGAAAACTGGCAGAGCATCTGCAGGCAGTATTTATTTTAAACGAAGCTGATAGCAAAGAAGGAGTCAATGTTTTAATCCAAGGTGCTGATGCAGATGGACATATAAATTTTGGACAGGCAATTTCTAAATTATTTACCAATCCAGAAAGCTTTAAAGACGGCCACGTTCCATTCAAACACATTGAACTCAGAATTGACGGGCACACCCTAGCAACTGTTTCTGGCAATGAAATAACTGGTAACTTAATGGGTGAAACAGCTCCTTCATCAATTCTTGAGATTATCCCCGCCCCAGTAGAAGAAGCTGTTACCGACACAATTTACGACATCCCTCCTGTTTTGCCATTCTATCCAAGACTAGCACTAGAATTGCCAGGTGAGGTTAAAAAACGAGAAAAGAAATTTCTAAGCAAAGAAGAAAAAGCGGAAGCTAAAAAAATTGCAGCTGCAACTGAAAACACTGAGACTAAAAAAACATCAGAAAACAACACAACAGAAAGCACAGCAACGGATGACAAAGTAGTAGAAGGTGATGTCGCTATTGCAGATAAAAATTTAGATGTTTTAATAAAAGATATTGACATGTCTGAAGGAAAACTAAGATTAGGATCTTCCGAACAGACAAAAATAAAAAGCTGGCTCCTGGAAATGACTCCCGAACAGGCAGACAGTTTTTTCCCGGAAAAACAGTATAATAAAGATGAATTCTATAGCGAAAGTCATGATCAGCTGGTCGAACAAAAACTTTCAACCCTAAGAAAGCTAGCATTGGCAACATTGGGTACGAGTTTTGGCAATGATTGGAAGCAATTTTTTGATAAAATAGGCAAAGGAAATACGGATAGGTCAAACCATCGGGCAGCACTCCTTTTGGAAAATAATCCTGCAGTTGTAAAAATGATCAAAACCGAAGATCAGGAATTAGGTAAAACCATTGAGGAGTTGATTAGGAAAAACAAAATTAGAAAAGCCGCTGAAATAACACTAAGACGAACAGAAGAGTGGAAAGATTTAAATCCAACAGAATTGGATGAAAAAATAGAAGAAAAAAAAGCAAAACTAACGTCCGAAAACTCAGAAGGAGATGAGGAGGACGATAACGAAGAAGAGGGTAAAGAAAGAGAGGGTGTTACTCCCGAAGAGACACAAACAATAAATGCCGAGATAAAAACACTTAAAAACGAACGAGAGGGCTTAGCAGAAAAAGCTTTTCAGGAAATGACCAGAAAAACTTGGAAAAATATAGTCGTCCACGGCATTGGAAAAAATGAATTTTCAGACTTAGATGGTGAGGCGTGCTTGGGATTATTAAAAATTGCGGGCATAGATGTGGGGGGCGTCAAATTTGTTGAAAAGGGACAATCAACTCCTGGCGCTATTAATTTTGATACTGGAAATAAAGATGGCATATCTCTTATGGGCGATACAATCTTTTTGGACCATCATGGAGAAAATTCTCGCCAAGAAAGTTCAGCCACCAAGGTAACATTTGAAGCACTTGCAGGACTTGGGCTATTGGAATCTTCGCCGGCCATTAATAAACTAGTAGAATTTGTCACAAAATCCGATAACCTGGACTTTCCATTGGACAAATTAAGCAGAGCAGATTTTAATAATTTTCCAAAAACTCTATGGGGATTAAAAAGCGGATTTAAAAAGCAGGCCGGCTTTCAAAGGCTATGGGATTTTATGCAAAAACATCCTGAAGTTGGTTTTTCAGAACCATTATCGGATGGACTATTGAAGGAACTAGTTGAAGTGGATGATAAAAAAGTAAAAGATGATTTAGAAACTGAAATTGAAACCCAAAAAACCATTGTTGAAGGTACGGATGAACGCTTTGAAAAACTGAAAGAAAACGGATTTATCATTGAATCCGGAGAAGACGGCTATGGCAATATTGTCGTCAGTCTTTTAGGCAGGAGAGGCAGTGAAGAAAATGCCGTTCCTGGCAGAATTGAAGAAGTTAAGGCGCATGACTGTAATTGCTTAATTACCTATAATGAATCCGAAAATAACTTAACCGTAAACACTGATAGGGAAATAGAATTCAAACTCCCGGAAGGAATGGCAATAAGGGGTAGAATGTGGATTCTTGAGGGAGACAGACAGGCAAAAAAAGAGGCTTTTGGAAGAATAACCCTTCGCCAAGTCATTGAAGGAGTAACTGGCAAAAAAATCAAAGACTTAAAATTAGAAGGCAAACTGGCTGAATTTTTAGACAAGGAAAGACCAAGAAAATCTGAGTTAGAAAAGAAAAGAGATAGTCGCAGCCCCAGAAACAGGACGGAAAGAAGCACTGCTCGTCCTAGAACAAAGGAAAGACGGGATAATGCGGCCTAATCATTAAACATTTGATGTCCTAAAAAAGTCCAGCCTAAAAGCTGGACTTTTTATCTATTGCCAAATTTTTGTGCTTCTGATATGATGATCTGTTAAATATTAAACCGTCTATTATGGATAAATATTTAAAATATCACCATCCGGAACTACAGAAACTGAAGGTAGAAAGGCTTCAAAAATTTTATCTGGCAATAGAGGGCACATCCGACCAAATCACCATAACCGACAGAGATGGAATAATTATTTATGCCAATAAAGCCACCAAATTTTTAAGCGGCTACAGCGCCAAAGAAATAATTGGCAAAAAGCCCGATCTGTGGGCAAAGAATATTATTTTTAATTGTAAGAGCTATAACTGTTTTTATGGCGATATGTTTAAAACGGTTCGCGAAAAAAACTGCTGCTTTTTTGGAGAAGTAAAAAATCAGCACAAAACCGGAAAAATATATTTTACTAATGTCCGCATTACCTCAATTCGCGATTATCAAAATGGAAAACAATTTTTTGTGATAACAGAAAGAGATATCACACCAATGAAACAACTTAATCAGACAAAACTGGAATTCATCTCCATGACCTCGCATGAATTACGCACGCCACTGGCCAGTATTAGCCTAGCGTCAGAATTATTAATAAGAGGGGCCGATAAGAATGGGATTAACCAAAAATTTTTACTTGAAGAAATATACATAAATACTCAAAAAATGGCCCATCTGATATCAACCTTGATGGATTTGGCAAGGATCGAGATGGGAACATTAACCATAAATCCGGAGGCAATTGACATAGTCGCATCGCTAAACAAGATATTAAACGAGATGGAGGTTCAAATTAAAAACAAAAATATTTCTGTCAAAAACGTTTTTGATCAAAACGTTCCGGCCATAATGTTTGATAAAAAAATATTTTTGGTTATTTTTGATAATTTAATTTCAAATGCAATCAAATATACGCCAAACGAAGGAAATATTACATTAAAAGTTAAAAAATTTCAGGACAAGATTGAGATTCACACAATAGACACTGGCATTGGAATTGACAAGAAGGATCAAGCGCATATATTTTATAAACAATTCAGAGCGGAAAATGCCTTAAAGTCAAAAAATGAAGGCAACGGATTGGGTTTATATATTGTTAAATCCCTTATTGAAAAAACGAATGCCAAGATTAGCGTTCAATCGGAAATAAACAAAGGATCAACCTTTAAGGTTATATTTCCTACTTCTCTAAATTAAAAAAGTCCGCCTAAGCGGACCTTAATTCCAAGATTCCAAGCAAAAAACCAAGTTCCCTCCGGCTTGGTTTTTTGCTTGGCCACACAATCATTTACTCCCCATTGATTTTGTATCCAATTCCGTATACGGTCTGCAAAATCCTTCCGTCTCTATCGCCTATTTTCTTGCGCAAATTGGTTATATGGACATCTACAATATTGCTAAATGAATCATATGCAAAATCCCAGAGATTAGATATTATCTGCTCGCGATTCATAACCTGGTTGGGGTGTCGCATCAAATATTCCAACAAGCTGAATTCCTTTAAGGTTAATCTGGCTTCCCTATCATGGACAAAAACCTTTTTAGTTAAAGGATTTAATGTAATATCTCGAGTTTTAAGTATAGCGGGCAACGCAAGTTTTGGCCTTCTCAAAAGCGCCTGAATTCTAGCCAAAAGAATGTTAAAAGAAAATGGCTTTATTAAATAATCATCTGCTCCGGCATTTAATCCGGCTACAATATCGGCCTCTCCATCTTTAGCGGTTAAAATCAGAATCGGGGTGCTGATATTTTTTTCTCTGACATTTTTACAAATTGTAATACCATCCCTGTCTGGAAGCATCAGATCCAAAACAATCAGATCATAATCATCATGATAAAGCTCAATCCGTGTCTGACCACCAATTCCGTCATGCACGCAATCCGCAGCAAAGCCCTCGGATTCAAGGCCGGTTTTAATTAATTTTGCCAAGTTTTCTTGGTCTTCAATGATTAAAATCCTCATATTTTTGTCCATTAATTTATTAAAGATATATAAAAATACGATAAATTGATGATTTTCCTTCCCCTCTTCTAGGGTGGGCCATTCTTTTAAACGTACTGAAAAAATATTGGGTAACTTAATAGCCTATCAGAAAAAAAAATAATGTCAATAGCTATTTTTCAGAAAATAGGCCGCCATGACAAAAATACTCAATTTAGCCTATAAAAACTGGGCTATTCATTTAGAATTAATATCAAATAGATATGATTTATTTATTAAAAAAACAAAGATGGCTATAAAAAAACTGACAATAATTTTTATCTTTTTTACATTTCTAATGTTTAATTCAAATATTGTTTTTGCCCAAAATACAATAATATTGGAAGACGCTACTTCAACCGATCCCTTTTTAATTCAAAATAATCAAGATGAGACTATATTGAAAACCTTTCCAAACGGAGTCCAAGTCGAATTATCAATAGCAAAAAACTCCTTTCAGGGCGATGTAAAACTATCCATCAGCCAGCTAAAACTTACTAATTCAAATAATCCCCTGGCAAGATATGATGCCATAATCTTGGGGTCAACTGCTTTTGAAATTTCAGCAATAGACAACGCCGGGAAAGAAATTATAAAACTTAACAATAAAATAACAGCTGAAATCACCTATCCGGAAACCTATTCCATAGATTCCTCCTCAACCGGAGCCTATTACTTTGACATCGTTAGCCCTAAATGGATTTTAATCCAAGATACTATTCTAAATCCCAGTCCAAGAAATATTACTATGGAGACCGACCGGCTCTACCCAATTGGAATTTTTAACGTATCACAATTGCCGGATATTTTAAAAATAAAAGAAAATGCTAAAACCGCTCGGGCTTTATTGGATTTTGGAGACAGAAATCTACTTAGGGATGAAACTACCGGAAGAATATATATTATTACGCAAAACAAGAAAGTTTATATTTCAAATATTGAGGAATTAAAGAGATATCCTGGAGTCCCCGTTTACAATGTGACGCTAAGCCAGCTAGATTCATATCCACTTGTTGATTTGATTGCTCTAAGAGACAGGCCATATTCCGGAAATATCCTATTGCAAAATACCGATACCAATAAAATTTATTTAATTGTAAATGGGATGAAAAAATATTTGCCAAATACAGAAGAGGCGAGACGCTATCGACAATTTGAAACAATTACCGCCAACAATGAAATAATCAGCCGGTATCCGTTATTAAAATAGCCGATAACCAAAAAACTCCGGGATCGGCCGAAGTTTTTTGTATTATAGCTATTCGATTTCCTTAATGACCATTTTAATTTTATTTTCCAAATCATCACGCGTAGTTATATCAGTAGCCTCATAAATAAGGCCTTCGTGATCTTTGAGATGATGAGCCATTGCTCTCTGTACCAGGCTGTAGGTGCTCTCATCTCGGATGTTATATTCACAGTCCATTCCTAAATCCCGGCAAGAAAATGATTTCATAAGATTGTTGCTTATTAGTTAGTTGAATCTATTATTTTAAGCAACAATGATTATGATGCGATTAACTAATCATGAACAAAGCAACAACAAGAGAAAGGACTAGAATGATAATTATAACCGCTAAAAAAATCTTGATATTTTCAGACATAATATTTTGATTAATTTATTATAGCTTTGCCCGTATCTATCCCCAACAATTTTTTAATCGCCGGGATTATTTTTTCAGCCTCCTTCTGCCCGAGATTTATAAATTTCTGGTCTATTTTATCCATAAAATAGCCCTTAAAACTATAAAAACCGACTAAATCAGTTTTGGGCTCAATTATAAAATCAGAATTTTTCATGCTTGATCTGGATAAATTCCGCCAGATAATATTAAATGCCCTTGAAGCGACATTTATAATATTTAATTTTGATCCTTTGTATATTTTACTATAATTATAATTATCCAAGCAAACAGAAATCACAATATCAGCTCCCATTTTTTTGACAATATTATCTGGTACAGGATTGGAAAGCCCGCCATCAACCAAAACTTTTCTGTCTCTTTTTACCGGCTTATATAATATCGGGATTGCTGAGCTAGCCATAATGGCACTCACCAAATCTCCTTTTACAATGTCAACCTCTTCTCCAGTATTAATATCAGTGGCTATTACGGTCAGTGGTATAGCAGTATTGCTAAAATTCTTCTTGCCAATCCAATCGGTCAATAATTTTTCTAATCTCTTGCCCTTTATAATCCCCCCATTAAAGGACGGATCAAGAAATGAATAGAAGGCGTGCGATTTGGATTTTATCGCTTTTTCTTCGAGCTCTTCAATATTTTCATACACCGAGTAATGCGCGCCGACAAGAGCACCGACGCTTGTTCCGGCCATAAAATCAATAGGAATATTATTCTTGACCAAAGCCTTTATGACTCCGACATGAATAAGTCCGCGGGTAAATCCCCCGCCTAAGGCCAAGCCGATTGTTTTTCTTTTTTGAGGCATATAAATTATATATTAATTATACACCTCATTCATTAAGAAATCCTAAATTTAAAATTTATTCTTAGGATAAATTGCTATTATCCTCCTGACAATCAACTTGGGTTTTTGCCGGCAAAAACCGCCCTCAAAGCCAAACCATACCTTTTCGAGGCGATCATTTTTCATCTTTCGCAAGATATTATATTCCGGATCAAAATAATAAACATTTTCATTATCAACTTTTACTACAACAGAATAATGGCTCTCATAACCGGAAAACCAATTTATAATAACCGGCATTCCCTTGCCTTTTACGCAATCACAAATGTCGCTTATCTGCGACCAATCTTTGACAAAACCATCAAAACCCAGCTTCTTGGCAGCTAAAAGGATATTTTCCCCCATAGAGCCGGCTGGATGAGAAACTTCTTTAGTTTTTATCATTTTTGCCAATTCTTCCAAACTTTTATGCGTGCCATAAAAATCCAAAATCATTTTAAGACTCGCCGGACCGCAATAGCCGGGAAGTTGTTTTACTAATTTTACTTTCAATCTTTTTGTCATGGCTTTTACTTTTATTAATACCAAATTGTTTTTGTCCGATGATACGGCTTGTCATCCGGTGATTTTTTCTGCCCCTTAAACCAAAAAATGTGATCTACCATAGTTGCATTAATTTCTGGAAATTTTTCTTTTAAAATCCTTGTTGCCAATTCAACTGCCCAAATTGTATTTGCCCTTATTTCAATTTCCTCATCGCTTCCTTGGATAATTTCGATTTTATTATCAATCTTATCCGCCAACTCATTTGAATACTCTAATATTTTAAATTTTCTAAGCGATTGCGGAACTTTATATTCAGCACAAGCGGTTAAATCATCATACCCAGTCAAATCAATATCAATAATCTTATTTTCCTTCAAATCAAATAAATGAGCAATAAGTATCTGTGCTCTTTTAAATAATTTTACTTCCTGTCCGTGATAATTTGCAACATCATTAAAAATTTCAGGAAAATCACTTGCTAATATCTCCAATAATTTTAAAGCATCGCCATCAGATTTTATTATCACCTCAGAAAATGAACCGTTATATTTTTCAATGATAATTTCTCCTAATTTTTTTAAAATTTCCAGGCGCTCATCAAAAAGTGGAATTTCAACATTACCCTTTAAAATTTCAGCCAAATCCTCTTTTGTTAAATTTTTTAAATAATTTGCGTCCAATAAATTAAAGCCGTCTTTAATCGCTCTCTTGGTTGCTTTAAGCAGGCCAAAAAAACCGTCATAAAATTTTCCTTGGTCTTCAATTGTCCATTTTGGCTCGGACCAATAGCAAAAATTAATTGCGCTTATTACAAAAATATAGGCGATTTGCTGTCCCTGCGATAGACCTTCGCCCGGTTGCAGTTCTAAGGCAAAACCAAGATTTGCAAAATCGGCTTCTGTCACTTGATTGCAAAAATCCCTCATCGCCAGCTCATTTATGCTGACAAATTTTGAATTTTTTATAACTGGCTGAATTGATTCTAAAACTGAAAGCATAGTTTTAAATTATTTTTCCAAACTAGCATGCCGACTGATTTGTGATCGCAGATTTTTGCCATATTTTTATTTTTATCGATTACCTTCTAGATGTTTCAAAACTTTTTTATGCAATGATTGTACAACTGGTTGACTCCTTTTTCTAGCTTTTTTATACTTATCCTGCAAATCTTCCCACTCATTAACATCCGAGGCCTTATCAAGCCTTTTCCAAATATCCTCATCAGACATACCAACTGTTATTAAATTCTTTATCAGCGGATTTATCTGGGCTCTGTCTATATGGTTTATTCCTTCTTTGGGATCCTTAAAATCAGGGCTATAAATTTCCAACACTATTCCATAAATAACCGGGCTTAAATTTTTTTTCTTTGCATAAAATTCTGACATTCTGTATTTGGCTCTCTTAACTTTCACTGCAAAATCTTTTTTCATCCATAAAGGAATAGGTGCGATAAAAACATCAATAACATTCTTTTTTATAATATAGCCATGTTTTCTAAAGACCTTGCCGATTAAACCTCCTTGCCTTATCTCATCATCTATTTTTACAAGTTCTTTGTTATTTGTGTCATAAGTGAGAAAAGTTAATGCGTAAGTCCTTAGAATATTATTTTTATCGACCAACCTGGCCTCTCGAGTTCTTTCTGTTTTCTTTTTATTTTTTAAAGCCCTGTCATGTCTTAAAACAACGGCGTGAATCGGCCCATATTTCTGTTCCAAAATATCTGTATGAAGTTTTTTCTTAACTGGAAAATGTATCTGGACGGTTCTATGTTTTATTAACTCCATATTATTTTTTTGTAGCTGTAAAAGTTTTTACAATAGGATCTTTTTCCAATTCTTTCCAATTGGGGCTATACTTTTTACTTTCTTCAGATATCTTAATATCATACCACTTAGTATCTTCAAATCCTGCTTCAGCCATTGCATTGTCATAAATTTTTTGGCTCCAACAATAATTTACAAATTCACAAATTTTGTTATCATTCTGATCGTAAAGTATCGTTAAAATTGCAGAACCATCCTTAAATGGTTCACCAAGCCATTTCCCTGCTGACTCACATCCTAATTTATAATCAGCGGCCGGATTCTGCGGATTATTATTTATTGCGACTAATTTTCCGCCGCTTTTTAAATTGCCTGCTGCATTTAAGAAAAATTTTTTTAATTGCTGTTCACTAGAAGCATAATGGAAAAAATAAGCAGCGGTAACCAAATCAAATTTTTCATCAAATGCATATTTTTGGTCGCCGTCTATTAACTGATATTTAATTCCAGGAGGTTTTTGGATTTCATATTCTTTCGCCATTGCCAGCATTTTTTCTGAATTGTCTATTCCAGTAACGACGGCCCCATTTTCAGCCAATAGCCTAGAACTAAAACCACTTCCACAGCCCAAATCTAAAACCTTTTTATTTCGCAAATCTCCACATAAAGCCAAAAAAGAAGGATAAATCCTATATTTCCTTTGCGGATGTTTTGTCCTCTCGTCCGAGGAGTAAGTTTCTGCGATTTTATCGTATTGCGAAGTCATACATGACTTAACTGTTTATTATTGCTATGTGTTTTTATTTTAACATCTACCCGCTTTAACTGTCTACTATCTAAATTTACAGCCATTTTATTCGATTTTATCAGCTATAAATTCCATACTTCTCATGTCATCATAAAACCTGTAAAATAAATAAATGCCTACCAAAATTTCAAAAACTTTAAAAAAATACTTCGGCTATGATGAGTTCCGGCCGATGCAGTCTGATATCATTCAAAGCGTTTTAGACGGAAAGGATAATTTTATCCTGATGCCAACTGGCGGAGGCAAATCACTTTGCTACCAACTACCAGCGCTAGAATTTCCCGGAATAACATTGGTCATTTCTCCGCTTATTGCCCTAATGAAAGACCAGGTCGATGCCCTGCAAGCTAATGGAATCAAAGCTGAATACATAAATTCGTCTTTAACATCTCAACAGATAAATTCTGCCTACGAGAGAGCGAAAAATAATGAAATTAAAATCCTTTATCTCGCGCCGGAAAGATTCGCTCAAGACGAATTCCAACAATTTTTAAAATCTTTAACCATCAGCTTGATTGCAGTTGACGAAGCTCATTGTATTTCAGAATGGGGGCATGATTTCCGCCCTGATTACCGGAATCTAAGCATGCTCAAAAAGATTTTTCCTTCAGTTCCCCTTATTGCTCTGACTGCGACAGCCACGGCCAAGGTTCGCGAAGATATTATCAATCAACTTAATTTGAAAAAAGCGCCGATTTTCATTTCCAGCTTTAACCGTGAAAATCTAAACTTAAGCATTATCGAAAAGAAGCAAGCATTTCCTAGGCTTGTTAGGTTACTTGAAAAATACAAAGATGAATCTTCAATAATTTACTGCCATTCACGCAAAGAAACAGAAGAGATTGCAGAGAACTTAAGGCTAAACAAATTTAATGCGCGAGCATATCATGCCGGACTAGAAGCAAATGAAAGGAAATTAGTCCAAGATTTATTTATCAAAGACAAAGTCAATATCATTGTCGCAACAATTGCCTTTGGAATGGGAATTGATAAACCGGACGTCAGGCTCGTTGTCCATTACACTTATCCCAAAACACTTGAAGGCTACTACCAAGAAATCGGACGTGCCGGTCGAGACGGACTTCCTAGCGAATGCGTCACGTTCTATACCTACGCCGACACCAGGAAGCATGAATTTTTTATAAACCAAATACAGGACGGTCAACTGCAATTGCGTGCCCAAGAAAAATTAAATGAGATTATAAATTTTTGCGATCTTTCCACTTGCCGAAAGAAATACTTGTTAAAATATTTTGGAGAAAATTTAGAAAAAGAAAATTGTGGTGGCTGTGATGTTTGTTTGACCGAAAAAGAAATATTTGATGCCACTAAAGTTTCTAAAAAAATACTTTCCGCCGTTGCACGTACAGAAAATCGATATGGCAAAAGTTATATTGTCGATGTTTTGCTTGGAAAAAAGAATCAGAAAGTTTTGATAAACAAACATGATCAGCTTTCTGTTTTTAATATCGTAAATGATTATTCGGAAAACGAATTAGCGCAAATTATTGACCAATTAACAAACTTAAACTATTTGATGAAAAGCGAGGGCTTGTATCCAGTGCTTAGCCTGACCAGAAAAGGTAACCAATTCCTGACGGGAGATGAAATTTTATCATTAAACAAGCCTAGAGCTGATGTGGTTATAAATAAAAAAACGCCAAAGAAAGGCGATCTAGAATTTAATGCTGAATTATTTGCAATTCTGCGAGCATTACGCAAAGATTTAGCAGACACAGCTAATGTTCCGCCGTTTGTAATTTTCGGTGATACAAGCTTGCAAGAAATGGCTTATTATTTTCCTAAAGATAATGATAGTTTTTCAAAAATTTCTGGTGTTGGAGCAAAAAAGTTAGAGCGGTTTGGAGAAATTTTTATTAAAACAATTACAGAATTTACTAATGCAAATAAAATAGAATCGATTGCCAAGCCAGGGAAAAAAATCACCGAACCGATCTTAAATATAAAAATGCAAAGGCCGATTTTTTACTTAAAAACCAGGGAATTACTGATTAAAAAGATTTCAATTGAAAGAATTGCCAAGCATCAAAATTTAACTCCAAGCACAATTATCGGCCACATTGAAAAATCAATCGATGCCGGTGAAAAACTCGATCTCGAATATTTAAAACTCCCCCACAATAGATACGAAGCAATGAAAGAAGCCTTCCTTGAATGCGGAGATGAAAAACTTAAGCCGGTTTTTGAATATTTGGATGGAAAATATTCATATGATGAATTGAAATTGGCTCGGCTTTTAATTCGGCTGTAGACTAATCAGTAAAAACTTTCTGATTCAAACACCCGCCACAAACTGGACCTGATTGTATATTATTTTTTCCGTTATATTGTCGCATTATACCCTGCATTGGACCATGACGAAGCCATATTTGATCCAATCCGGTTAGGTCAATAATCCATCCAGCTATCAAGATTGCGGCAACAAACCCAGCAATCACAACTAAAAATCTTTTTTTATGCCAGAAATCATACCGCCTAAGAAACCATAATCCCGCTACTAACCCGGCAATCGCAATAATTGGCGCCCACCAAGGAAAACTTGAGAGTAATTGCTCCAATCGAAGTTGCCCCATGGGTCCATGACTACGCAAAGCAAACCGAGTTAAACTGATAAAAAATACTGAAACAATTACAGAAGCTACTAGCCCAATCATTGCAAAAATTGACCCTAATACAAAATAAATCTTAGGGCGCATTTTTAATTTGCCCTGCCTGATTTTATCCATGACGCTGTTTGTAATATCTAATTCTTCTGGCATATTTTTTTCATTAAAATTTTTGCTCGGCTTACTCTAGTTGCGACAGTGCCCATCGGGATTTGCAATATATCACTTATCTCTTCATATGACTTTTCATCAATGTAATAAAGCGTAATTGGCTCAGAATATAATAAGGGCATTTTGCCCAAACATTTCTCTACCTTGGAAACAATTTCCTTTTGGCTATAATCATCCTCAATATTTTCTTTGCTTTTAAAGTCTATATCTTCCGGAAGTCCTATTTCTTTTTGATATTTTTTTAAAATGTTTACAGCTTGATTATGAACAATGCGATATATCCAACTGGAAAAATTTTTTTTAACATCAAAACTTCTTAAATTGATAAAGGCTTTTATAAATGACTCTTGGACAACGTCTGCAGCCTTATGTTCATCATTTATTAAATTGCATGCATATCTTAATAATTTTTTTTGATATCTTTCAATAATAGCATAAGATTCCTGATCAACCGATCGAACTCTTTCAATAATTTCTTCATCAGAAATTTTTCCATCATCTATCATGCTAATAGTATGTTAAGTTTATGCTCCTACTATGTTAGGCTCCGATTATTATCGGAGCCTAACATATTTGAGATTTATTGATTAACGTCCCAAACCTCTACCCATGCCCATTCCGCCTGCATTTCTACCAGAACCATTATGCAAACCTAGGCCAAGATCTTGACGAATTTTCTGTGCTTCAGCGGTCTTGCCTTGCAAAGCCAGTTGATGCGCCTCAGCAAATTTTGCAAAGTTGTCTTTATTTATGACTTGAGTCGCTCTGCCTTTCCCTTGCATAAGGCTTTTCCAAGCATCATAATCCTTATTTTCAAATGCTTTTGTCATTGCTTCATGACGTTCTGCTGTATAGTTTGGACCCTTAATATTAGGATCTCCCTGATAAGCCAAAACTGATCCAGCTGATAAGGCGCCAATTCCAGCTATTAAAGCCAACGCACCCAAACCTAATGTTATTTTTTTCATAATATTTTATTTTATTGATTTAATTGATTAATCCGACCTTTATACCACTAATACAAGACTAGTGGCATTTTTCTTTCATTTGGTTCTAATTAAATCAATATTATTGCTATTTTATGATAAATATAAAAGATTAGTTTATTATAAAATTCTCACCATTAATATCTTTTGACTCATCGGACGCTAAAAAAACTATTTTTTCTGCAACTTCTTTTGGATCAATAAGTTTTCCGTCTTTGCGACTAGCCAAAACCGCTTTTAATTCTTCTTGTGGTGCAGTCAGCCAGTAACCCGCATCAGTTTGTGCTGGGGATACTACATTTGCTCTTCCGTCAAAAACCGATAGTAATTCAGCATATGACTGAGTTATATTAATTACGCCCGCTTTTCCTGCTGAGTATGAGATAGCATCTGCGTGACCGTTTACTCCATGGATAGATGACACATTTACAATAATTCCGCTTTTTTGTTTTAGAAAAACTTCTGTGGCATATTTTGACATACTCATCGCAGAAACAAGATTTTGTTTCAAAGATTCTATCCAAATATCAACATCCAAATTCCATTCATCGCCATCAATATATCTGCCGGCATTATTTACCAACACATCAATTTTTCCAAATACTTCAATGGTTTTATCGACTACTTTTTTTGCTTCATCGTCTTTAGTCAAATCAGCCTTAATTGCCAAGACCTTCACTCCTAGTTTTTTAATTTCATTTACAACTTCGTCAGCTCCCTTTTTATTGCTCTTATATGTAATAGCAACATTAGCACCCTTTTGTGCAAATAAAAGAGCGGTTACCATGCCAATCCCGCTTGAACCGCCTGTTATTAAAACAACTTTCTCTTTAAATTCCATATTATTAAATTATTAAAAAACTTATTTATTTTGAATCAATATCCACTTTTGCACAAAGCGATGAAGATGGGGGTCAAACTTATCAATTGGAGTACCCAAAACCTCATCATAATCAAACCATTTATATCCATTAAATTCTCCCGCGTCATATCTAAGAGTTAAGTTAGAATTTCCGTTAAGAACATACCACAAACTTACATCGATATGACCAGCCGCAAGTCCAACGGTAACTGACTGAGTAATAAAAAACGGTTGCTCTGAAACAAAATCAGCTTTAATATTTAACTCTTCTACAATTTCCCTCTCAACCGTTATCTTTGGATTCTCGTTTAACTCAACATGTCCGCCTGTCGGCACCCAGAGCTGTGCCTTAATATGATCAACTAGAAGTATTTTATTTTCTTTTGAATCAATAAGGACAAAATATGAAACCAAATGCTTTGGTGGGGTATCTGGTTTTTTGATGCGGAACAACTCTGATCCACTCTTTATCCATCGAATAGTATCAGAAAGATGGTTTTGCTCCATCTCATCAAAAGGGGTTATATTCTGAACAATTTTTAAAATTTTATCCTGCATAACTTTATAAATTCCAATTCTTCAATAATTAATGACACCTGCAGGAATGACTGGGTCATTGTCCTCTTGTCTTAACCCTATTATCTCTGGATCTATTGGACCTATTTCCCATGCATGTTTATTTATAAAGCTCTTTTTTACGATTCCGTGATCAAAAAATATCTCCGGAGGGAATGAATTTTTATCTTTAATAAAAGATGGGGCAAATAGATAGAAACCCCATCGTTCAAAAGAATCAACAAATCCATTAAGATTTTTTAGTGATTCGGGAGTCATGTTATGTGTTCTGCCAACATTCAGTAAACGTTTTCCATGGGAGGCTTTTGGATCAGGAAGATTTCTTGAAACAACAAATTTATACCAAAGCGGGTTACTTTTAGAATAACCTTGTATTACCGATACTCGTATAATATCATCCTTGTCCTCTCTTCCAAATAAACCAACCCAGTTGCTGAAAATCACTTTGGCCTTTTCTTCGTTGGTAAACATTAACGCAACAACTGGCGGTTGCTCTGGATGAACAAGATATGCAACACCCTCCCAGCCTGCATCATTCCAGATATGATCTTCGATAATTGAAATATTTTTAATTTGATCATGTCTCAAAAGATTTTTTTCTATTTGGGTGACATTTTCTTTTATATCTTTAAGCAGATCAAGTTTAACCTTACCAGATTCTATTTTATTGTATTCATATTTAGTATTTTCTTCTTGCAACCATTCAGTAATATCTCTTTTGGGTTTATATCCGAGAACGTTACCCTGTACTATAAATGGTGATGAAAAGGTAAAAGCACGTACACAAATATCCTCATCACGAAAAAGTTTTTCAAGGTCATTACTTGTATTCTTAAACCAGATCGAATGACCGATGATATCAAACACTATTTTATAAACATCTGAATGAACACTCTCTGCCTCTGTTCGTTTTAGAGAGTGAGGATTAAAATCTCCACTGATAATATTAAAAGTAATCGGACCATTTTTTTCAATTACATGAGATATCCTAATGCCTTGAGATGTATCTTTTGCAATATTAATATTTACGGTATTTTTACTACCAATAGAATCCAATTCTATCGCAGTTGCCAAAAATCCTTCTAATGAAGCAAGAATATATTCCGCAATTTCTATGTTAGGACTACAATTTTCTGTCTTGATATTGAATGTTGTTCCAAGAATAACGGACTGGAGTATTACTTCTTTTTCAGAATAAAATGATGGTTTTTTAGGTAGATCTCTCTGGGCAGGTTGTTTGAAATATGAGTCAAAGAAGTCCTCAAGTTCTGTATCTTTCATGTTCTCAGGCATAATATTTGGTAACATATTTTTTGCTCCCAATCGATATATAAGCGCATATGCAGCAAAATCAAGATCCATGCTTAATAACGTATCTGGTAAAAGCTCTAAGTTAGGTAACTCTGAATCTGCTGTCTTGATCAATAGCAAGCCAAGCAAACCACCATAATATATATCATCATTCAAAAGCTTATCTGCCTCTTCTTTGCTCTTGATGAACTGAGCATTCATAAGATGATTAAGTTTGTGCCACTCAAGAGAGTATCCAATTCTTCCTAATCTGAGCTCGAGTAAACGCATTCTATCATATGATAATAACTGTAATTTGTTTATCTCACTCCTACTGTGAAAATCCATAGTGGCATATGAAGCGGCGTGCAACATTGCACCTCTTGCTGCCCATAAAAGACCTACAGTTTCATAAGCGATTGATAATTGAACAAGTGTAATAATTAATCCATCTCGTTCCTCTTCTTTATATAGAGGAACGAGTGATTTTCCTAGGCATCCAATTGCTTTATAAAATCTCTTTCCTTTGATGTGTTGCATTGCTCGATCAAGTAATACATGAGCAAATTCTGTTGAACTTTTTCTTTCAGAAATAACCTCCACTAACTTATCTTGAAGTTTCTCAAAACTTTTGTTTCCATTATAAAAATCATCGATATCTTTAGTTAATTTATAAAGAGTTTCTAATGGAAATCCGAGTAGCCCCTTTGACCGAATAACTATATCCGTAAGGTTGTCGAATATTTTACTTATAGCTATTTCATCATCTCTTAATTCAGGTATTTCAAGCATATTGAGCATGAAATCAGCATGCAAAGCCGCACTTGGTCTAGCCTCATCGTTCTTAAATTTTTCCAGTTTTTCTTGTACAATTTTCTTTTTTATATCTGTGTAGCTTACCTCAATCTTTCCAGTAGTTACAGTAAGCGTCCTTAACAAACTGAATAGATTACTAAGTCTTTCAACATCGAATAGGTTAAGGGTGTCTTTTGTTAAAGATTCTATTTCTTCGTAATTACTAATCAAAATATCGTAGTCGTTATACCAAAAATACAATGTCCATATTTCCTGATATCTAGCTGTGAAAAATTGTTCTGAAGATCCGTATTTTTCGGCCAGTCTTTTTGCACGAGTAAATAAACCCTCAATCTCTGTCTTGGGTTTATCCATTTCAGCAGCGACTATAGCAATTGAAAGTGCATCGTCTACTGTTGCAAAGTTTACTATGTTTTCTTGTGTTGCTAAATCTATATTTTTGTTAAGTTTTTCGAATAATTCCTGTCGATTGGTATCTTTTGGCCCAATTTTTACAATTTCTTTATAAGACGAATCAATTTTTAACTCATCAATAGCGAGGGCCTGCCTTTTATTACCAAAGATTTTATCAATTATCCACGTACGATCGTGTATGACAACCTGTATGCCGTATTGCTTACTTAATTCATCCTCAGTCTTAGCTCTTTGGTCGGCTTTGATAAGCTGACTTGTTATAAAAAATATCTTTGAGTAACTTCTATCAACTTCGATCATTTTTTTGACATCGCCTTGAACCTTTTGTTTCCAATTTACAGTTGTACTAAAAGCAAACCCCCAACGCTCATTCGCTTGTTGCTCTATACCAAAATAATAAGTATCTTTAATGTCTTGAGATGCTGGAGTTGTTTCAGTGTCAACTTTTCCATCACCTCCACCAACAGGACCAGTTTGAGGCCTTAGGTTTGGCTGGATCTCATATTGACAAAGTTTTCGCGCAAACTCCTCAAAATCATACTCCTGTTTTCTTGTAGAGAGGGTATATAGATGGTATTCCAATTTTAAACTATCAAGTTGAGATTCCTTTATTACTTGTGAATCAGAAAAACTACTCGGTTTGCGTTGCTTCATGAAATTTTTTGGTGAAAAATCTTCGTTCATATTTATATTTTACCATTTTATTGTCTTGGCGGTGTGTTTACAAAAAAGTTCGAACCGATTTCACCCCCAAAAATTAATGAACGGGCGGATTTCCTCCCCCAACCCCTCCATCCGCCCGCCCTTTCGGATTGGCGATTTCCAGTTTTTCTTTGGCGGCAAATTCTTTCTTAATTCTAGCCTGTATTTGTAGGGATGGATGGACTCGCACCATCGACCTCCATAAAGTAAATATGGCGCTCTACTACTGAGCTACACCCCTGTATTTTATTGATTTATCTAATCTAAAACGTTGTTGTGCCTCCAATAATTCTACTGTAGCTTGTTTTATGGAATTTTTTAATTCTGGATAATAAGTTTGTAATTTTGCATTTAAAGAAAATAAATCCATCACATTCGATTGATTGAAATCAATCTTCAATTCATCAAATCCACCTAAAGCCGTATTGCAATATGTCCTAAATTTTTCTCTTCTTCTCCTACCTAATGAAGAATAAGATTTACAATCAGCAATTACACGATGAATAACGCGAAGAGCTTCAGTTGTCGCCGTCACGCTATTTTCATTTTTTACTTTAGCTATTTTATGAATGTAATCTTTCAATGGCTTGATATGCGGTAAATCAGTAATATTATTAACTCCATTAATAATCATCAATAATCGTTCTACCCCAACGGCTGAAATTGACCATGAATGTTGCCACGGTAAAATCTCTTCCAAAATTTCGTCTTTGCTGAAGATAGCCCTATAATCTAATCGTTCAAAGGTTGCAATATCAATTAGCTTTCCATTATATAAATAATTTATTTCATGACGATAGCCCCACGGTGTATGATTTCCATATATATTTAGAGACAAAAATGTATCTCTAGAATAATCAGCGATAAATTGATTATCGCCAATGCCGTGTTTTGTCCAATAAGAGATTGATTCATCGGCCGGCAATTCGTAATCTAAAATATATTTCCCTTGGGTAACATTAGTAACATTTCCGCCACCAAAATAACTTATCCGCAAATTTTTTTTGTCCAACCCAAGCTCATTGAATAAAAGAGAGCAAATTGAATCTATAGAGAATTCCGATATTTCTTCTTTCTTATTCTTATCCATTAAGCTAATAGAGCCACCAACATCAGCTAAATCAAAAATCCCAAGATATCGATACGAGTTTTCGTTTTGTTTAATAATATTTTCAACAAAATCATCATAGCGAATGACTGGCTGTATTTTCGAATAAATAAAATTATGATCAATATCAATATACTGTCCAAATTCATTCAATATTTCATTTTCAGTAAAACTTAAATTAAAATTACCCGGGAATCCATTATTGCAAACATTCGCCGGCGAAACTGTTTTTGTTCCAGGATATTTTTTAGTTTTTATCAAAATGTTTCTTAATGTTTTAATATCCATATTCTTAATTTTAATATCTCCCACGCCTCAACACCTAAGATGTGAGCTAATTTATTAATATTAGTCAAAGTCAGATTGACTTCGCCTTTTTCAATCCGACAAATATAACTCTTGTCGACGCCTAATCTATGCAAAAATCGGGCAAATCTCACTTGGCGGAGAGGGAGGGATTCGAACCCTCGATGCCTTTCGGCACACCGCTTTTCGAGAGCGGCACGTTCAACCACTCTGACACCTCTCCATATTAACTAAGATTAACAAATTTTTTGCCAAAATAAAACAGCCCCGAATTAACGGGGCTGTTCTACAATTAGAATCGGTTTTTTGAAAAACCGCCTCTGCTTCCACCACTTGCACCGCCACGGTTTCCACCGAAACCGCCACGGTCAGGGCGCTTTTCCATTGGCCTGGCTTCGTTTACAACGATAGCTCTGCCTTCAATTTCCTTGCCATTGAACTGGTCAACAGCAGCTTGAGCTTCTTCGTCAGAAGACATCTCAACAAAAGCAAATCCTTTAGATCGTCCAGACATTCTATCTTTGATGATAGTTGCAGACTGGACTGTGCCGGCTTGGCTAAAAAGATCTCTAAGATCTTCTTCGCTCATAGCGAAACTTAGATTGCCGACAAATAACTTCAAACCCATAGTTTTGTTTTAATACCTTAATAAAAATTGCAAGACGACCTTCTCGATTTGCTTTTGTTTTTGGACATTCACTTATCGAGTAACTCTCACAATGTAGTAATTATACAGCAAAATAGGAGAAATGTCAAGGGCAAATAGCTATTTCTGCTCAATATTCAAAAAAACGAGTAAATCTGCCATCCCTTTCTGTCTATCACTCCACCAAATAGTTTGCATGCCTAACTTCTTAGCTGACTCAACATTTGCCAACTGATCATCCATAAATAGGCATTCTTTTACGTCAACGCCCAATCTTCTGGCACATAATTTGAAAATTTCAGGGTCGGGTTTTTTTATTCCGACTTCAGCCGAACAAATAAACTCATTAAAATATCCAAAATTAAATTTTTTATTAAAATATGGCAAGGTCAAAGTAGTTCCATTATTCATAATCAGAGCCCTTAGCTTAAATTTATCTTTAATCTCAGGCAATAGCTTCCACAAATCAGAATTCTGTTCATACTTATCAACAATTTTTATTAAAATCTTTTCAAATTCTTTATCTGTCAAATTAAATTTCTCCTGAGCTTCTTTTTTAAAGTCAAAATCGTTAGTTAAATTTCCAACAATAGCATCAACGCCATCGACGATTGCATCAGGCTGATAATTTTCTTTTTTAAAAGCAAGTACACCCATAAAATCAAAGATAATCGCCCTAATTTTCATTGTATTTTTCATTTCTTTTCCAAGCTAAACAGCGACGCATTTATTGTTGCGGCACCGATAATTATCCAAAACAAAACCGACAGATCATTTTTAAAATATGGCACATCAACCAATCCGTGGACAATAATCTCAATTCCTACGCAGATAAATGTAAACGCCATGATCTTCACCCCCGGATTTTTGATTA
This sequence comes from Candidatus Buchananbacteria bacterium, assembly GCA_041665065.1. Lineage (GTDB taxonomy): Bacteria > Patescibacteriota > Patescibacteriia > 2-01-FULL-39-33 > 2-01-FULL-39-33 > JBAYJM01. Next base: position 61,168 of record JBAYJM010000002.1, read on the forward strand.
TTGCCTTAACATTAACCCAAAAATATTTTATAAAAACCCAGACAAAAGCAAGCATCCCCCACAATCCCAGCTCAGTCCAAAAATTAAACACAATTTGGTGCGGATAAGGAAATGTCTCAAAGGTATTTAAATGATAAGGATAAATGTGATATTGATAACCGGAAAGTCCTGCGCCAAAAAGCCAGCGATGCTTAAGCATTTTCCAGCTCTCATGCCAGATGATTTTTCTTATGCCTCCGGAATAATCATTGAGAAAAACTTTTGTCAAAACAAAATCCCTTAGGCCGGCAAAAAAAACTAAAACGAGAACTGCGATCATTGCCAAAGCGATGGTAAAGTATCTTGTTTTTTTGTAGACAATGCCCATTATAAACCAGCAAACCAAAACCGCAATAATAGCCGCTTCCGATTGGGCTAAAATAATCGCCGTAAACCCCAAAGCAATGACCAACAGCTTTAAAATGGAAGGCCAATTCCTTTTGCTTCCCGCCACAAGCCAGCCGGTGAATAAAATTATAATTGGCCCGACATATAACCCTAAAGCATTAGGATAATTTAAAATTGAAACCACGCGATCTACCCCGCCTGATGGCTTCATAAAAGCCCCTGGAACGCCCCAGCCTGTGAATTTTTGAATTATGGCAAATATACTAAGGTAAAAAATAGACACACCCAAAGCCCAAAATAGGCCTTCCAAAGCCTTTCTGGAATGCACCTGTGAGGCTAAAATTGCCAAAAATAGCACTGGTTCGATAAAATAAGCCTTCCAGACGCCTAATGCCGGTGCCAGGTTGGGAGCCGTAAAAACGGAAATAGTTGCAAAAACCAAAACAACAATTATCGGCCAGAAAAAGGTATTGCGATAAATTTTTTTATAGTCAATCCTCTTAGTCAAAAGACAAATTAAAAACAAAATTAGAATCATGGCCTCCAAAAAGGTAAAAGGAACGCCACCAATATTAAAGCGTAATAGGAAGCTCGGCAACCCAGCCGTAATAATATAGATTCCCCATAAAGGCTTATAATAAGATATGATTCCAAACGCAATGGCCATCACCGAAAGTAAAACCAAATACCACATTTAATTTTTAAATATTATTAATTCTTTTAAAAGGCTCTTATCAACTCCCCTCATCATAAAGAGAAAAACAAAATAGACAATTAATCCGATAATAATCAGCGCAAAAATATTTAATGGCAACAAGAGCCACAAAACTGCAGCCATAAGCAAAGCCGCGAGCAAGGATTTTAAAAATACATTCATCTTGAAGCTGATATCTAAGTGCTTTTTCAAAATAAAATAAGCCGGAATTGTAATAAGGAGTTCTGAAATGACGGTAAGAATGGCAGCGGCCCAAAACGAATACAGCGGAATAAAAATCAAATACATTATCAGAGAAAAAACCGCATCAAAGATATAAAACTTGATCATCTTTTTCTGCAATCCGGAAGCAACTATCGCATAACCGAAAAAAGATCCAAAATAAATCACGCCGACGGCTAAAATTAATATTTTTAAAATATCACCGGATATTAAAAATTCTTTTCCGGCGATAAGCAACATAATTTTGTTGCCCAAAACAACTGATGCCAAAACCATGGGAATGGTAATGATAGCCAGAAAATCAAAAGTCTTTTGCAGAATCTTTTTAAAAACATCATTATTGGTAATTACAAACTTGGCAAAAATCGGCAGAAGCAAACCGAGAAATAAGTATGGAAATTGCGTTAATATTTCAATCACCTTATAAGCGGCGCCATAAATCCCAACTTCTGCCTGTGGTCTGACAAAAGACAAGACCAGCGTATCAGCCCTGAAATAAATCAGAGAGAGTGAAATGGTAATTGCCAACGGCCAAGACATCGTCCAAATATCTTTCCAGATTTTTTTGTCAAAAGAAAAACGGAGCTTAAAATATTTGCTCGATTTAATATAAAGATAAATAAAATTGGCAAAACTTCCCAAAACCACCGCCGTCATTATCAATAAAAGCCCCCTTGAGGTCGACACAAAGAACCAAACCCCCAACAGAAGAACTGCCCTACCCCAGACATCTCCCCAAGCCACCACCGCCATATCTAAATTTTTCTGAAAAATACTGACAAAAACCGACTGTAGGGCGATAAAAAAGAATGACAAGCCAGTAATTGTTACGCCCGCTTTTATAATTTCCGGATAGGGCAAGAACCAAACCAACACAACGGAAGCGCCCATAAAAATCAGGGCCGAAAAAAAGCGCAACGTCAAAATATTATTGAAAATTTTATTTTCATCCGCCCCTGGCCTGGCCAGCATTTGTGATGTTGTCATTTGCAAACCAAAATCAATTATGACTCCAAAAAATTGCAAAAAAGTTATTATGGAGGTGTAATAACCGAATCCGGTTTGCCCCAAATAACGCGTCATGAGTCCAACTGTAATCAAGCCAAAAACTGTACCGACAACTTTGCCGATGATTTGATAAAAAGTGTTTTTGGCTACTTTTAAGGCTAACGACATATCAATTAGGGTATCATTATTGGCGCTTTTTTTCAATTTAGAGAATTAGGGCCGCATGAAAGCTACACGCTGAAAAATCTACCAACCATAAACTCCGTCAGCAAAAAAACAATATAAAAAAATAGCAATATTAATCCCTCCCTTTTGCTGATTTTCTTTCCGGTCTTCATAAAATATAAAAGTATGATAGCCGCAACGAGCATAAACGCTCCGGTCACATACACAATTCGGGGGTTAAAGGCGAATGGGCTTATAATCGCCAGTATGCCCACCACGATTGTGGCATCAGTAATAACCGTTCCCAAAATATCGCCAAGCGCCAATCCGTCATGATTATCCTTAACGGCCTTTAAAGAAAAAAACAATTCTGGAAGAGTTGTTCCCAAACCGACAAACAACATCGCTACTATTATAGGACTGATTTGCAAACCATCGGCAAATAAAACCGCAAACTTCACAGTAAAAGTTGAGGCAACAAGCAGAAGCGCCATACTGGTAAGCAATAATAAAAAATGCTTCCATGAAAATCGCCTTTTAGTTTTTTTGGCTTCTTGCTTAGAGGATTTCTGCAGTAAGAAAGCATAAAATGCGACGCCGGACAAGATGAGGGCAATGCCCTCGAATCTTGAATAATAACCATTCCATCCCAGCACTATGGGCATGGCAAGAATTAATATATAAGTTAGGCTTTTTTTAACGATTTGGCTGTCTACCTTAATATTTCGCGCCGAAAAAAGAATTATGATAGCGAAGACTAAAGTCAGATCAGCAACATTAGAGCCGAATAATGCTCCGAGACCAAAAGACGGAATGCCCTGCATTGACGATGAGATGGCAATAAAGGTTTCCGGAAGAATTGAAATTATCGCGATCAATAAAAAACCAACCACATACCTAGAAATGTGAAGCCCCCTTGCCAATCCGCCCGAGTGATAAATTGCAAAGTCAGCGCTTTTTATCACAACCAGCAGTGACAACAAAAATAACAAGAGATAAACAACAATCATATTACTGCCACAGTTTCCTTGCTTCGCTCCAATAACCGTCGTAAGAATTTTTTTCTTTCATCATATACCACCACTCAACTCCCCACAAATAAGTTTCATTAAAACCGGCCTTTTTTGCAAATTTAATATTCTCCTTGAATTGATCAATACTCATTGATTCGAAACTGTCCTGCATACTCATGAGTGATAAATTTTCACCCGCTTTGTGCCAGGCCTCGCCCTGCAATTCAGCCACTATCGTATCATCAATCGGAGTAAATTTTTCAACCGAAACGGATTTCATCCAATAGAAAGAGGCGGGCAAAAACCATTTCCAATAACCGAAAGTTTTATTATAGACAACTCGGTAAAGTGTTGTGCCCAAAACGTCCGCTCCGCTATTTGCCGCCGGAAACCATAAACTCAATTCTCCACTATCCGTAACCAAGATCTTCTTTTGAGAAATAGTTTTAACAAGCGATATCTCTTTCTTAAAAAATTTTTTATCCAACGGAGGACACTGGCCAAAATATTTCAGATAGGGCTCATTTTCAACCTGCCAGTAGACGATATTTTTATTGCCGTCATATCTCCTAACCACCCGTTCAACATACTCCAATTGCCTAGCCTGAACATCTTCAATGTCCATATTTTTAATCCAGTTTGGATCATGACATTCGGGCCATCTTGGCAACCTTCTGCCTACGGCTAAAATTATTTTGACATTCCTTTTGGAGGCTTCATTAATCTGCCAGTCCAAATCGGTAAAATCATAATTGCCTTTTGCCGGCTCAATTCCATTCCAATACGCCGATAGTCTGATATGGTCAACTTTTAAATCATCCAAAATAGCAATGTAGGTCTTATTCCAATCCAATCCTAATTCATCCTGCGCATATTGCTGGCTAAAAGTAACACCCCAAGCAACCTTTTTGGGTGAAAAATTTAAAATATAAACAAACGCAATTAAGACCAAAATAACTATCAGGACTATCCACTTGGTAAATTTTTTAAACATTTTTTAAAGTTAATTAAGAAAAAGCCAAAAGCACCAAACCTATAATTATGCACATTGTGGCAATTGTTTTTCGCCAAATGATTGCACGCGACATCTTTTCTTTCAAAAGTTTTGGATATTTAATTGATAGGGCGCCAATAATCAAAAGCAAGAAAACATACTCCAAACCGCGAGAAGCATTAACAATCGCCACACTCGATGAAATGGCGATGGCATAACTGACTAAAATAAAGCTCAATGCGCCAGCCCCCTGGCCGACCAAAAACAGCCCCCCTGTTTTTTGTTTTGGTTTTTTAATTTCATTGATAATGTCTTTTAGGTTCTTTGGCGGAATAAGAAGTAATAGTGCACCAATCGCGGTGCCGATTCTTGTCAAAACAAATCCAGTTATAAACCCATCTTCGATATAGACATATTTCGTTAAAGTATAGGCAATGGCAAAAAGCAAAGTGGAAATAATGGCATATATATAGCTTTTACGAGAAATGGACTGCTGTTTTTTATTCTTATCATGCTGTCGTGAGATTATTATCGTTCCAATAACTATTACAACGAAAGCAATAATAGCCATCGGAGAAAGAAATTCTCCCAGGAAAATCCAAGCCAGAAAAAAAACAAAAATTGGCTGAAGCCCGCCCATAAACGGAGTGATGCGAGTCGCCTCGTTTCCATTTAAGGCATAAAACATGAATAAATATGCAAAAGTAAACACAATTCCAGTTCCGAAAGCGATCAAAGTTTGCTCCAAGGATACAAAATGAAAACCAAATGGGATCAAAACTACCCCCAGTAAGCTCAAAACACTGATAAAAAAAGAATAAACAGCCGGATTCTGCATTTTTTTGGACAACAAAAACTTATCTATCGTGACAGCGCTAGCGTTTAAAAAGTATGCAATTGCAATAACAAACATCCAAAGCATAAGTACTTATATTATAGCAGATTTTAATTATTTATTGTGATTATCTACTTGCTTGCTATTAAAATTATATCCCTTTCAATTCTATCCAAAACAATAACCTTAGAAAAACCAACTGCCTTGAGTGCTTCTACTGTCTGACTTTCTGCCATCCGATAAACTTCCTGGTAATCCTGTTCTTCATGAGAGATTATGTCCTTTAAGGTATCGCCGATATATTTTTTATATCGATTTAACTGAATCTCAAGAAGCTTCATTTGCTCTTTTTTATCATCAGGGTAAATTTTATCAATAATTATTAGTTTGCCATCATTATTTAAATTTTTATAGATGGCTCTAAACAATTCATTTTTATGTTCCCATTTAAAATTATGAATGGTCCAAGAACTAGCAATAATATCGTATTTTATTGATTGGTTATTTAAATATTCTAGGGAATCTCGACAAATAAAACTGACCCTTCCTAAATATTGCGATAGAACTTCTTTGGCTACACCTATCATTTCTATTGAAATATCTAAGGCATCAATGGAAAGATCTTCATTATTTTTTAAGATATATTTAGTGAAGTCACCTTCACCAATACCAATTTCTAAAACTTTGTGTTTATTTCCTAATAACTTTTTAATTTCAAAAGACGCTTCAATCTTATGAACTAAATTGCTTGGCTCAAGATTGATTATTGCCTGGTTACCAATTCTTAATTGGTCATTGTATCTATTTTGCATAATAATTTAACTTTAATTATCTAATTAACATCCCATCACCGAAACTGTAAAACTTATACTTTTTGTTTACAGCTTCTTTATACACCTTTTTAATTTTATCTGATCCGGCAAGAGCAGAAACAAGCATTACTAATGAGGATTTTGGCAAATGAAAATTAGTAATCATGCCATCGATAAATTTAAATTCATAACCGGGATAAATAAAGATATTTACCCATTTTGAATCTGAAATTAATTTTTTGTGGCTGGCAAATGCCTCAAGTGTTCTAGTTGACGTTGTGCCGACAGAAATTATTCTTCTACCTTCCGCCTTTGCCTTGTTTAATCTCTCGGCTGTTTTTTTATCAATGATTGCAAACTCGCTATGGATTTTATGTTCTAGAATATTTTCTGATTTTACCGGCTCAAAAGTCCCCAGTCCGACATGTAAAGTCACATATTCAATTTGCACTCCCATTTTTTTAAGCTGGGACAATAATTTTTTGGTAAAATGCAGGCCAGCTGTCGGCGCTGCGACCGAGCCTTCTTTCTTTGCATAAACAGTTTGGTAATCTTCTAGTTTTGACTTATTTTTTATATATGGAGGAAGAGGCGTTTCTCCCAGAGTTAATAATTTTTTATCACTACAATTGAATTTTACTGACTTTATTTTTTCATTTCCAAAACTAACAATTTCCGCTTCAATTTTGCCAGCCAATTTTATTTTCTGCCCAACTTTTACTTTTCCGCCAATAATACATTGCCAAATATTCTTTCCCTCATTTTTTAACAAAAATATTTCCACCTTCCCTCCGGTTTCCTTGGTTCCAAACAATCTTGCTGGTATAACTTTTGAATCATTAAAAACTAAAACGTCCCCCCTTTTCAAAATTTTCGGCAAATCAAAAAAATGTTTATGCTCTATCCTTCCGGAATCTTTATCCAAAATTAATAACCGCGCATGATCTCGCGGCTTTATTGGTTTTTGTCCGATTAATTCCCGTGGCAAAACATAATCAAAATCAGACAGTGGGATTTTTTGCTTTGATTTGTTCATCTAAATTTTGAATCATCTTGGCAACCTTATATGGATGAGGTATTTGCTGGAATATAAACCGTTCTTTTTCGCCGGCAGTCTGGATGTAGACATCGCCATAGCCTAAAAATGTCGCTAACATCCCCTTCTGTTCAACCGTGACGTCCTGGACCCTGAGTAGTTCCAATTCAGAAACAACTCTGTTAAAAAGTCCTTTTTGTTCTCGACTAATGATTCTCTCAGTCGTCAATGTCCAAACATCAAGATACATATCAGTCCACAAACTAAAACTGAAAAGCAACATTGCCATGTAATACATCAAAATAAGCACCAAAAAAAATGGTCCAATAACAGCTCCGCCGGCGTAGTTTAAAATATTGATCTGATATACAAAATAAAAATAATAAAACCCAACCAGGGGCAAGATAGAAAGTAAAATATAACCGAAAAAAAGCTTAAAGAAAATAAACCAATGCCGCCTTAAATGAAAGACTATCTTTTCCTCTGGACGTTTATCAGATAAATTATTTTTGCTAATCATAATTAAAGTATATTTAAGAAACCATTTGTCCAGCTATTTTGAAAATTGAAAATCGGAGTCGACCAATCAATTGGCGACAACACACTATAAGCTAGAATTAAAAAAGAAGCGGCTATAATAATGTAAACAAGCACGACTAAAATATTTGCAAAGCTCAAAAAGCCGAATCTAAGAAGATGATAAATATTAAAAAGACTATAAACAAAAAATATCAGGACTCCAGCCAGGAAAATATACAAAAAAATTGAAATTGTTAAGACCATTGTTATTTTATATTAGTTTTTCCTGCAGATTGGCAGGCAGTGCAACTTTTAAATGCTTATAAGCTTGCTCGGAGGCGACTCGACCCCTTGGAGTCCGATTTATAAAACCCATTTGCAATAAAAATGGCTCTATAACGTCCTCAACCGTGTCCATTTCTTCAGCGATTGTTGAGGCAAGCGTATTTAGGCCGACCGGCCCGCCGTTAAACTTCTCAATCAAGGCCAATAAAAATAATCTGTCAGTGCCGTCCAAGCCAAGCTCATCAATTTCTAGCATTTTTAAGGCTTCATCCGCAGTCATCTTATCAATTTTACCATCTTTCTTTACCTGAGCAAAATCACGAACGCGTTTTAACAAACGATTTGCGATACGAGGCGTCTGTCTTGATCTTCTGGCAATTTCTAATTGCGATTCCAAATCCATTTCAATATTTAAAATTTTAGATGCTCGCCTAAGTATTTGTCCGATTTCATCATTATTATAAAAATTAAGGCGATAGACATTTCCAAATCTGTCTCGAAGCGGCGAAGACAGTCCGCTAACCTTAGTAGTGGCGCCAACGAGAGTAAATTTAGGCAGATCAATTCTAAGCGTCCTGGCTGATGGGCCTTTACCAATCACGATATCCAAGGCATAATCTTCCATGGCCGGATAAAGAACTTCTTCAATTGATTTATTAAGCCGGTGGATTTCATCAATAAATAAAATGTCACCATCAGAAAGGTTGGTTAAAATGGCTGCAAGGTCGCCCGTTCGTTCAATGGCTGGACCAGATGTTACTCTGATTTGTCCGCCCATTTCATTAGCAATGATGTGGGCAAGAGTTGTTTTGCCGAGTCCAGGAGGCCCAAAAATCAAAACATGCTCAAGAGCGTCGCCTCGAGCCTTGGCAGCTTGAATAAATATTTTTAAATTATCTTTGACTGCTGATTGGCCGATGTATTCATCCAAACATTGCGGCCTCAGTGTGCAATCTAAAATATTATCCGATGAATTTTCTTCAGCGCTTATTAAGCGCTCTGATTCTTCATTTTCCATGGAATAATCTTAGCATTGGAAAAATTAAAAGGCAAAAAAATCACCTCAGACCGGGGTCCAAGGTGGTATTGATTTAGGACTTGAAAGCGGCAACTACGATTGCCATATCCCTTTCGAAATCCCCGGCAGAATCACGGATTTGCCATTTGTCCTCAACAAAAATCAGATGAAAATGGCAGACCCAATCTCGGAACCTAAACCGTACGATCGCGCTTTCATCTTTCTGATGCGCGCCAGCCCGCAATAGATCGCTATCGCAACCAAGTGCCGCCGAAAGATAGTTTGTCGTTGAGCGAATCCAATCCCTCAACAGAACCCCTTTTTCTTCGAAGGTTAACATTCGCCAACTCCTCTACGCCTACATCGGCGTCATTTGTTGTGATTTCTCCTGGCCCTCCCCCCAGCTTCAAAAACAACCGTTGCCGGAAACCTCCTCATAGAGATCGATTTGAGTCATTCTTGGAGTCGTGTGACCAGAATTAGCCACAATGACGCCTCTATTATATAAATTTAAATATTTTTGTCAATGTCTAAAATTATCATAATTGCCAAAATACATCAAAAATACTATACTTAACTATTATGGCAAGGATAATTTACGGCGTTTCCGGACAAGGATTCGGACACTCAACCAGAAGCAAGGAAATTATTGATTTTCTAATAGATAGCGGCCACGAGGTCCTAATTTTAACCTATGGCCAGGCCTTATTTTTTTTGGAAAAAGACTACAAGGTGCTAGAAGTGCCGGGAATGGTTTTAAGCTATAAAAATAATAAACTGTCATATTTAAGAACCGGCGGAAGGAATGTCATCCAATTTATAAAAAGATCAGCAAAATGGATACCCATACAGAATAAAATAAAAAAATTTAAGCCGGATTTGGCAATAACGGATTTTGAAGCCACCACCTGTCTTTTAGCCGTCACTCAAAAAATTCCGCTCATATCAATTGACAACCAACATCAGCTCACCCGGACAAAAATAGCGTGCAAAGGCTATCGCAAAGAGCTTGTCGGCACGAAACTCATTATAAAATCCATGGTTTGGGGAGCTAAAAAATATTTTATTACCACTTTTTATGAAACACCAATTAGAAAAAGAAATACATTTTTATTTCCTCCAATTATTCGCCGCGAAGTCTTAAACCTTGAAAGCAAACGTGGCGATTATATTCTTGTATACCAAAATTCATCCTTTAACGACAATTTAGAAATATTTAAAAAATCAAAGGAAAAATTCGTAATTTTTGGCCTTGATAAGGAAGGCAAAGAGGATAATTTAGAATTTAAAAACTATAGCTCCCATGAATTTTTAAACTATTTGGCGGGTTGTAAGGCGGTTATAGCAACGGCAGGACTGAGCCTCATAACTGAAAGCCTGCATTTAAAAAAGCCCTATCTAGCGATGCCCGTAAAAAAACAGGTGGAACAAATATTAAACTCGCAGTATCTTGAAAAAATGGGCTATGGCATATCTACTTATGACCTAACGATGGAAGACTTAAGCGAATTTTTATCTAACCTAAAAAACTTTGAGAATAATTTGGAAAATTATCCCTTCAAAGACAATTCAGCCATATTTAAAAAACTGGAAGAATCAATTAATAATTGGACGTAGATTGAAATATTTTAGTGGGCATTACACTTTACAAATGGTGAAAATCTGTTATAATGCTTAAGTATCATATTAATTGAGCAAATATATAAGCGGGTATAATACAATGGTTAGTATACGTCCTTGCCAAGGATGAGATACGGGTTCGATTCCCGTTACCCGCTCAGGCAAAGTTATTTGGACAACAGTATTTTCGAATTTTTAAATCAAAAAGCGGTAAAAGTTAGGGAATCGAACGGGTGGCTAGCTTAGCAAGGAGCGATAGCGACGTAGCGAAGCTACAGCCGATCCGAGCTGGCGCAGGATTGGCGTCCACCCAGGACAGAGCGTTAGCGTCGGAATTCCCGTTACCCGCTCCAATCTCAGGTTGGCCCAAGTGGTGAAATGGTATACACGAAGGACTTAAAATCCTTTGGCAGAAATGCCGTGTGGGTTCGAGTCCCACCTTGGGCACCAAATTTAACTTTACGGGGAAAACCCGTATTTTTAGTTTAAATGTTGACTTTTACTTGAAAATAGGTTATTATTTGAAAGTTGAATAAAGCCAAATTTTTTAGTAATATTAAATTTAATATGAGCAAAGAAGAAAAAAAACCTCAATCTAAGGACTGGCGAAGCGAAGTTCTTGCAAAGATCAAAGCCGGAACAACCGTTAAAATCCATTCAAAAATTATTGAGAAAAATACAAAAGGCGAAGAAAAACAAAGAATTCAAATTTTTGAAGGAATTGTATTGTCCAGAAAAAGTGGCAATGAAAAAGGAGCTACAATCACAGTTCGAAAAATCGCAAGCGGCGGAATTGGCGTTGAAAGAATTTTTCCTATTTATTCCCCGTCAATCACCAAAATTGATTTGACCAAACAGGCCAAAGTCAGGCAGGCTAAGCTTTATTACTTAAGAGACTATAATAAGAAGCTTAAGGAAAAGCAGCTTTAATTTTTAGTCCGCCATTCTTGGCGGACTATTATGTCCAGACTTGCGGACGTGGCGGAATTGGTATACGCGCAGCCTTGAGGTGGCTGTGGCCGCAAGGCCTTGGAGGTTCAAGTCCTCTCGTCCGCATAGAGAGGTTTAAGCACGCCTAGCTCAGTTGGTTAGAGCACCTCGTTTACACCGAGGGGGTCAGGGGTTCGAATCCCTTGGCGTGCACATTCTGGTTTATACCACGCGTTCATTAAAATGATTTTGTTTTTATGTTATAATTAAACCAGAAATGAATTTAAATAACATGAAAAAAAATTTATATATATTGATTTCAGTTTTTGTCATTTTAATACCTCTAATAATTCCTAAATATAATCTCGCCTTTGATATTTCTTCTCTTTTAACTATTGTTACATTGATTTTTGGCTTATTGATTGGTTTTTTTATCGCAGGGGCCTTAACCAATCATATTAATTTGAATTCTCAATTGGCTAATGGCAATGCAACCTTAACCATTGTATATAATTTAACAAAATTGATTAATAAAAAGGAATCTAAAAAGTTAAGCTCGGCAATAGATACTTATTTAATTGAAACACTGAACAATTCACTCATATATCATAACAAAAATACTGACGACGAATTTTATAAGATTATTAATCTTATTGACAATATAAAATCGCCAAATAATGCTCCATCAGTATCAATTTATCAAAATCTTCATAGCGCGAAAGCTGATCTTTTCAGAATTAGGCAAAACATAATACAAATCGCCCCAAAAACAATGTCTAGACTACATTGGCTTGTAATAGCCCTTTTAGCCATAGCTATGCTAATTCTAACTTTTGCATTAAGAGATGGTTCTATAACACTTTATCTAATTTCTAGCATAATATCGGCATGCGTATATTGGCTTTTATTAATTCTTCATCACGTTGATAATAATAAATTTCTTGAAAATCAACTTGCCTATGAAGATGTACAAAATGTATTTAAATCAATTGGACAATTAAGATATTATCCTGAATTATCTTTTAAACAAGGCATGGCAAATATTCCTAAAGAAGACTACCGAATTGGTATTACAAATAAAACAGAGACGAAAATTAAAACCATAAGATTAACTTAAAAAACTTAATGCTTGTCCAAATCATAATCGGATTAATTTGCCTTGTAGTCGGCTTTTTCTTTGTTTGGAAGCCAGAAAAAATGGTTGAATTTATCGGCGAACAGCAATGGGCTGAAAAATTCTTTGGCTACGGTCGAAGCTCGACAGGCTATCAAGTAATCGGCATTGTAATAATATTTGTAGGCTTTGTGATTATGACTGGCCTAGGCGGAGGCATGCTAAGATTTTTCTTTGGTCCGGCGATAAGAAAATAATACTTAAGGGCCCTTAGTTCAGCTGGTTAGAATGCCTGCTTTGCAAGCAGGAGGTCATCGGTTCGAATCCGATAGGGTCCACAAAATAAGAGGTGCGAAGGACGACTATATCTTTGTAAGATGCCGAGCATACGCGAAGCGCCACCAAATTCGCAATAAATTATTCCCATCTATATATGGAAGTTATAGAATTCCGCTCAAAAATTAAGCCAAACATGAAATTGTATGCCGATGGTCGGGATTTTTTAGTAAAAGAAGTTGTTAAATTTAGGCTTGATGATGGTAGTTTCTATATCAAGTGCTTTTTGAATGATAACTATGTTTTCGCCGATGACTTGAATGAGAATACGTTTCTCTTGGTAGAAGAAACGAAAACACCGTTTCAGCAGCCATTCCCACAAGAATTGGATTTTGAGGGCAAAAAGTTCGAGTTTCTTTATACCGCTCATGCTGTTGCCGAGGAGGTACAGGGCGAGGAGATTTTTAAAAAAGGAGACAGCGAAAAGTTTTGGGATTATAAAACAGACGACAATGGCTATCTAAGTCTAGGTATAAACGATAATACGGGTGAAAAATTAGATTTTTATGGCAAGATTGTCAGAAACAACACGGTTAAACTTTAGTAATTCGGCAACGACCTGGTTCCAGCTCACTCTGATATAGCCACCAGTTTAAAAAACAATCCGCGGTGACGGATTGTTTTTGTTTTAGTGAAATGTTAATATTAAATTAAATAATTTATGAATTTAAAAAATAAAAAAATTCTAGTAACAGGAGCTTCAAGCGGCATAGGCCAGGCCATTGCGGTTTCTTGCGCTCAAAAAGGTGCTCATATCATCATTAACTATCGTAAAAATATCAAAGGAGCTCAACAAACACTTAAAAAAATTGAAAACCATTCAAAGGGCTTTATCTTTCAAGCCGACCTTACAAATGAAAAAGAAATCAAAAAAATGTTTGCCAATATCTCTAGCAAAGTCGGTGGAATAGACATTCTAATAAATAATGCCGGCGATGCGCAACCTGGAAATTTCTTCAATGATAGCAGGTGGAGAGATCAATTTGAAAATATTTTCTTTTCTGCGCTTCACGTCTCTCAAAATTTTATTAAACAGAATGCAAAAGCACCACTAAGAAAGATTCTAAATATTACATCATATTATGGAAATATAAACGGTGGCAACTCTGAATTTTTTGCATATTCAACTGCCAAAGCCGCACTGACAAGCATGACAGTTACGCTTGCAAAAACCTACAAGAACTTATTAGTTAATGCCATCGCCCCCGGTTATACCTGGACTCCACCCTGGGAAGATATATCCGATAAAGAAAAAAAGATATGCGAATCGCGAACAACAATAAATCGATTTATAGACGCTAATGAAATTGCTCACATGACCATAGCGATTTTAGAAAATGATGCCATCACGGGACAAATTATCACTGTTGATGGAGGACTTTCTCTGCAAAAACTTGAAAGAAAATAAAAGACCATCAGAAATTTAAACTAATTTAAGTATTTCAGGTATTATCACCTTAATAGGTGATTTTTTTGTTTGACTGATTAATTAATTTTTAATTAGGTTTTGCTATCATGATAAGCTGTGTGAAATGGTGGATCAAACAACTAAACTTCGGGGAGAAGTAAATAATGACTACCATAGCGCGGGTAGGAGTCGACCAAGCTCTTTTTCAAGATTTCACTGGGGGCCAGCTCTTGATTCAGAACATTGAAGATAAAAGGCAATATCAGGGGGAACTTAAGGAATTATTATTTGATCGGACAAGAAAAGAATTAAGAGTCGCATTCCTTTGGGCAGTCGCTGCTCATATGAATCAGCCAAGTGGCTGGAAAAATGTAACTCCGAAAGAAAGGACCTGGGATCTCAGTGCCGCTCTTGCCATAGCCTATGAAGGCCACAAGATACTAATTGATCCAGTACACTCAAAAGAGCTGCTAATACTACTTCCCAAGGAACATCCCAGCTGCATAACATTGGAGTCCAAAAGGTCACCATGAATCCTAGCCACACAACACGCAGTTTTGTACAGCGCAAATCGTGTCTTATGCTTTAACCCAACTCGTATGCGCCTATGCGAGTTGGACATTTTTCCAAATGCCTTTCAAATATGTCATTTTTCTGTTATAATTTTTAAATTAAAATTATGGCAAATATTATGGCTGGCAAAAAAACAAATTTAGATCAAAAAAATAAAAAAATGTGTGACGGCTGCAGCGATTGTTGCAGATATGTCGCATTAGAAATAGACAAACCCAAAACAAATGGTGATTGCCAGGATTATTTTTGGCATTTACATCATAAAAATATCGGGATTTATATTGGCTGGGATAATAAATGGTATTTGGAGTTTAAAACTCCCTGCCGGCAGTTAGACTCAAAAGGATTATGTAAAATTTATGACGATAGACCTAGAATGTGCAAACAATATAAACAGAAAGACTGTACAAAATATATTAAAGCTCCTGCAGAAAAAATTTATTTTAACACTGCCGATGAATTAAATAACTATTTTAAAAATAAAAAAAATAAATCTAAAAAATAATTATTTAATTGTGGATAACTATTGTTGACGTTATTTTTTTATGCTATAATAAAAATAACTTTAAAATATTTTTCAAAAAATATTTTAAATAAAAATAATAGAAAGGAAGGTGATAACAATGGCAGCAAAGAAAAAAGCAGCAAAGAAAAAAGTTGTTAAAAAAGCAGCTAAAAAGAAAACAGCTAAAAAGAAAAAGAAATAAAAGTTTTCTCAAGTAAAAATCCCTCCAATGCGTGTTTCGAATCAATGATTCGGAATATACATCGGGGGGATTTTTGTTTCTGGCAATATTTTATAAAACTCCTTAAAATAAAGGCTTTTGCTGAGCTTTCTTGCTGTTTGTTATAATTTTTACAGTGCCATAAACGCCGTCATAACCCGGATTTATTAAGACATTGCCATTCCTTACATTTAAGATGGCGTTTACAACCTCTTTATCAAAAATCTTAAACAATTCTTTTTCGTCTAAATCAATTAAAATTTCAAACTCTGAATATTTCTTTACTGCATCAAAATAAATGGCCAAGACTTTTTTTGAATTTTTTCCCACAGAAACCGCTTCGGAAATTATTTCTTGAAGCGGAATTAAATTTTTGTACGGAATTTTTATTTTTTCCGGAATTATTTTACGATCACAAAGATCATTTATCCTGTGAAGTACGCCCAATGTAAGCGGCTTCAAACAAACCGGGCAAATATTTTTATTTTTTTCACTTTCCTCGGGATTTGCAAAATATTTACAACTTGCATGGCCATCAACATGATATCTTCCTTCCTCAGGAAAAAATTCTATCGTGTACAAAAAATTATTTTTATCTTTTTCCTTTATAATCCGATAAATTTCATCATAACTTAATTTTTCTGGCGAAATATCAAAAACATTTGCTTCCCTTCCTAAATTATTTAATGAATGGGCATCGGAATTGGACAGCAAGGTAATATCATCCAACATTGAAACCCTCCAATTCATAATGGGGTCGGATGAAATGCCGGTTTCAACCGCATAAATATACGGCGTAATGTCTTCAAAGCACTCCTCTAGGGAATCAAAGCCTGATTTTGAACCGAATACAGCAAACCACGGCGTCCAAATATGCGCCGGAATAACCAAGCTCCTTGGCTCTATTTCTAAAACTAATCTCGCGAGTTCTTTGGCAGAAAAACCGATTATCGGCCTGCCGTCAGCCTTTAAATTAAAGCCTCTTTTTTGGAAATTATCAATAATTTTTTCAACTGAATTAATTGTGGGCATCAAAATACAAACATGCACTCTTCTAACTTTTCCGCCCTGCTTGTAAATACAGCTTATTTCCGTAGAAAGTATAAATCTGGTGGGAACATCTGAATTTTTTAGTTTATATAGCCCCGGCTCCGATTCTTCAAGTTGATTTTTTATATCATTAAACCAGGCAGGATGAGTAAAATCAGATGTGCCAATAATACTTATGCCCTTGTATTGGCACCATAAACCGATATTTTCCAAAGTCAACTGCTTGGAGCAAGCCCTTGAATATTTAGAATGGAGATGCAAATCAGCTACTATGCGCATTTTTTTTATTAAAAAAATTGGATATTATAAAAATAACTGCCCCGCATGTAATCATCACATCGGCCACATTAAAGACTGAAAAATTTAAAACATTAAAATAATCGATAACATAGCCAAAGCTAATTCGATCAATAAAATTAGAAAAAGCCCCGCAAATTATAATAAACAAGGCGCCAAAAGATATATAGTCATTCTTTTTAATCATAATGGCAGCCAAAAAGCACAAAGCCGCCACAATAATGATGTATAAAAAAATCAGTAGCCAATAATTAACGGGAATGCCGAAAGCAACGCCCCTATTTATTGTTTTTTCAATCATAAACCAGCTAAAGAAGCTTTTGGAAGATAAAATTACCGACACCTCTGAAATATAATGCTTTAATATCCTGTCAACCAAAAATAAAAATAACCCCAAAACACTAATGGAAGTTATTTTTATTGCTTTTTTCATATTGCTAGACTTGATTCTTCAGCTTTTTTTTACATTCAACACATGAACTGGAGGCCGGTCTTATTTTCAGCCTTTCTAATTCTATTTCCTTGTTGCAGTGAACACAGATCCCATACGAACCGTCAGCTATCTTTTTTAGGGCGCTTTCTACGTCATGCAATTCTTTCTCAAGGTCTCTTTCCAGGGATAGATTTTTTGTATAATCTGCAACCTCAGTAGCATTATCCTCCATTGAATCCCCATAATCAGGAAATTTTGCTTCAAAATCGATCGCTTCGCCATCGGTTCGACTACCGATTGATTGGAGTTGTCCGACTAAAATATTTCTTCTATCCTCGAGCTGGGCCTTAAACTGTGCTATTAATTCTTTTTCCATAAACAGTTATTATTTTTTAAAAAATAATCAACGCCTTGTTTGGCGCAATTTTTATTAAATTCTTAATTTATTATATCTTTCGGATATATAAATGTAAAGCAAAATGTAAATTCTGTCAAGGAAAATCTGTTAATGATCTTCATCAAATATTAATCACGCAAATTAGGTAAAATTTTATCAAAAATAAGAGGCGCAAGACGCCCCCTAATAAATTATTATATGGGATCTTGCGCCTACGGACCCAGGGTCTGCCTTGAATTTTGTCCTCTCGTTAGGGACGAAACCACAAGGAATTCAACGCTCTAGGTTTTTGGCGCTTTTTGGGCGAAAGCAAGTCATCTACTGAGCATTAGTCATTCTATTGTCTAAATCCATTTTTCTCATAGAACAACTGAGCATTTCCTAATTAAGGGAGTAAGCCCATGGTCCAACCTTAGGAGTGGGAAAGCTTTGCTAAGTACATGACAGAGAACCGCTATTAATTATAAAACTCTACTCTTTTAATAACAGATCCCTTAGGAACTTGTATAAAGAACTACTTTATTGACTAACAATACTATTATAACAGATTTTTAATAAGCTGGATAATTATTTATAATAGCTAAATTTATACACTATCTAGTAACCAATTTTTGATACGCACCACTTATCCACAATTTATATTATTATCCACATAAGAGTTATTAACATGTTTTCCACTTTAATGTTAAATTAGCTACTTTAAATATATGGCATCATCAAAAATAACAAGTATGTCATATAAAGACACATAAGGCGATAAAAATTGGTCATTAATGGATGTGGTCTTAGTAATTAGCAAATTGTCCCCTTTTATACTCATTGGGCTACCAATCACATCAATATTATTTGCTATTATTGCCTTAGACCCGCTCACAACATAATAGATGGTGGCACTATTATCCGGAAACTCCAGATATTTTGTTGACGTACCTTGAAATTCAAGATTATTTGGATCTACCCTTATTTCGACAACCCGTGAGCCATCACTTAACACAATTTCCTCATCAAATGGAAATAATTTAGAAATTGATTTTTTAAGATAAAATTCTAGCTGGTTAATCTGCTCCGACGTGAAATCTTCACTGTTTGTTAATTGCAAAAATATTTCGTATCTCTGCCACGGGGACGTAGATGTTGCCATTTCTTCACGATCTTTGACGCCAAATACATAATCCGAGCAAACAAATGTTTCATAATCCTCATTGCCAATAAGCTTTACCCAAATAGGAACAGCTAAATCGATATTTTCAGTGATTTTTTTATCACACAAGTCAGAATTTCCACTTTTTTTATAAATATAATCATAATCACCCAGAGAAATATTTTTTATATCATGATCGGCTTCATTTCGGGAGAAAATTTTTAGATAATTATCATCAGCCAGACCACCAACAATACAATCACGTTCATCCTGGCACAGCGCAGACAACAGAGGAGAATTAAAGCTTGAAATAAAACCATGTGGCGCCAAAAAAAATAGATTATAACCCGATCTGTATTGACCTATTATTTTTGAAGAGAGCCTTTGCTGATTTACTATCTTAATCGGTGACTTGGAAATAATATATTTCCCCTTTCCTATTTTATTAAAGCTAAATCCTGCGTCCTGAATTATTTTCTCAATGGACCTATCCTTAGCCTGGATAAATATCAGATTATCACTGGAAGAAATCTGACATACTGAAAAAATACCAGAATTGGCACTTTTATAAATGTCATAAAATCCAAGATCGGTTGATATCTTATCAGCTAATTTTTGGATTTTACCATCATCATTATTAATTCTCAAATAGTAATTACAATTAGCGGGCAAAAAACGCGTCTCGAGAGGAACGGCAAAAAAATAATTAACAAGAAGACAAATCAAAACAACAAAAACAGCTCCCAGAGCCAATCCGGTAAATAGCTGGATAGCAATAGGGAGCTGCCTAAGGTGTTTTAAAAATTCCAAAAACATTTATTACAGTTTTTAAGAGTGCTTGATTTTATTTTCTGAAGAAACCATTTTTGTTATCACCGCGATGATTATCCGTATGTCTATCTCTTGGAGCAAAACCTCCCTGATCATGTCCAGAATTGTAATCCGGGTTAGCCCTTTTTACTGACAAGTTAATTCTACCCTTCTCATCGACTTCAATTACTTTTACAGTCAGCTCATCACCTATCTTCGCTACATCAGAAATCCTATCAACTCGGCGATCGCTGAATTCAGAAATATGAACCATACCTTCTTTATTTGGCAATACTTCAACAAAGGCGCCAAAATCCATTACTCTTGTAACTACGCCAGTGTATACCTCACCAACCTCAACATCTTTAACAATACCCTCAATCCACTTAACTGCCTTTTCAACACCCTCTGGGCTAACACCAGTAACAGAGACCAGTCCGTCATCTTCAATGTCTATCAATACATCACAAGTGTCAATAATTTCATTAATAATCTTTCCACCCGCCCCGATAACTTCTCTGATCTTTTCAGGATTTATCATGAAGCTCACTATCTTAGGAGCATATTTGGAAAGCTCAGCTCGAGGAGCGGAAATTTCTTTTTCAATTACCTCAAGTATTTGAAGCCTGGCTTCTTTAGCCTGCTTTAAAGTTTTTTCACAGATTTCCATAGACAAGCCCATTGTCTTGGTATCCATCTGGATAGCAGTAATTCCATCTTTGGTGCCAGTAACTTTAAAATCCATACCGCCTTCACCATCTTCCAAATCCTGCAAATCAGTCAAAATTTTATAATTTGTACCATCCGAAGCCAAACCCATGGCAATGCCTGCAACTGGCTTTTTGATTGGTACGCCGGCATCCATAAGTGATAATGTTGAACCGCAAGTTGAGGCCATCGATGAAGAACCATTTGACCCCAACACCTCTGAGACAACCACTATAGTATAAGGAAACTCTTCCTTTGAAGGCAAGACTGGCATTATGGCCTTTTCAGCCAAAGCGCCATGGCCAATTTCTCTTCTGCCGGCGCTTTTTATCGATCCGGTTTCTCCATAAGAAAACGGATAAGCATTATAATAATGAATATAAGATTTTTTAGTGTCCGACTCAGTCATCTCGTCTAATATCTGAGCATCACCAGGAGCGCCAAGTGTTACAATGGAAAGCACCTGAGTTTCTCCGCGGCTAAAGACTGCACTGCCATGAGTTCTTGGCAGAATGCCAGCTTCAGCTGAGAGTGGCCTTATTTCATTTAACTTTCGGCCATCAATTCGTTGTTCTTTTTCCAAAATTGCCCTAGTGGCTTCTTCCTCAAGATAAATTTCAAAATTTTCCTCAACATAAGCAATAATTTCTTTGTGAGCTTCTTTTGATTTTAATTGATCAATAAATTTTTCTAATAACTTTTTAGCAACAGCTTTTCTTTCTCTTTTGGTGCCTTTTGGCTGATTAAAAAGATATTTATCAAGTTCAGGGGCGAAAAATTTTTTAGCTTCGGCAAAAACTGCTTTCTTTTCATCAATAGAAATTTCGCCTTCGCCATAAGATCCGGCAATCAATTCATCTTCATCTTGTTTTTCCAAACCGATTTCTTTTCTAATATTTTCAATGAAATCCAAAAGCAGTTTTACTTTTTCCAAGCCGAATTTAAACGCTTCAGCCATTACTTCTTCAGGGATTTCCCGTCCTTCTGCATCAACCATCAATACCTTGCCATAGGTAGCTGAAAAAACCAGCTTCATATCAGACTGTAGAAGCTCTGATTCGGTTGGATTTAAAACGAATTCTCCATTAATCCTGCCAACACAGACTCCGGCTAATGGACCATGCCAAGGAATATCGGAGATAGTTAACGCGAGAGCGCCGGCAGTTATTGCCAAAATATCCGCTGAATTTTCCCCGTCATAGGATAAAACGGTTGTGACCACCTGGACTTCATTTCTCATTTGCTGATTGAATAATGGTCTTATGCCACGATCAATCATTCGGGAATCTAAAACGGCATTGTCAGTCGGTCTGCCATCCCTTTTAACAAATTTTGATCCCTTAATTTTTCCAGCGGCATACATTTTTTCCTGCATTTCAATGCTAAGCGGGAAAAAATCAATTCCCAATCTTGGCTCTTTGGCCATAACCGCGGTAGCAAGCACTACGGTATCGCCGTACCAAACCGTGCATGATGCATTGGTCTGTCTGGCCAATTTACCGGTTTCAACCACTAATTTTCTGCCGGCAAATTCAGTCTCAAATCTCTGTTCCTTTAACATAATTTTCCTTTCTGTGGCCAGAGGATTTATTTGAATATAGCTCAGCTCTTGAGATAAAAGCGGAATTACTTTCAAATAAAAATTCCAGGGGCCAATTAATCTTTATTTATTTAATCTTAAGAACTATTCTATTGCGGCTGCCCCGCCTAACAGCAGGGCAGATTATTCTAAAAAAATTAAAGGGGATTATTCCCCTTCAACTATTTCCTCGGCTTCAACAGGAATGTCCATTTCTTCCTCAAGCAGCTTTGGAGTATCATCAAATTTTTTAACAACTTTCAACTTTAACTTATTAACTAAATCAGTAAAGCTTTCAGCATTTTCTTTTTCTAAGTACTTCAGCAATTTTCTTCTTTCAGCAACTTTTCTGAGCAATCCTCTTCGTGAAGAAAAATCTTTCTTGTGAATCTTTAAATGATCAGTTAAATTCTTTATTTCCTCTGTTAAGAGGGCTATCTGGACCTCTGCAGAACCAGTGTCCTTTTCATGTGTCGCAAACTTTTTTATGATTTGCGCTTTCTTTTTTTTGTCAATCATGTTGACTCCTGTCACGATAAAGCCAGAATTAGAAAGCAATTGCTTACCACATCCGATTCTATCGCCTTAATAATTAATACATTTATACTAGCGCAAAAATGGCAAAATGTCAAGCATGCGTTATAGACAAATACCAACAAAACTAATAGGTATTTATAATAAAAAAAGCGACATATCCGGCATCCATGCAGGATAAATCGCTATCAGGTCACCCAAGTGGCCACTCGCAATTGGGACACCTGGTTTCCCCTCCTTGGAGTACAGCCCGACAGCCGGGATTAGAACAGAGTATAGCATCACCAAATTCATCCCTTATAAGCTGATCAACCTCCCACTGTTCAGGACACATCTGTGTTGCGGAAATTTCGCCCCTCCTTTTTATTCCCTCCTCCCTTGAAAGTCGCAATCCGGATACAAAAGTCCCGATTGCTTCTAAGTAATTGTTTGCCAAAACCGGTTCTGGGCTGAGAAGCCTCCCGCCATCTTCTTTCGACTGACGGATCCAAAATTTGTGCAATTCACTCATCTGCTCCATCCTCTCACGTTTCAAAGATAGGAGTACTACAACAGCTCCCCCTTAAGCCGATTATATCACAAAAAAATATTTGTACCATCAAAAAAACGGCCTTCCAGCCGTTTTTGCGTATTTTAGTACTTTTCGTATTTTATTTTACTTTTATCAAATTCTTCTTCACTGTGTTCTGGCAATTCTTTAGCCGGAACGCCTATGGGCATTAAGCATAAGATTCTATGTTCCGCCGGAATTCCAAATATCTCTTTTATTGCCTTTTCAGCATTTACATTCCCCCTGATTTGAATCCAACAGCTGCCTAAATCCTGTTGAGTTGCTTCCAACCATATGTGCTCTGCAACAATTGAGCAATCTTCCACCCAGTTTGCACTTTCCGCTTCATGCCCAATGACCACAACTACGACATCCGCCTCTTTGGCATGAGCCGACCAAGGCGTTGTTTTTGATAACTTTTCTTTTAGCAACGAATCCTTAACGACTATTATCTCCCATGGATGAATATCATTTGCAGAAGGCGCATACATGGCCGAGTTAATTACTTCCTTTATCTTCTGCTCGCCGATGGACTCATTTAAGTATTCTCTCACTGCCCTTCTCTTTTTAATTGCTTCAATCATAATATTATTGATATTTTTCTCACGCTTCCAATTTTATCATAAAATCCGCCAAGAATCAATTGACTTTTAGCCAAATTTGTGATATGATTTTTTTCAGTTATAGCGCTTGATTCAAGTGGTAAAGTGATTTAGTCCCTGTAGTTCAACGGATAGAACATCAGCCTTCTAAGCTGAATATCGAGGTTCGATTCCTCGCGGGGACATTGGAAGTATGGTGGCTATGGTGTAGTGGTTAACACAGCGGTTTGTGGTACCGTTAACTCGAGTTCAATTCTCGATAGCCACCCAGAGAAAGACGGCTTAAAGCCGTCTTTTATTTTTTTATACTATTATTTTTACTCAAAATAATGTTAATATATCATTATATATTATAATCAAATCCATGATTAGCCATGCTCCCAAAAATTATATTTGTCCGATCTGTTTGGCAATAAAAGGCATTGAGAATAAAAATACCATGATCAAACAAAATGATATAGTTTATAAGGACAAATCTGTCATGGCCTTCATTGGATCAAAATTTATTTTAACTAATCCTGGTCATGTTATTATAGTACCGATAAAACACTATGAAAATATTTATGATTTGCCTGATAATGTCTCGGCTAAAATTTCAACATTAGCCAGACGACTATCCATTGCTATTAAAGAAATCAGAAAAGCCGACGGCATTAACTTACAACAAAATAATGAGCCAGCGGCCGGCCAGCACGCTTTCCATTATCACCTACACATAATTCCAAGGTTTGAAAACGATGGTTATGCAAAAAATAAAACGGCTCGAATTTCAAAACCAGCTGAGAGAAAAAAATATGCTATGGCGCTAAAAAAATATATAATTATGCATTATGCTTAAAGATAAAAAATGGCAGGACAAATGGATAAATAAAAACAACTGGCCTGAGAGCCGCTTCGCTAAAAGAGTTTATTTATTTATTAAAAATAAAAAATTAGAGACCGTGCTTGATCTCGGCTGCGGCGGTGGCCGAGATTCTAAATATTTTTCCCAAAAAGGATATAAAGTAGTCGCCCTTGATATAATGGTCAGCCAATCGCAACAAGAAAAACTCAAACATGACCATATTAAATTTATCAAAAGCGACATTAGAAATATTAAAATCAAAAATGATTCTTTTGATATAATTTATGCGCACCTAAGCCTGCATTATTTTGATGACAGAACAACAGACAAAATTTTCAGTAAACTATATAAAATTTTAAAGCCGGGCGGTTATATTTTTATAAAATGCAAATCAATAAATGATCCGCTATTTGGCAAGGGCAAAAAAATCGAAGAAAATATTTATAAATCCGACTATTTAAGACACTTCTTTTCTAAGAATTATATGAATGAGAAACTAAAAAATTTCAAAATTATAAAGATTTTTAAAACGAACGTCTTCAAACATCCGGGCAAAGCATCATTTATAGAGGCGTTTGCAAGAAAGTAAAATATTTTAGACTAATAATTTATGTCATCATATACCGACAAAACATATATCGTGTTTCTAGATTTGCCATCAGACATTCAATCTAAAATAGATCCCATTAGGAAAAAATACAGTCCCGGCAGACACAAAAAATGGCCAACTCATACCACATTTAAACAGGATGAGGATTTTTTACTATCCGACTCCCAGATATCAAAAATAACGCAAGATTATTTTAAAAATATTTCCAGCATCAAATTAACAATCGATGAACCGCAAATTAAATACTACCTAGATAATGATAATTGGAATATCCACCTAGCTATCTCGGGCGCAAATTATTTTAAAAAATGCATAAAAGAATTCAGCATATTATTGGAGAAATTTATCGATGGCAAATCTCCAAATGCTTTTGGCTCTACCAAGTGGGAACAAGGCGATGACTTTTATCCTCACATTTCGCTTAAGGGCGGGTCAAGTAAAGAAGCCGGCGCAAAAATGTTTAGCGAAATCATCAATGAAGATTTTAAAATTGATTTTCCAATTGAAACCAAATGCCAGTCAGTAACTTTGGCAAAGTGGCACATCGATCAATGGCAAGAATTATTAAAAATTAAATTGCAAGACGGATAACGTATTCATCGCTATAATATTTGTCTTTTTTCTTCCGTCCATAATTTATACTTCAATCAACTTTATTTCATCTTTATCATTTTTATAAATGATAAGCTTAACAACTTCAAGCTCTGGGAATTTTTTCTCAATTACCATTTCTGCTTTTTCCAACTCTTCTTTATGGAAAGCCAACTCTTTATCGTGAGTTTTAAATTTTGTACTTCCGCCATAAGCCCCGCAATCAATATGATTGGTTAAAATTATCCGTTCCGCGTGGTGGAGCTTAATTGAAATTGAAATATTTTCAAGTAATGTTATCCTGTCTTCTGGTTCCAAAGGTAAAACAAGGCTTTTACTGCCTCCGGCAATTTCAATCAAATCAAATTCACCGTATTTTTCTTCTAATAACGGCAAGGTATCCGGCCAAAATCGATAATCCATACACAAGACGGCAATTGAAACTTTTTTGTTTGGTTCCATATTATTAATTGAATAATTAGTATTCTTATTTTATACTTATTTTATCAATAATTATAATTAAATGGAAACAAAGAATAACTACGGATTACCAATAGATTTGGCTAAAGTATCAAAAATTGAGCATGAATCAGAATCTCATGAAGGAGACTTAAAATATTCAATAGATTATGATGCGTCAGAAGGTACATTAATTTATGCTAGTTTCAGCGGAGTAATAATTAAAGTTAAAGACGATTCTAATGTCGGCGGACTGGATAAAAAATTCGAGGATAGTGGGAATTTTATTGAGATTCTTCATGCTAATAATGAGGTATCGGAGTATGAACATATTAAATTTAAGTCATCTAGAGTAAGGGTGGGTGAAACAGTAAAAGAGGGAGAAATAATTGCAGAAGTGGGAAATACGGGGTGGAGCGAATGTCCGCATTTGCATTTTATGGTCTATCAATCAGGAAATGAATATAAAACTTTAAAAATAAAATTTAAATAGTATGAAAAAAATTTTAATATTTATCGCAGTAATAATTGTGATTTTTTTAGCAATAATAGGTTATGTAGTATTTGAAAGTTATCAAATATTTAAAAATCTTGCTAAACCCGAAGAACAAAATCAAACAGCCACAACGACTCAAAGCCAAAATTCTACAACTGCTTCTGTTTATCCATCA
>JBAYJM010000003.1:0-72620 GCA_041665065.1 Candidatus Buchananbacteria bacterium
ATCCCTGGCGCAACCGGTACGTCGCTTACGCTAAACAACGTTCAGCTCGGCGACAGTGGTAACATTTACACCGAGGTCTGGACAAACTCTGCCGGAACGGCGACGACAAACCAGGCGACGCTGTCGGTGGGCACCATTACCAGCCCGGCGACGATTGACTACGTCGACCAATCCGATGGCTCAGTAATGGCCACAATGAATGCCGACAGTAACTTCGGGGCATTCAACCTGTCCAGTTGGCCAACGGGCGCTCAACTCATCTTCGAGTATTACTACGAAGGAGCCGCGAGCGGGCCGTTTTCGGCTAGGGAAACGTTTTCATGGAACGGACAGTGGCCGGTCACCCTTCGGCTGACCAAGTTCCGGACTGGCGTTGTGCATCGGGGCAGTTGGATCATCAAGGAACCCAACGGCGTCGAGCACTACAACAACCTTAACTCTGGCGGGTTGAAATGGATTGGACACCACAACAGTGCGCTGATCCTACCCCAATTCGCGCAGGGCCACAACGGAGACCCGGACTGGTTGGCGTGGCAATGGTAAGCTAGCCTGCCCTGCATTTAACCGAAACCATTAACTGGCGGGATCGGACGACTATCGATATAGTTGCCCGAACCGCCTCTTTTTTTTCTTTAATTTTTATTAAATAGTTTTTGTATAAATTATTTAGTCTCCAAGAAAACAACCAGTTACTTGACAAATCCCTAAAAACTGCTATAATTACATGTTCTTCATTTATCTATTATTGAACACCCCGTTTGGTGTTCAATAGATGGATGAAGTATTTGTACAATTTTCAAAGTAGCCGCGGGGGCATAGTGCTCCAACGCGGAAAACCAAAAACTAAGAGAAGGATCGACCCTATGAAGACGTTAGCCATTACTGCAACATGCATTCTCTGCTCACTGACCGCGTCCGCTGCGGACCTGCGGGTGTACAAGACCGTGGACGGAATCGTGGTCCTCGTCAACCTCGAAGGCACCAATCCCGCCGACCTGACGAACACGCCGGGTCTAATCGTGGCCGACATAACCGGATTTGGCCTTCAAATCAATGAAGTACCAGATCCGGTTTGGCAGTTGTTTTTGGAACAGCTCGGAGTTATTCCGGCCAGCGGCTGGATTAGCTTCAGGCTGACGTCCGACCAGATTGACGTCGCGAGCCTAACGGCATCCAAATTCACGCCGTACTTTACCACGGCGGGCGGGCGAGTCTTCTTCGACACCTCCTTCAGTGGTCTGACCTCCTCTCTCAACAACCAGCCACTCTCTGCTATTTCGGGAGACGGCAATTACCCATTCAATCCCGCAAGCCAGGGCAACGTCATATCGCCCGTAATCACTGCAGCGCCGGGCAACCTGACCGTTGCCGAAGGCGGATTTGTTCAGTTCTCGGTTACCGCCTCAAGCGCGGTACCTAGCGGCGGAATCACGTATCAATGGTTCCGCAATGACTCTCCTATTCCTGGCGCTCGGGATGCGGAATTCATAATCCAGTCTGCAATCGCCGTGGACGCCGGCAATTACTCCGTCGTGGTAACCGATCCGATCGGAACGGTTACGTTGAACGCATCGCTCACTGTGGGCGATACTCAGGCCATGCCATCCGCGACGCCGATCGGTCTGGCTTTACTGGTCATGGCTATCATCGCCATGGCGACTGGAGGACAGCGCGTCCTCCGCACCACCAAACGATAACCACCGCTATTACGCTGCGGTCCCGGTCGCGGCACACGGAGAACTACATTCCGTGTGCCGCTATTTTAATTATTAAATAATGTTGTCTTTATAAAATTTCCAAATACCAATATGCTATTTTAGCTACTTCATAATTCGTATTTCTAAATTCCCATTGCATTATTTTTCACAAAATACCTCAAAATTAGCTTAAATATTTATATTATTCTTTAATTTAACTGAGCTATTGACAAAATACCGATAATATGCTAAATTAGTCAATCAAGAAAATATATGAAAATAGCGTTTATTGGCCAAAAAGGAATACCAACCCAACAGGGCGGTATCGAAAAACACGTTGAAGAACTTAGCACTAGATTAGCTAAGGGCGGTTTTGACGTGACTGTTTATAGCAGGCCCCATTATTCAGGAATTACCACTAAAAAATACAAGCATAAAGGCGTAGATATTATAAATTTGCCTTCCATAAATACCAAGAACCTTGATGCGATTACTCACACATTCATATCTTCAATTCACGCGATTTCTAAAAATTACGACGTCATTCATTATCACGGCGTAGGCCCTTCCCTGCTTTCTTGGATGCCAAGAGTTTTTTCTCCTAAATCCAAAGTGGTGGTAACTTTTCATAGCATAGATAGATTGCAAAAAAAATGGGGGCCATTTGCAAAATTAATGTTAACCGTTGGCGAATGGGCGGCATGTAAATTTCCTCACGAAACAATTACAGCCTCAAAGATCATGCAAATCTATACGCAAAAACATTTTAATTCCAAAACAAATTATATTCCAAATGGCGTTGGGATTCCAAAAGTAAAAGAAACGGAAATCTTAAAAAAATTAGGACTAAGAAAAAAACAATATATCCTCTGTGTATCAAGACTGATTCAGCATAAAGGAATTCATACCTTGATTAAAGCTTACAAAAAATTAGACACTAATAAAAAATTAGTAATTGTCGGCGAAGGTTCAAATACCGAAAGTTATATCAAACTGTTAAAAAAATTAGCCGATGGCGATAAAAACATAATTTTTGCTGGCAAACAAATCGGAGATGATTTAAAAACTATTTTTACCAATGCTTTTGTCTTTGTCCAGCCATCTGAAGCTGAAGGCTTATCAATCGCTTTGCTTGAAGCAATGAGTTATGGTTTGCCTTTGATTATCAGCGACATTCCGGAAAACAAGGAACCGACAAACGGCTATGCTTTAGAATTTATCAACAAGAATTTTATGGACTTATCCAGACAGTTGAATTTTGCCATCAAGCATCCAAATCATATCAGAGAAACAGCAAAGACGGCCAAAGAGCACACCATCAAACATTATAACTGGAATGATATCACCAAAAAGACTGCAAATTTATATGAACAGTTAATTTGGAAAACAAAAAAAGTAAAAGCTATCGGCAAGAGATTGCCCGTTAGGTAATTTTTTGCTATTTTAAATAAAGTTCTTTTAAAATATGTTTTGCCCTTTTGTTTAAAATTAATTTTTGATTTTAAACATAAGGGCGGAATAGGTCCGTTGCCTTACAACAATAAGGAAAGCTAAGATGAATGCGAAACGGATCGCTGGTTGGATTCTAATCCTTGTGGCGATGTATTTCTTTGCTAAGCCTGACAGGTATTTCGCCGGGGTGTTTTGCATAATCATGGCCACCATCATGACTGGTAGCGCGTGCGCATTGTTCAAAGAGTACGGGCGCGACCTAGGCCGTGAGAGGGGGTATGAAGAGGGCGAAAAGGCCGGCAAAGGACGACCGCGTGAGATATTCAATCTGATAGAGAGAATGAATCGATGGGGCGGCATCATCTTTGTGGAAATAGACGGGATAATCACCATGGAAGGGGAACATTTCGTCAGAATGGGACAACATTGTGCCAACAGCGTCACCGAGTTCGCGATATACTCCATTCCCAGAGAATGGGAACCGCGCACGGGCTTAATGGCATTGACTAAGGCAGGAGGTGAGCCCAAGTTGATGCCAGCGAAAGTTGGCCCCCTAGGACTACCACAAATCTGAGTGAGAAGATAACTATCCACAATAATGGGGGCGTCATGACTGAATACAGACTGCATTTTCTCAGGCCACCGTTAGTGCCATCAGAGAAATTTGAGGCAAACTCTGACGGAGAGGCAATAGACAAGGTGGCGTGTCGATTGGGACTCCCAAAAAACCACCGCCCGGAGGAATTTACTAGAGCTGGTGGCAACTATATAGCTGCCTGGAGATTTGATGGCGGAGGTAACGGCTATTGGGAAACGATATACCCCAAATAAGCCAAAATCCGAAAGGAGGCAAAGCACAATCAACGTTGTCACTCGGTTCGATTCCGATAGTGTCAACGTTTTTTTATTTGTCCCGCATATCCCCTAGCGAGCCTTAAAAATCTTGTGCCAATTTTTTACGGAGCTCACGTTAAGAAACAGCTCTAGCCTCAGCAGAGGCGTTAGCTGTTTTAGTGAGAGAAGTAAAAAATTTGGCCATGATTTTTACAGACTCGCGACTTTTCTTTTTTGTTAGCTTTTTTCTTTTCTTAGAAAAGAAAAAAGTAAAAATCTTTCCATTGTTTCAAAATATAATTTTATGTTATAATAATATCAAAATAGATCCTGGATTTCTCCAGGATGACAAATGAAGGTGACAAAATGATAAATCAAAAAGATCTTGAGGCAATAATCCTTGATAATAAGATTCTTGACGAAAATCAAATTAAGGAATTTGCCACTAAAGCTAGAAGTTCAGCCAAAAAACTGGAAGATTTTTTATTTGAACAAAAATTAATCGCACCAGATCTTCTTTATGAAAAGGCATCCCAGTTTTATAATCTTCCTTTTATTGATTTAAAAAATAAAATCATCCGTAAAGACATTTTATTTATAATCCCGGAAATAACCGCACGGTCTCACCAAACAATTGCCTTTGATAAAAACGACAAAGAATTAAAAATTGCAACCTTAGATATTTCTAATATTGAACTATTCGATTTTTTAGCCAAAAAAACACAGTTGGAAATTAAAATTTCCATCACAACCCCCGACAACATTAAAGAAGCATTGAAGCAATATCACAAAGGCCTCAACGCTGAAATAAAAGAAATGGAAGAAGTAAAAGAGGGCGAGGGTGAAAAAGCTGAAAATCTCAAAACCTTGGCCGAGGATTTGCCCGTGGTCAGAGTCGTCGATGCCCTGCTTGAATATGCAATTTTAGAGAAAGCTTCCGACATCCACATTGAACCGGCTGAGCAGGAAATTAATATCAGATATCGTATTGATGGCCTGTTAAAAAAGGTTATGACTCTGCCAAAAACTTCGCATGCCGGAGTAATTGCTAGAATTAAAATTTTATCAAATTTAAAATTAGATGAGCATCGCCTTCCTCAAGATGGAAGATTTAAAATCAAAACGGCGGACTATCAAGTGTCATTTCGCGTATCCATAATGCCGACTTTTGATGGTGAAAAAATCGTACTTCGTCTTTTGCCCGATCAAAGCCAAAAATTAACCCTAGAACAGCTTGGTTTCCAGCCAAAACAATTGGAAATCATTAAAAGAAATATCGCCAAGCCGCACGGGATGCTTCTTGTTACTGGCCCAACAGGCTCCGGCAAAACCACAACCCTTTATACCATGTTAAATATTTTAAATAATCCGAATGTTAATATTTGCACTATTGAAGACCCTATTGAATATAAAATGGCCGGGATCAATCAAAGCCAAGTACAGCCCAAAATAGGTTTTACTTTTGCTAATGGGCTAAGGTCATTCCTGCGCCAAGATCCGGATATTATTATGGTTGGGGAAATCAGAGACACCGAAACTGCCGAGATTGCGATCAACGCAGCCATGACTGGCCACTTAGTCTTATCCACCCTACACACCAATGATGCAGTGACAACCATCCCCCGCTTTATCGACATGCAAGTTCCCACTTTTTTGATAGCCTCAACCATTAATGTCGTAGTCGCTCAGAGACTTGTCAGAAAAATTTGCAAAAACTGCATTGAGAGCTTTAACCTGGATAAAAAAACCATTGACGAACTAGAACAGCAATTTGATCTTGATAAATTACAGAAAAATCTTTCCCAACAGGGATATTTAATGAAAGGGCAAGATTTTAAATCAATCTTATTTTTTAGGGGCAAAGGCTGCCAACAGTGTGGCGATAGCGGCTACAAAGGAAGAATCGGAATTTATGAAACACTGGAAATTGATGATGAAATATCTGAATTAATCTTAAAAAGAGCGTCCCGTGACGAGCTCGAAAAAACTGCCATTGAAAAAGGCATGACAACCGTTTTGCAAGATGGCTTTATAAAAGCCAAGGCGGGAATTACCACGATTGAAGAGGTTCTAAGGGTAACACAAGAGTAAACAAAATGAAAAATATTGATTTCTCAAAATTTAGTAAAATACCGGCAACGGCAAAAATTTTTTTATTGCAAAATCTATCTGTAATGCTTAGGGCTGGAATTTCGCTTGCCGATGCCCTAAAGACTTTAAGCGAGGAAAGCAAAAATCAAAAATTGAAAAAAATCCTTTTAGAGACCGCTGAAAAAATCAAGCAGGGCAAAAGCTTATCAGAAAGCCTGATGCCATATACTAGCGATTTCGGAGAATTATTTGTAAACATGATCAGGGCCGGCGAGGCGTCAGGACGGCTTGAAGATATTTTAAACGAACTCTACATCCAACATAAAAAGGATCACCTGATTTTGAGCAAAATAAGAAATGCTCTGACTTATCCGGTTATTATAATAATTGCCATGCTTGGCATTGCTGCTTTTGTTGTTGTTTTTGTACTACCGACAATAACAAATATGTTTCGAGAGTTAAACGCAGAATTGCCATTACCGACAAAAATTCTCATCTATGTTAGTGATTTTATTCACCAAAACGGAATCTACATCGGAATTGCAATTGTAATATTGATCTTTATTGCCATTAAACTTGGCAGAAGTAAAAAGGGTAAGAGTGGCCTGCATCATTTTATTCTAAAAATACCCATTATCTCAGGCATAATTAAACAAGTCAATCTGGCTCGCGCCGCAAGAAGCCTAAGCTCACTTATAAAAACCGACATTGCCATTGTCGATACCCTATCAATAACTTCAAAAATCTTAGGCAATTCCGCTTTTAGGCAAACATTTGCGGAAGCAGCTGAAAAGGTTAAAAAGGGACAAAAGCTCGCCTCTATTTTTAGAGAATATCCAAAACTTTTCCCTGGAATTTTTATTCAAATGGTAGCTGTGGGCGAAGAAACCGGAGCATTAGATGAAGTTTTGGCAAACCTGGCGGATTTTTATGAAGAAGAAGTGTCGCAAACCATGGGTAACTTGCCAACGATAATTGAACCGGTTCTAATGCTTCTTATCGGCTGCGGAGTTGCGGGTATTGCCATTTCCATCTTGCTTCCAATTTATTCCATGACACAAAACATGTAATATGAAAAAGATTTCCGGATTTACTTTAGTGGAGCTCATAATAGCCATCGCCGTTATTGGGATAATAAGCTCGATAAGCTTGCCAATTTATAAAAACCTTTTACCCACAATTAATCTAAGCTCTTCATCTCGCGATTTGGCGTCGGATTTAAGATTTGCCCAACAGATGGCCGTTACTGAACAAATTATTTATTCAGTATCTTTTGATAAGATTAATAATAAGTATTCGGTAATTAAAACCAGCGACGGCACCGTTAAAACAACAAAAACGCTAAACCGAGAGATAAGCTTTCAAGCGATTAGCGGCTTTGATGATGATAAGGTTGAATTTGTGGCGACCGGAGCATCAGTCCAAAACGGAACCATTACTCTAATCAACAGGCAAAATAAAACATCTATAATTGAGATAAAACCATCCGGCTATGTCAAAATTCAATAATAAGGGAATCTCGTTGATTGAGGCATTAGTCAGTATTGCCATTATTATTATTGTAATTCTGGCAATATCACAGATATTTCCGCTTGCGCTAAAAATTAGCAATCATGCCGAGCAAGAAACAATCGCCACTAACTTGGCGCAAGCAAAAATTGAGGAAACATTTTCATTGAATTATGAAAATATTCCGACCGGGATAAATGAGGCCAAACACAGACTATCTACCGACCCAAACAATCCTTTTTATTATTACCAAAGACAAACAGATGTCCAATATGTTGACGTTGACTTAAATGATTCAGCCTCAGACACGGGCCTAAAGAAAATTACCACGACTGTATATTGGCAAAGTCCGATATTTAAAACTGAAAAAAATGTTAACCTAATTATACTTATAAGCAAAAGAAATTGATGAATTGCAAAAATAAAAAAGGCTTTACCTTAATTGAAATAATGATTTCATTAACGATATCGATTCTGCTTTTTTTTATTCTTGCCGAGTCATATAGCCTGAGCCAAAAAATTTATTTTACCACCGACGCTAAAGCTGAAATAACTCAAAACGGCCGGGTTATACTTGACAGGCTAATAAGAGAGCTAAGACAAACACCAGACATTATTACTGATTTACCAGAAACCGTGGGAGCCGGGTCCCCAGCAGCAAAAGAAATTATTTTTCAGGACGGTCATGATACGACTCAAATTAATTACATCAGATATTATTTGGATGGCAATAATTTTCAAAGGCAAGAAATGTTTTTTTATTTTGAACCCGATATTGCGACTCATGTATATTTCTATGCGACCGACATGTATGGTAATGATCCGATCATGGTCACTTCAACGGCAAAAGTTATTGGCGAATACGTTGATGATATTGAATTTTGGGGCGATCGCCTGACTAATATAAATCTTTATTTATCAAAAAATGGCCAGTCTGAAATAATAAACACGGCGGTATACGGCCGCAATCTCTAAAAATGATGATAAAAAATAAAAGGGGCTTTATTTTAATGGCAACAACATTTATAACTGCATTATTGCTTCTGCTTTCTGCATATGTTTTAAATTTTACCTTGACTGAACTAAAAATTTCCACCAGCCAAGCGGTCGCAACGCAAGCCTACTATTTAGCTGAAAGCGGTGTTGCTGAAGCCATTTGGAGACTGAAAAATGATTCGTCATGGAAAAGCTCTTTTGAAGATAATCCATCATGGACCATTCATCTTGTTAAAAATAATGCGCTGTTTTCTGGGGGGTCATACACGATAGACATCGTAAATTCGGGGCAGGCTCGCGGCGAAATAACAGTAACCGGAAAGATCAACAAAGGAAATTCCACCGCTCAAAGAGTTATAAAAACCTCAGTCTATAAAGCAATTGGCGAAAGTCCTCTCGCAGACGTTGCAGAATATGCCGATGGAAATATTGACATATCAGGCTCACTATTAAATGTATATAACGGAAGCCTAGCCTCAAACAATAATGTAATAATCAATTTTTGGAGTGGCGTTAATGTAGACAATAGAGTCGCGGCCGGAGTGAAAATTATTAAACATTCAAATTCCATTCTTAATGCCGCAAGCACGCTGGAGAATGCGCCAGTAGTGCCAATGCCTGCTGTATCATTTGATGATTTATCAGACCTCAATTCATTTAAAAATAAAGCTGGCAGTCAAGTCTATACCGAAAACCAATTTGCTGCCATGATGAATGCCAACCACAACCTGACTTTAAACGGAGTAACCTATGTTACCGGCGACATTACAGTACCATATACGCAAACGCTGACGATTAATGGCGCCCTGGTTGCCGATAAGGACATCACAATCGGCGAGAATGATTGGCGATG
The DNA here is from genome assembly GCA_041665065.1 of Candidatus Buchananbacteria bacterium. Taxonomy (GTDB): domain Bacteria; phylum Patescibacteriota; class Patescibacteriia; order 2-01-FULL-39-33; family 2-01-FULL-39-33; genus JBAYJM01. The sequence goes on from JBAYJM010000003.1 coordinate 9,433, forward strand.
CATTTTTTCCGGCCGAGCGAATGTCAATGTCAACACACAACCAGGCTCCCCTTCCGGTATTTTTTCTAAACGTAAAATTAATTTTGAACTTTGCTTGGGTAGTTTTAATGCGGCCGGATTGATTTATGCCAATGATCAAATAGACATTCTTAGCGTACCCAATATAATGAATATTGTTGGAGGCGTAATTTCAAGAAAATTGACTTTAACAAGTATTTGGCAGGGCGTTAATATAACACTAAATGAGGAAAATATAATTTCCGGGCTCGGAAGCGCACTTTTTTCTCCGGTCATAACAGTAGAACACTGGGAAGAACAATACTAGGGAATTTTATATATTTTTGCTATAATAATTAAAATAGCTTGCATAAAATATCATGTCTTTTTTTGTTACAAATAACAATGCCTTTGGCCTTGACATCTCAGATGGCGGTCTTCGTTTGATTCAAATGTGTAAAAAAAATAAAAAGGTTGCAATTCAACTCTATAATGATATCAACCTGCCAAATGACTGTGTAATAGAAGGTGAAATTAAAAATCAAAAGGTTTTTTTGGATCATTTAAACAAGCTGCTTAAGACACACATGGGTCATGGCAAAATATCCCATGAGGTAATCTGTTCATTACCGGAATCCAATACTTTTTTAAAGCAACTTACTATTGAAAAATGCAACGAAGAAGAAGTAAAAAACAAGGTGGAGGAGGTTTTGCCTCAGCACTTGCCTATGGCCATGGAGGATCTATATCTGGATTGCCAGATTATAAAAACAGATGAAAGTACCATGGATATACTAATAGGCGCCTCGCCAAAACAAATTGTCGATTCATACATGGAAATACTTGATATGGCAGGACTCATTCCATCAATATTAGAAATCGAAGCGGCCGCTATTTCACGGCTTGTTATTGAACAAAATGGTGGCATACAGCCGCAGATTATAATTGATATGGGAGCAACGCGTACAGGACTATTAATCTATGATGAAAATACTGTAAAATTTACCGTCAGCTTACCCGTATCAGGACAAAAAATAACTGAACTTATCTCTCAAACTCTTGACCTCGACAAAGAAAAAGCTGAAAAAGCTAAACTTGTTTGCGGCCTTGATTCCGCTAAATGCCAAGGGGCACTACTAGAAATATTTTCTGAAACAATAGATGACCTATGTGTTCATATCCAATCTGCCATGGATTTCTATAAAATAAATTTCAATAATAAAAAAATAGAAAAAATTACTCTTTGCGGAGGAGGGGCGAATTTTATTGGAATAGACAGCCTTCTGCAACAAAAGCTAAACTTGAAAGTTGAAATTGCCAATCCTTTTATAAATATTGCCAATCCTAATAAAAACTACTTTACGCCTCAGAGATCCCAATCCTATATTGCCGCTATTGGCCTTGGACTAAGAGGTATTTGCCGCCATTAATATGATAACCATAAATTTGGTTCCGCAGGAACATAAAGAAAAAATCCAAAGAAAAAAAATTTACGTTTCTATAAAAGAAGCTCTTTTGATAATATTACTCTTTTCTTCAGTTGCTTCCATTTTACTTATACTTTCAAAATTTTATCTTGAGGATCAATTAGCGAGGCTCACCGATCAAAATAGCCATGGCATAGCGGCCATCCAATTAACTAATACAAAGATAAAGGCATTAAACAATAAAATCATCGAGGCATATACGGTACAAAAAAACTTCAAATCATGGACAGCTGCAATTAATCCTATCCACGTAAGCAAAGGAGATAAAATAACCTTTTCTTCATTAAAGATTTTTAAACAACAGTCAAGTATTGAAATAACTGGCGTCGCCAAAACAAGAGCCGACTTAGTTGCCTTTCAAAAAAGGCTCCAAAAAATTGACGGTTTTACAAAAGTAAATTTACCAATTAGCGACCTCATCAATAAGGGAAATAACGGTTTTACAATTAGAATAGAAATCGATTTAAACAAGCTGCCATGAACTTGAAAAAGAATAAATTTATAATTGCTATTTTTGCCATAACTGCCTGTTGCGCAGTCGTGATTGCATTTTTGATCATCCCCAACATCCAAGATATTGTGAAAATCAATCAAGATATTATATTTCAAAGAGAAGACCTTGAAAAGAAAGCCGCTCTTGGGCTTAACATAAAACAAATTTCTTCCGAAATTTCAGCAATGGAAAAAAACAGCGCCGAGTTAAATAAAATGTATATAAAATCCGGAAAGGAATTAGAATTTTTAACCCTGCTTGACGAAATAGCTCAAAAAAACAATGTTGATGCTCAAGCAGTTCCACAATTTCCCGAAAAGAATGCCGAAAAATTAACAAAAATACCCTTAACAATTATCATAAAGGGAAAATTTGTAAATGTTTTTAGCTATATCGGGAGCCTTGAAACAATGCCATATTATTACAATATTGATTCACTGGAAATCCAAGAAGGGGCGAATGACGCAACAACGGCAAACCTAACCGGTAACATTTATCTAAATAGATAAACCTAAAATGAAAAAAATCAATCCACAAAAAACTTATAGTTTTTTTGAAAAATATCTAAACACCCTGGTCTTGGCTGCCGTGGTTATAATTCTTGGAGTGCTTATTTATTTTTTATACACTAATTTTTATTTAACTCTCTCAGAAGCAAAGGTCGTGACCTCATTACAAAATAAGGTAATTTCTGAAAGATTAGAAAAAGAAAAATTTTACCTGATACTCGATAATATCAATAAAAAAACATCAAAGAAAATTGAATCAATTTCATCATCAAGCCCATCACTGGCTAACACGTCAACCAGCTCAACAATTCCTAAATTAAGAAACTAAAAAATCCGGGCAACCGGATTTTTTTTATTTCAATAGTTTATTTAATCGGCGACATTTCCCTTAGCCTTAAAATTATAGGGGGCAAAACTCTTAATAGATAATCTACTTCTTTTTTGTTATTAAATCTTCCAAGACTGAATCGTATGCTCCCGTGCGCCAATTCCGGCTTGACTCCAATAGCACTTAAGACATGAGACGGTTCAAGTGAACCGGATGAGCAGGCAGAACCGGTAGAAACGGCTATGCCTTTTTGGGAAAGCATAAGCAAAATACTTTCGCCTTCCGCCCCCTCAAAAATAATACTGGCATTAGAGTGTAATCTTTTTTCCATGTCGCCGTTAACGGAAATATTATCTATTTTTGACTTTATTCCCCTAACCAAGTAGTCCCTTAAACTTTTTAGCTTGTTGTTCTTCTTCTGGGACTGTGTTTTCATGATGATGTCGACGGCTTTTGCCATTCCAACTATGCCGGCAACATTGTAAGTTCCCGGCCTGACATTGTTTTGTTGGTGTCCGCCAAAAATTTGCGCTCGAAATGGGGTGTTTTTTTTCAAATACAACACGCCAACGCCTTTGGGTCCATAAATTTTATGAGCTGAAAATGAAAGCAAATCTACTCCTAATTTTTTGACATTCATATCTAAATAACCGGCCGCTTGCGTGGCATCAGTGTGAAAATAAATTTTATTTTTTCTACCGTCGTTTATTTTTTTAATTTCTTTTCCTATCTCTGCAATCGGTTGTGTTGTACCAATTTCATTATTAGCATACATGACAGAGATCAGCACAGTATTGTCTTTAATTTCCTTGCAAATCGAATTAACATCCATCAGGCCTTTGGAATTCGGCTTTACAAAAGTGACATCCGCCCCGTCTCTAGCCAGCTGTTTTGCCGGCTCCAATACAGCATCATGTTCAATGGCGGAGACGATAATATGGGGCTTTAAATTGGAATTTGTCCTTTTAATGGCCTCCACGGGCCCCCAAATAGCCATATTATCGCTTTCTGTCGCACCAGAGGTGAAATACACCTCCTCAGCGCTACAGCCCAAAAAAGAGGCTATTTTTTGCTTTGCTTGATCAACGGCATTTTTGGCGTCCCTGCCAGCAAAATGCAACGAAGAAGCATTGCCAAATTGATTTTTTAAAAATGGCTCCATAGCCTTAAAAACAGCCGGGTCGAGTGGTGTAGTGGCCGCATTATCAAAATAAACTTTAATTGTTGCCATATAAATTATTTTTAACTTTTTTTGCAATTAAATTTGAAGCTGCCAGAAGAGACTCAAACGTTCCTGCATCGGTCCAATCACCTCTTAACGTTTCATAAGTCATTATACTATTATCAATATAAAAATTATTTACATCAGTTATTTCAAGCTCGCCCCTGCCTGAAGGCTTAAGGGTTTTGATTATTTCCCAAACCTGGCTGTCATAACAGTAGAACCCAGTAACTGCCAAATTAGATTTCGGCTCGGACGGTTTTTCTTCAATTTTTTTTACGGCGCTTCCATTTAATTCGGCTACTCCAAATCTACTAGGATCAACCACCTCTTTTAAAAAAATTTTAGCCCCCCTATTCTGTACTGCAAAGTCGCTGACACCATTTTTAATCTGGTCGTATTCGGCATAAATATTATCTCCCAAAATAACAGCTATTTTATCATTATCTGCGAAATCCTCGCAAAGACCAAGCGCCTCAGCTATACCTCCGGCCTTCTCCTGCACTGCGTATGAAATTCTTATGCCATAATCCCTGCCCGATCCAAGCAATTCAAGAAAATGCCCGGCGTGACCGGTACCCGATACGATCATAATATCCTTAATTCCTGCTGCCATTAATGTTTCTAGAGGATAAAGAATCATCGGCTTATCATAAACAGGAAGAAGATGTTTATTAGTAACTTTTGTGCAAGGCATCAGCCTCGTACCATGGCCTCCAGCAAGAATTATACCGCGCATTTTTTTATATTTATTTTTTAGTTATACCGAGATATATTGTTTTTCGTAATAGTTTTGATATTCTCCTCCTTTTACCCTATTAACCCACTCCTGATTGTCCATATACCACTTGACTGTCATTTCCAAATATTTATCAAAACCATAGAGTGGCTTATAGCCCAAATCCCTCTCAGCTTTAGAAAAATTTACCGCGTATCTTCGATCGTGAGCCGGCCTGTCTTTGACAAATTCAATCATGTCTTCATTTTTTCCCAAAATAGCCAGCACTTTTTTCACTAATTCTAAATTATTAACTTTTTCGGTCATTCCACCAATGCAATATGTTTCCTTATTTTTTCCACTTTGAATAATTAGTTCAATAGCTCGACAATGATCATCAACATAAAGCCAGTCCCTTATATATTTGCCATCGCCATATACCGGGATTTTTTTATCAGATAAGACATTTGAAATCATCAGAGGCAAGAATTTTTCCGGGAATTGGAAAGGACCGAAATTATTAGAGCAGTTAGAAATCGTATAGGACAAATCAAAAGTGTCTCCAAAAGATCTCACCAAATGGTCTGATCCAGCCTTAGAAGCGGAATAAGGACTGTGCGGATCATAAGGAGTTTTTTCGTCAAACTTATTATCACCCTCTAAGTCCAGCGATCCAAATACCTCATCAGTCGAAACATGATGGATTTTCTTATTTCCATTTTTAACCGCTGCATCCAAAAGAACTTGAGTCCCCACAATGTTTGTAATGACAAATGGAGTTGAATCCATAATTGATCTATCAACATGAGACTCTGCCGCAAAATGGATTATTTGATCTATGTCGCTTACCAATTCATTAACCAATTCTCGATCACATATATCACCTTTTACAAATCTATAATTAGGATTTTCCTGCACATCTTTCAAATTTTCCAAATTACCCGCATAAGTGAGTTTATCCAAATTAACAATTTGATCATTAGGATGATTATTTAACCAATATCTAATAAAATTAGATCCGATAAATCCTGCTCCTCCGGTTACTAATATTTTCATAATGCCAATTAATTTCCAAATTAAACAGCCTGGACTATTTTTACTTCCGGAACTTTTTCTCTAACGGCCTTTGCGATTCCCTGTTGAAGGGTAACCATTGCCATAGGACAGCCATGGCATGCACCCTGAAGTTTTAACTTTAAAATTCCATCGCTTTCATCAAATGACACAAACTCAACATCGCCACCATCCATTTGCAAATGAGGACGAAATTCATCTAGAGCAGCTTTTATTTTTTCGATCATATTTTTATATTACTTTTTAGATTCTCTATAATTTTTAATTGCCTCCTGCAATCCTTCGTGAGCTAAGACTGAACAATGCAACTTAGGCGCCGGCAAGCCGCCCAATTCATTTGCTATATCTAATTTGCCTATTTTTAATGCCTCATCTAAAGTCTTGCCCTTTGCCATGTCAGTTAACATTGATGATGTGGCGATAGCCGCCCCGCAACCCAATGTCTCAAATTTAATATCATCAATTATATCTTCGGCCTTTTTATTTTGGCCGACTTTTATATAAATTTTCATAATATCGCCACAAACAGGATTTCCGACCTGTCCAACACCATCAGCATCTTTAATTGTGCCCTGATTGTGGGGCTTTTGAAAATGCTTTAATACTTTTTCGTTATACATAAAAATTTAATTTTTAATTTATTAATTTTAAATTATACAAGGTTTGCTAAAGTGAATTTTCGCAATGTCTTTATAATATTCTTTTGTAATTCATCCCAAACTTTTTTAGTTAAACAGCCATTGACGGAACATGCTACTTTTCCATTCTCCCCCGCCATGCAATAAAATACAGCTAATGGCCCCTCAAGAGCCTCTACAATTTCAAAAATATTTATTTCTTTTGGCGATCGTGACAACTTATAGCCTCCACTTACCCCCTTAATACTCTTAACTAAATCATTTGCCTTTAACTTAACAAATAAATGTTCCAAATAAGACTGAGATATGTGTTCTTTTTTTGAAATTTCGGTCAGGGAAAGCGGATTATTATTTTTGCCATTTTTTGCCAAAGCCGTCATGGCCTTAAGACCGTATTCTGTTTTAGTAGTAAACATCATAATTCTTGCATTTTAGTTCTAAATAGCTCCTTTCAGCTAAGGATAAACTCCTAGTAAGTTAGTTGGTTATTTATATAGTAGCAACCGCAAACAAGCATGTCAAGTCCCTATTTACTGACAATAATCATAATTCTCTGCCCCAAAGCCATTTCCTGGTCGGTCATCCCGCCTTCAGCTAACTGATGGTTCCAATCGTGAACGGAATTTATTAATTTTTCAAAATCATAACGCCAGCCATTTCCCTTGCGCGTACCGGGATCATTAGTTATAAACTGAGACCCACTATAGCCCTTGATTACCAACATATGATAAATCGGACCGGGTTGTTTGAAATTAGGGTTGCCTAATTCTCTTCCGGCCGCCGGCACAATAATCAAATTTCCTTTTGATAATTCATATTTAATGCGATCAACAGAAACATCGGTGGTAAGTTTGGCATTTAAGCCAAAGTATTCTTTTAAAATAATTTGGGTCTCTTCTGCAGTAAGATCAACGCCAAAACTCCTTTCCTTCTGCCACCCAATAAGGCCTTGAATCTCTTGCTCCATTATGGTTTCGTCAAGATTTTCTTTATGAAAATATTTCGCAGCCATAATCATTGATGCTTCCTCGCAAGACTCTTCATGCAACTCGTCCCAATTTGCAAATGGTGCCTGCTGGGCAAAAGCAACCCTTAATTCAAAACTTGTGGGAATTAAAACAGTGACCTTTTCTGTTGTCGTTGCCTTGATAGGATGGTCCTTGACGGAAATTGTAGATGTTACGGAAGAGGTGGATATGAATCTGTCATCGGTTGAGGTTTTATAATCGCTAATAGCATCTCCATTAACCTCAATCTTTAATGCTTGCTTGCTGGTACACGCGGATATCAATGGCAAACATAAAACAAGTAACGATATTAAAATTAAATATTTGAATTTGATCATTTTACTTTTAGCAAGGATTATTTTTTGTTTCTTGATTTATAACACTATCTGAAATTTTGCCGCCTATATTTTCAATAAGTCCGTTGTATGATTTTAGCGTACAGCATTGCCCGTCAATAAAATTATACTGATATTTTCCTCCGCTGGCTGGCTCAAGCTGTATGCCAAATATCTGTTTGATTTTCAAATATATTTCCAAATCAGATTTTAACTTATACTTATCTTTGACAAACTTTGCCAGACTTTGATTTCTTTTGATCATGCCGCTTATTGCCTCATCGGGAACCGGCCCCGGCATGCCATAGCACGTTCCCGGTTTATATTTATCAACTAAATATAATTTAATTTGGAGGTTCTCCGGCATTAAATCATCTTGGGCAATATCGCTTTTTGTTGTAGATGATGCTTGCTCCGATGAAATAAGCGGATCCGGATAAAACTTTTTAACCTGCGCTTGTTTTGGCGTATTTTTATCCACTTTCGGCTGGCCTGAACTATTATTTGTTATATTCTGATTGGCTTCTTCTTTTTTACTGTTTATGGTTCCAGATGAAGTATTATCAGCTAATGAACAAGCCGTCAAGGCCACGAGGGAAATTAGCACAAAAGACGTTAGAATTATTTTTTTCATAAAGATTTATTTTTGTTTTATTTTATTATAACATAAACCCAGTCTATCAAATAGAAAAAAGGCCTTGACATTTCGACCAAAATTGGTTAAAATAATTTTATATGGGATTGTTGCAGCATTTCCAATTTAAATAAATAAAGAACAAAAGATTCCCACGCATTTTCGCCAGAGCGAATTTCGAGCCTGCCTGTCCGGTAGGCAGGGATGACATATAAGGGAAATAACTAATAATAATATGGCACATAAAAAAGCGGGCGGCAGTACCAGGCTGGGCCGAGATTCCAATGCCCAACGTCTTGGTATCAAGCTTTATGGCGGGGAGATCGCCAAGCCGGGAGCTATTATTGTACGCCAAAGAGGCACACGATATAAAGCAGGACTAAATACAAAAGTAGGAAAAGACGATACTATTTTTTCAACATCAAAAGGAATTGTCAGCTTCAATAAGAAAAAAATCAAAAAATTTACCGGAAAGTTAGAATACGCTCAAATTGTAAATGTAAAATAAAGTTCTTAAAAATTCACTCCGATTTCGGAGTGAATTTTTATTTACGTTAATTTTTAATTCCCGCTTTTATCAGCCCATAGAATAAAGGGTGTGGTTTTAGGGGCCTTGATTTAAACTCCGGATGAAATTGAACGCCAATAAAGAATGGGTGCTGATCCTTTGATAATTCTACAATTTCAACCAGCTCATTGTCAGGTGAAGTGCCTGAAATATTTAACCCTGCCTTTTCACAGACTTCGCGGTAGTCATTATTAAATTCATACCTGTGCCTATGTCTTTCAGAAATTCCAAGCGTTTCATACAGTTCATAAGCCAGCGCTCCCTCTCTTAAAATACAAGGGTAAGCCCCCAAACGCATCGTATTGCCATATTGTTTTTTAAAAAGTTTTTCAGCTTGCTCGGGAATGATGTGGATTATCGGATTTGAAGTATCTGGATTAATTTCAGTCGTGTGCGCATCAGCCAAATTCAAAACGTTCCTGGCAAATTCAATTGTGGCCAATTGCATACCATAACAAAGGCCCAAGTATGGAATTTTATTTTCCCGTGCAAATTTAATGGCTGAAATTTTTCCCTCTATTCCCCTACTACCAAAACCGCCCGGCACCACCAAACAATCAAACTGCATTAATTCATTTATTTTCTCCGGTTCTTTTTCATAAATGTCGCTATTTATCCATTCAATTTGAGGCTTGCGAGAATTGTGCCAAGCTGCGAACTTCAAACTTTCAATTACTGAAATGTAGGCGTCGGATAAAATAAAATCTCCACTTTCAAAATACTTGCCGATTATTCCGATTTTAACTTCTTGACTGCATGACTGAGATTTTGCCACAAAATCGCGCCACTCCTGCAAATCCTGCTGCTTGGGCTCCAATTTTAATTTCTTTAAGATCTTTTCTGATAAATTTTCTTTTTCAAAATTTATCGGCACTTGATATACGCTCTCAACATCCGGCGCTGAAATAATATTTTCCTTTGGCACGCTGCAAAACAAAGCCAGCTTTTCTTTTCTTGGCTCATCAAGCGGAAATGAAGATCTGCCCAATATAAAATCCGGCTGAATTCCCGCCGCATTTAACTCTCTTGCCGCAGCTTGCGTCGGCTTAGTTTTCATTTCGCCGATTTTTGAAGGTATCGGCAAATAACTGACCAAGACAAAAGCCACATCATCAGGATTTTCCAAATGCATCATCCTGGCGGCTTCTAAAAATAAAATATTTTGATATTCACCAGCAGTTCCGCCGACTTCAATTATTGTAATATCAGCATCCGCTTTTTCAGTAGCTTTTTTAATCCTATCAATGACTTCATATGGTACATGAGGGACAACCTCAACGCATTTTCCGCCATATTCCAAATTCCTCTCCCTGTTAATTACCGACTGATACACCCTGCCCGTAGTCATGTAATTATCTCTTAAAATATTATTATCCAAGAACCTTTCATAATTACCAATATCCTGATCTGTCTCATCTCCGTCCTCGGTGACAAAAACTTCTCCATGCTCAACCGGATTCATGGTTCCGGCATCAACATTGACATAGGGGTCAATTTTAATGTTTGTAATCCTAAAGCCCCTGCCTTGCAAAATTTTTCCGATTGAAGCCGAGGCAATTCCCTTTCCCACTCCTGACATCACGCCGCCAATAATAAAAATGTACTTTCTTTTTTTGCCAATTATGGCAAATTTTTCACTTTCCATAAAATTTGTCACCTTCCCTTGCCAAAGCCCATCCCCCGGCAAGAATTATTAATTAAATTATTGCAAAAGAAAAAATAGAGATTTTTTCTCTATTTTTTCGTTAGTAATGTAAAAACTTCTATTTTTCTACTACTGATATGCATATTTCTGTTTCTAGGCCATGATCTAAATTAATTTTAACCTTATAGTCGCCAAGCTCCTTGATTGGCTCGGGTAATATTATCTTTTCCTTATTTACTATAATTCCCTTTTCTTTTAAGCCTTCAAAAATTGATGACTTTGTAATTGACGCATACAAACGGCCGTAATTATTAATCTCTCCGCTTATTTCTAAAACCGTTGTATTTAACTTATTTGCTAATTTTTCAGTACTAATTAAATCCTTTTCTGCGTCTTTAATTTTTTTTATCTGCAACTGTTTTGTTAGATTAACGGCCTTAGGCGTTGCCACAGCAGCTAATTTATTTGGCATTAAATAATTCTTTGCATAACCGTCGGCAACCTCTTTTATGTCAGAGGCCTTTCCTAATCCTGATACATTTTTTAAAAGAATCACTTTCATAATTATTTGTTCAACTCTTGCAATGCCCTATCCAGTTGCGGATCCTTGTTTTGATTAAAATCTTCTTCTGTAAAATCAACCTTAATATCCGGCTCTATCCCTAACTGGTCTATTGATCGATTTTTGGGGGTAAACCACTTTGCAACCGTGACCTTGACCGCAGATCCGTTGCTTAAAGTAATTAAATCCTGAACCGATCCCTTCCCAAATGTCTTTTCTCCAACTAATTTTGCCTTTCCATAGTCCTGTAAAGCGCCCGCAACAATTTCTGAAGCAGATGCACTTCCACCATCGACTAAAACCACCGTGGGCACATTTTGCAATTTAATCTGTTGCCCTGAAACATGCTTAATTTCCGTGCCATCGCTTTTTCTTTCAATTACTGCGGTTTGTGGGCCAACCAGTTCACCCACCATATCAATTGCCGATTGCAGATAGCCGCCAGGATTATTTCGCAAATCTATAATTAAACCCTTTGAGCTTTTAGTATTTATTTCGTTTAAAGCATTTTCAAAAAGAGAAATTGTATCGTCATTAAACTGACGGACTTTTAGATAGGCAATATCGCCCTTATATTCCAGGCTGACGCTTTTTACATTAATAGTCTCGCGAGTAATTGTAAAATCCGCTGGAGAATCAGTGCCCCTAAGAATTGACAACGTTACTTTTGTACCCTTTGGACCCCTTATCAAACTCACTGCATCTGTTACTGTCATGTTTTGCGTGCTAGTGCCGTTAACTTTCAAAATAATATCATTGGGCTTTAATCCAGCCTTAAATGCTGGGCTATCAGGCAAAGGAGACACAATTGTAACATTGTTATTTTTTATAGCTATTTCAGCCCCGATTCCCTCAAAATTACCTTGAAGATCCTGCTGAAAAGTTGAGTTGCCTTGAGGCGTAAAAAACACAGAATAAGGATCATTTAACGAATTGACAATGCCGGCTAAAGCGCCATAAAAAAGCTGGGTATCAGGAACACCCTTTACATAATAATTATCTTTTACCGCATTCCAAACCTCCCAGAACAAATTAAAATCCACGTCTTCAGTTAAATATGTGGGCAACTTGCCATTATCTACCAACAATGATCCGCTGGAAGTTTGACTGTTCGTGCTATTTATTGCTGATGCGCCCTTAATTGTGCCTTGATTATTGGCGTTGAATATATTTGTTCCACCGGCAAAAACACCCCCGCTGAAAGCCAATATAATTAAAATAATCGCCAGCCAGAGCGATATCCGCGCCCTTAAATTAATTTTATTTTTATCCATAAGTTTTTAAATCATTTTTTGATTATATCAGAAAAAAGAAAGAAAGCCAAATTGACTAAAAATATCGATTATGAGTATAATATAGCCAGCTCAAATACAAATATTTGAGTCAATATTAACAATTATTATTATAGAAAACATTAACTTAAACAATAATGGAAAAGTACCTAATTGAAGGAGGAAACAAATTGAGCGGAGAAATAAAAGTTGCTGGCGCCAAGAATGAGGCGCTTAAAATCCTAGCCGCATGCGTATTATCAGGTGAAGAATGCCAAATTCACAACATGCCAAAAATTGAAGATATTTCCAGAATGATTGAAATTCTTGAAAGCATGGGTGCAGACATTAAATCCAATGGCTCCACATTAATAATTAATTGCGGCAAAATTAATAGGCCAGAGCCTGATCCAAATTTGGTAAGAAAGTTAAGGGCATCAGTTATGTTTGCCGGTCCTCTATTGGCACGTTTTGGCAAGGTGAGCTTACCTCATCCCGGCGGATGCGTCATTGGCAAAAGACCAATTGATATGTTTCTGGCTGGATTTAAAGCATTGGGTGCTGAAGTAATTGAAGATGAAAATAGTTACACACTTAAGGCAGACAAATTAAGGGGTGCCAAAATCGTAATGCCCTGGGTAATGGTAACAGCCACGGAAAGCTTAATGATGACAGCCTGTTTAGCCGAGGGCACAACAACAATCGTTAATGCCGCCATGGAACCGGAAATTACTGCGCTGGCTGATTTCTTGAATTCGTGTGGGGCTAAAATATCAGGAGCCGGCACAACTCGCATCACAATTGAGGGGGTTGAAAAAATTAACGGAGGAAGTTGTACTGTCATTCCCGACAGAATTGAAGCTGGATCTTTTGTTATGATGGGGCTCATTACAAATAGCAATATTAAAGTTACTGGATGCAACCCGAGTCATCTTGAAACGGTTATTGCCACACTTAAAAAGGCAGGTGCCGATTTAGAAATTGGAGATGATTACATTATTACACTGCCAAGCAAACTAAAAGGAATAGAGCTTAAAACCCATGAATACCCGGGCTTCGTCACAGACTTACAAGCACCATTTACAGTGCTCATGACTCAGGCCGATGGGATGAGCTTAATTCATGAAACTATCTATGACGGGCGCTTATTTTATACCGACAAACTAGTAACTATGGGCTCTCATATCATTATGTGCGACCCCCATAGAGTGATCATAAACGGTCCGACCCAATTATATGGACGAAAGCTTGAAAGTCCCGACATAAGGGCTGGAATGGCTTTGGTTTTAGCCGGTTTGGCAGCCAAAGGCAGTACTACCATTGAAAACATCTATCAAATAGAACGAGGTTATGAAAACGTGGTCGAGAGGCTAAAGGCTCTAGGAGCTAAAATAGAAAAAACTCAAGATTAGTATGAAATTAATATACAGGAGAATAACCTATTCTATTTTTATCCTAATTTTTTTAATTGCCACTCCGCTTATACTTCTTTATACTTCCGGCTATCGATATAACTTTGAAAAGGGTCGCGTACAAAAAACCGGCATTCTAATACTTAGCACAGTGCCACGCAAAGCAGAGATTTCTTTAAATGGAAAAGTAGTGGAAAACAAAACAACGCCGGCTGAAATTAAAAATGTTTTGCCTGGAGATTATGAAATCACCATAAACAAAGAAGGTTATCATCCTTGGAATAAAAAATTGCCGGTTTATGAAAATTCAACTACTTTTGCAGAAAAAATTATTTTGTGGAGAGATGATGAACCAAAAATTATTAAGGAGAATTCATCCAAATTGTGGTCTTATGCACCCGACAAACAGCAAATCGCATTAGTTGATGAAAAAAATGGCCTTTATATTTTTTCCTTAAATGACAGTTCACTAAAGTATCTGGGAACAGCCGATAAAAATACCAATCAAATTATTTGGTCTCAAAACAACAAAAAAATAGCGCTTGCCAATGGTGAGGGGAAAGATAAGTTTTTTGACGTTTATGAACTAAGTGCTGCCGACCACAAATGGCAAACAATAAGCGGGTATGAGACAATTTCTTGGCCACTAAATGGCAATGAAGATTTTATTTATGGCTTAAATAGCGAAGGCATCTGGAGCGTTAATTTGAAAAACAACTCAAAACAATTGCTAGCCGATAGAGAAGATATTGATGATTTTTTAATAGACAGTGCATCATTATATCTAATAAGCAAAAAACAAATTATAAGACAGGACCTGAATAATCCCGCAAAAAAGCAAGCTATTGCTCAAACGGAAAGAACCGGATATAAATTTTTAAGAGAAGAAAATAACAAGCTTATTTTGTCGGATAATCTGGGCAATATTGCGGTCATCGATAAAAATAACGCCTTTAAGCCGATTGAAATTAATGCCAAAAATATTGAATGGCGCAATTCCAATATATTTTTGTATTATAATGATTTTGAAATTGCCATTGTTAATTTGGAGAAGGATAAAAAAACGATTATCACCAGAGTAAGCCGGCAAATCAGCATGGCAATATGGCATGACCAAGGGAGAGACATCATCTATTCATCCGGCAATAATATTAATATAATAGAGATTGATGACAGAGAACTCAGAAATATAGTATCTCTCACTGATAATACAAGGGCAGATTTTTTGGCAACATCAGCAAATGGCAAAACTTTATATTTTTCCGGAGCGACAGATAACAAAAATGGAATTTTTAAATTAGAATTGCAGTAAATAAAGCTAAGATAAAAAGCCGCATTATGCGGCTTTTTTTATAAATTTGATTTTATCTTTTTTAAAACCTTTGTTATTTCTCCCTCATCATATTCAGACCCCTTCCAAAGTTCATGGCCGTCCCCCGGAAATCTAGGCATTATATGCCAATGAAAATGATTTATTAATTGGCCAGCCAACTTTCCATTATTCAACCCTAAATTAAAATCACTAGCGTCAACCGCCTTAAGAATTATCGGGGTAATTATTTTTATCGTTTTTACAATTTTACAAGCCAGGTCCTCCGGTAATTCAATTATATTATTGGGATAATGCTGTTTAGGAATTACCAAAACATGACCAGGATTTACAGGCATAATATCTAATATCGCCAATACATCATCATCCTCAAAAACCTTATAGCTTGGCAAATCACCTTTTACAATTTTACAAAATATACAGTCTTCCATATTATTTTTATTAAATAATTTTAAAAATCTGTTTAGCATTTTTTGTTGTCTGCGCAATAACATCCTTAAGACTCAAACCCTTTAGCTCAGCTATCTTCTTAGCCACCTGTTCAACAAATATCGGTTCATTTCTTTGTCCCCTAAACGGTTCCGGCGTTAAATATGGAGAATCTGTTTCTATTAAAATATTCTCTAGTGGCACCTCCCTAACTACTTCCTGGATCAACTCCGATTTCTTTTTAAAAGTAACTATCCCCGTAATGCCGACTGCAAACCCAAGCTTAATAAATTCTTTTGCAATCTCAACGCTGCCCGAAATATAACAATGCATTACCCCTTTTTTTTCTAAAAGTGGCAATATTTCCTTCGTCTTTAGAATATCTAAAATATCTAAATATGCATCATTGCTATTTTCCGAAGCTCTTGAATGTATAATTAATGGTTTATTTAAACTATTAGCCAGTTCAATATGTTTTAAAAAATATTCTTTCTGAATTTTTTTAACTTTTTCCATTTCACTGCCCAGCCTTAGATAATCCAAACCAGTCTCGCCGATTGCGACTACCTTAAAATTTTTAGCCAACCGTGAGATTTCCAAGAACATTTCAGAAATTTCTATATTTGCTCCATTATGTTTATCAGCCTCAATCGGATCCGACACATGGATGGGATGTATGCCCACAGAAGAAAAAAAACCACTATTAGTATTTGCAATTTCGATCGTCTTTTTAGATGTTGCCAGCTGAGATCCGACATTTACCACGATCATTTTTTTATCAACGCACCGCTTAATGACTTGTGCCAAGTCATCCTCAAAGGCTTTAAAATTAAGATGGGCATGAGAATCAAACAACATATAATTATTTGAAAATAGACTGCATTTTTATCATAGCTTCAGGCAATGCCCAACCACTCATATAAGCAACCGACGATACTAAAAAATTTGCCACCTGGGAGTGTGCTAAATTATTGGAGATAAAAGGAATGTCTGGAGCAATTTTTGCGATGACATATATCAGTAAGCCAGTCACTAATATGCCCTCAGCTAAACCTAAAATCAAACCGGCCAACCGATTTAATGTTTTTAAAAATGGTATAAATGATATCAAGTCAAAAAGCTTTCCAATTAAGAGAAAAGCTATTGCGATAACCCTGTTTATGAGAATAAATAAAATTAGAAAAGCAATAACTCGCGCAGCAACCGGATGACCCCCGATAAATGGCGTGAGCCAATCGCCAAATTGCCCAAAATACCTGCTTGCCACCCAAGCACCGGCAAAGAAACCAATAATAGCGCCGACTGTTCTTATAAAGCCGGCAAAGAAACCGCCAATAGTAAAAGCCAGTACGATGACCAAGAGAATTACGTCAGTTAACGTAAACGCCATATTATTTTAATTAATGTTTAGCCTTGGAAATAAAGCCTCATTTTTCTTAATTACCGTTTTCGGCATTAACCTCCCCCACTCCTTTAAATCATTGATTGAGTAATTTGTAAAATCTTCCTGCCCTAATGAGATTAAAATTTTAGTTGCAGTATCTGGCATAATTGGATAAAGCATGATCCCTAGGTTTCTTATTACCTCAAGTAAATTATAAATTACCTTAGCCAGGGCCACATTATCTGATTTAGCCAGTTGCCAGGGCTTATTTTTTTCAACATAACCGTCTGCCAGAGCATTAAGTTCTTTTATGGCGGAAATGGCGTCATAGACATTAAAACTTTCCATAGCTGAGTCATAGCGCTGCCAAATTTTTGAAACATCAAGTTTTAGTTCATCATTTTTTGCAGGAACGCTTCCTTCAAAATATTTTTCACTCATTGCGGCTACCCTGCTTACTAAATTACCGATTCCATTTGCTAAATCCGAATTGTATTGGATTGAAAAATTACCCAGCTTTATATCACCATCCTGGCCAAAAGGAAATTGTGAAAGCAACAAATAACGCGTTGCGTCAGTGCCAAATTCTTTAATTAAATCATGGGGGTCAATAATATTGCCAATTGACTTTCCCATTTTTTGTCCATCAACAGTAAACCAACCGTGGGCAAAAATGTTTTTAGGCATTGGCAAACCAACAGCAAAAAGAATGGCCGGCCAAAAAATACAGTGGAATTTAATTATTTCTTTGCCAACCAAATGCAATTCTGCCGGCCAAAATTTTCTGAAATTAATATCTTCCGCAGACCCGTAACCCAAAGCAGTAACGTAATTCATAAGGGCGTCGACCCAAACATAAGCAACCTGATTTTGATCCCATGGCAATGGAATTCCCCATTTAAGCGACTGCCTTGAAATAGAAAAATCCGGAATATCCTGCTTAAATAAACCCAAAACCTCTTTGCGTCTTATTTGAGGAATTACCTTAAGTGATCCGTCATCAATCGCCTTTTCGATTTCTGGCAAATATTTTTTAAGATTAAAAAAATAATTTTTTTCGTGAATAAACTGGGGCTTTTTTTTATGAATAGGACAAAGGCCGTCTACGAGCTCTTTTTCTGTCACAAAGGCCTCACAGCCTTGGCAATAATATCCTTCATATTCCCCCTCATAAATAGCACCCACCTCTTTTAATTGAACAAGTAATTTGTTCACTCCATCCCGATGTCTGATAGAAGTAGTTCTGATAAAATCATCATTGGATATATCCAGCTCATCCCAAACAAACTGATATTTTGCGGCAATTTCATCACAAAACTCCTGAAGCTCCTTGCCTGCCTTTTGGGCTGCTTCAGCAATTTTAGCGCCGTGCTCATCCAGCCCCGTTAAAAAATAGACTTCCTCACCTTTTAGTCTGTGATATCGTGCCAAAACATCAGCCGCAATGGTGGGATATGAATGCCCTATGTGCGGTTCGGCATTGCTATAATATATTGGAGTTGTTA
This sequence comes from Candidatus Buchananbacteria bacterium, assembly GCA_041665065.1. Lineage (GTDB taxonomy): Bacteria > Patescibacteriota > Patescibacteriia > 2-01-FULL-39-33 > 2-01-FULL-39-33 > JBAYJM01. The sequence continues at coordinate 27,981 of JBAYJM010000003.1, forward strand.
TGTAAAATTTTTCCATAAAATTTAAGATGTGATTCTAATATTATAATAAAATGGGATAAAATTCAAGTTATTTGAGTCCAGAGACCATTACGACAAATTCCCCCTTCACAATGCCGTCTTTCAGCTGATTTAGCACCTGTAAAATATTTCCCCTATATATGGATTCAAACTTTTTGGTTAATTCCCTGCAAACAACAATCTTTCTTTTCTGGTCCAGGATTACTGACAACTGCTCTAGGGTTTTGAGTATCCGATGAGTAGATTCGTAAAAAACCGTGGTTATTTCTGTATTATTAATCTGCTTCAAAATTGTTTCTCGACCCTTTTTGTGGGGTAAAAATCCTAAAAATAAAAATTTATCTGTTGGCAATCCTGAAATCGATAATGCCGCAGTAACTGCAGCCGGCCCAGGTATTGGTATAATTTTACAATCTCCCCCACTAATGCTTAAAACCTCATCAATTAATTTGTTGCCCGGGTCCGATATTCCAGGCGTTCCAGCATCAGTAATTAGCGCAGCATCACTATTTCTTAAGATTTTTATAAGCTCAGAAATCTTATTTTGACTGCTATGCTGATGATAAGAAATTAATTTAGACTTGATACTAAAATGATTTAATAAATTTGAAGACACGCGAGTATCTTCGCAAAAAATATAGTTAACTTCTCTTAAAGTTTCCAGTGCTCGGAGAGTAACATCGTTTAAGTTTCCTAACGGTGTGGCTACGATATATAAATTGTGCCAATCATTTTGCCTGTCCATAAAAACATTATGACTTTTTAATCTTCTGCCTTTTAAACTCCCGCTCTTTTAATGATGCCCGCCTAGCCATCATAAGCTCTTCATCAGCAGGTACGACAAATGACTTGATCTTTCCTAAAAATTTAATTTCCTTCAATATAAGATTTCTGACAACGGGGCTTCTTTCTCCGATTCCGCCAGTGAACACCACAGCATCAGCTCCCTTCATTATGGTAATAAATTGTCCGACATAGCGAACTATGTCATATATAAACATTTTTAGTGCGAGCGTGCATTTTTCCCTTTCGATTTTTGTAAAATTTTTGTTCATTACATAGCCATAAACCTTGTGGCCAGAAGCTGTTAAGATTTCTCTCATATCCATCGTACCAGCTACTCCCAACAAACCAGATTGCTTATTAAAAAGAATACTAATTTCTTCGGTCTTCATTTTACAGCGCTCAATTAAAAATAGCGGGATGCTGGCATCCAAGTCTCCAGCTCGAGTAGACATTGTTAAGCCTTCAAGCGGAGTAAATCCCATAGTCGTATCAACAGCTTTCCCATTTTTAGTAGCCGTAATACTGCAACCGCTTCCAAGATGACAACTTATTATCTTTAACTTTTCAATGGGTTTTTTTAATTTTTTAGCCGCCTCAAGCGCGCAATATTGATGAGAAATGCCATGAAAGCCATAACGCCTTATTCCGTAAACACTATTATATTTTTCAGGCAAAGCGTAAAGACATGCATATTCCGGCATACTTTTATAGTAGTCAGTATCAAAAACGGCGTATTCTTTGGCTTCTGGAAGCAATCTAAGCGCCTGCTCAATGCACATTATATTAATAGGATTATGCAACGGAGCAAGGTAATTAAATTTTTTTAATTCATTTATTTTTATATTATCAACCAGAGTGGCTTCGGTAAATTGCGTTCCTCCATGTACAACGCGGTGAGCAACAATTTTTATTTCAGGCAGATATTTTTTTAAAGCCGAAATAACTTGCTCAAAAGCTTCGCCATGATTTTTTAATCCAGCGCGAAATTTTTTGTTAGTAATTGATCCATTTGATTTTACAACAATAAATGATCCATCTATTCCTATTCTCTCCACTATGCCAACCGCTTCCTCGACAAGATTAGGCAAAGAAAACACCTTGAATTTCAAGGTGGCGCTCCCGGAATTTATAACTAATATTTTATCCATTTTTAATTGTTGTTATTATTATTTGTCCCTTACTGCATACACCGTCGGGCAATGAAGCGTTTCCCTCATCGGTGTCAATATGCATAAAAAATTTAAAATTTTTATTTATTCTTACTTCAACGTCCTCAAAAATCACACTGCGATTACCCGGAGTTTTTACGGATATTAAACTTTTTTCAGTTAAGCTCATTTTTTTTGCCATAACCAAGTCACAATGAATATGGCGCTTTGCAATTATTATCCCCTCTTTAATTCTGACAGTTCCCTTGGGGCCTATCACCGTTCCACCGACAGATCCTCGCAAATCACCTGAGAGCCGCAATGGCGGTTTTATTCCTAATTTACGAGCATCTGTCATTGACAGTTCAATCTGCGTTTTTTCTCTAACGGGACCGAGAATCCTCAAATTATTAATTTCACCAGTCTCCGTTCTTAGAGTTACAATTTCCTGGGCCGCAAATTGGCCAGTCTGAGACATAGCCTTTTTAAAAGTTAACTCATAATTTACGCCGAAAAGCGTATTTAAATCCTTTTGTGATAGATGACAGTGCCTGGCTGACACTTCTATGACAATCTGTTCCATATAATTATTGATTTACTGTATTTTATCACATTCCAAAGAATAAAAAAAGCGCCCCAAAGGGGGCGCTTTTTTATAGAAGCTATTTAACTTGAGTCGGAGTCGACGTAGCCACAGGAGGCGTAATAATTTTATTTTTACTTAAATCTTTGTAAGTACCCATTAATTCAACATTTGTAAAAATATATGTTCCATCCTTGGCAACGGTACCAACCTGTTTCCAAAGATCAGCTAAGTTGCCATATTCAGATACTTCTCCGCTAACCAAAACCGTTGGAGCTAATTTAATCCCATATTTAGTTATTAATGCCTTGCCTTCAGCGCTAGAAATATCAATCACCCTCCGGTCTGATGTAGGAACCGCTAAATTTTTTAATGCATTTTCATGAAGCATGACATCATAACATTTAGGACAAGAGCTGTCTGTTAAATAAGTGATCTGAACGCGACCCCTCAATTGTCCAGAAGCGACATCAACATACGGAGGAATCACTTGTCTAAATATAAAAGTATTTCCATCTATATCACCTAGAGCCTGCCAAAATGGCTGTAAATTGGCATCCCTATTTAAATCACCCTCTATTATCAAGGATGGAATTTTTGTAATTTTATATTTTTTCACCAAATCCTTTCCCTTTCCACTGTCATAATATAAAGTTGAAGTTGATGATATTTTTACATTGTACTGGGACAATGCATTGGTAAATAAAGAAACATCCCAGCATTCTGGGCAATCCTTTTTTGTAATAATAGTCACTTTTAACTTTGCTGGGCTTTCAGTATTTCCGTTGCTAGCTCCCTTTCTAAAAAATCCCGGCCAAGCAAAAATTAAAATCAATACGACAATAATAATTGCAATTATAATTCCAACTGTCGCTCCTCTTGAAAACATTTTTTTCTTTTCTTCCCCTTCGGTATTTTTTTTAAAAAAATTAAACAGCTTTTTAATCATATTGAATTATTAGCTTAATTACTTAATTATAAGATTAATTATAATACAAATTTTAAAATTTGCAAAATGTTCTAACCCCTAAACTATGAGCCCTTTGGATAATTATTGGACTCAGGGGGAATCGAACCCCCGACCTCGGCAATGCGAATGCCGCGCTCTAGCCAACTGAGCTACGAGCCCTCTTAAAACATCCCTAATATTTTCTCATTTTAGACTAAATTTGTCAATTTTAAAAACCGCTTAATCCTCTACAACACACATACAAAATCAATAATGATAATTTTTTCCTTGTATTATAGTAATTCCGCGATAAATCTGCTCTAATAAAAAAACTCGCGCCATTTCATGAGTAAAAGTCATTTTTGAAAGAGCCACTTTTTTATAAGGCAAAGATAAGATGCTTTCAGCCAATCCCAAAGTGCCACCGATTATAAAAGTCAATCCTTTATCAGCACCCATTAATTCCTTGGCAAAATCATCAGAGGTAAATTCAACCCCCCTTTCATCCAAAATCATTATTTTATTTTCAACCTTTTTTATTCTGCCAAGCAGCTTATCCGCCTCAACGACCTTAACCCTAATTTTATCCCCATTATCATGAAAAGATTCCGCTTCTATTTCGTCAATTTTTAACTTAACAAACGGCGAAAGTCTTTTTTGGTAATCCTCAGAAATTGATTTTAAAAATTTATTTTTTATTTTTCCTACTGCAACTATTTTTACATTCATATGCATCATTATACCAATAAATAAAACAAAGGCAAGTACTGTGTCCGTGCTCTTTAATGCGAACTTTGACTATGAAAAATTGATAACTTCTTGCCGTCCTTCAACACCAATACCAGAATACCCCGAGACTTGTTCAATTAAAAAAGTTTTTATTTGCTTTTTTCTATTCTTATCAAGGCCTGCAATTTTCCCGGCCCTTCTTAATTTTTTGACAACCTGAGAAAGAGAATTATCCTGAGTTTTCATATCGATTAAATATATTTACTAAGTTTTTTTAAAGACTTATAAATACGGACGGAAATATTATTGGGGTTTGTATGAAAAATCTCCGCAATCTCTTTGGGACTCATTCCCCTAATATACCTCATTATTAAAATATCTTGACTATCGGGACTCAATTTATTCATCAATTGATACATCTCGCCTAAAAGAGTCCTGGTCTCCAATATGTTTTTTCCATCATAAGACGGTTCATCAAAGCTATTTTGACCAGAGAACATTGTGTGTTCAATATTTTGCCTTACCTTGTTGCGCCTGCTTAAATCTATTATTAAATTTCTAGCTATTTGATAAAGAAGAGCCTGCTCATTTAGAATGATTTTTCCGCTAGCCAAGTATTTCCACACTCTCATAAAAGCTTCTTGCATCAATTCCTCAGCTAGTTGTCTTGAATAGACTCTAAAAAAACAATATCTATAAATTGCATCCGCATATTTTTCATAGATATTTATAAATTTTATTTTTAATTGATCAGCCATTGGATTAGTCATATAAAATTATTAATTACGAAGGGTTTTATACGTAAAAATTTTAATAAACTAAAATTAAATCAGGATGAAGTATGTGCTAAAATTATTACCTTACTTAAATTTAGAACATAAACTTTTTTATTCCCGTAAATTTAAATCGTTTCTAAAAATAATATTAAAAAAACATTGACAGGACTTTATTTCTTTGATATTGTGCTCCCGCGGTGAACAAAATCTTATTGTTCACTTTAAAAATAATAAATAAAAATGAAAAAAACATATCTTATCATCGCAGGGATAATGCTTGCCACCGCCGCCGTATTGTCCTCTTATTTTATAGCTCCGGCAAATTCAACTTCAAATAATAAAATTACTGAGGATAAAAATTTACAAAGTTTATTTGTAGACCAAACGTCAGATGCATCTTACTTTTTGGAGCCCCAGAGCTATAGCCAAATTCCAGACAGTACAGTGACTATTCATCCAGCGACCGGAGGCAGTACCGCAACTAAAATTGCCATACTTATTCCTCAAACCCATCGCTATCCCGGAAGCAATATATCTGACTCAGTAAATGATTCAGCGGTCATTGCGCAAGGACAAATATATAAAATCATATCCTATCTCGAAAAAGCGGGGGCCAATACAGTAATGGCGGAAGGAGACCTAGAAGGAAAAATACCCGATGATAAGATTAAAAATCTTTCACAAAAAATTACATTGAAAGAAGAACTTAAAGCTGAAGTTCAAAAAATTAAAGGATCAGACCAAGGTGAAATCACGCCTCAATTTTATACAGCCGTGGAAAATCTTATTTCATCAATTGATAGAGAAATACTTCTTGCCGGTGCGCCGTATAAGTTAAAGGCGGAAGGATATAATATAAATCTTTACGGCACAGAAGATCAGAAACTCCTAGATAACTCAGCTGAAATAGTAAGAAATACGATTTATCTTCAAGACAGGCTATCTGCATTACAAGGAGTAAATACTGTTGGCTTTAGCTTGAGTAAAACAAGTCTTGTTAATCCTGAAAACAATTCAACACTTAAAGATAAATTATTAGAACTGTTACAAAATAGAAGCTTGGTTGCAAATACTTCAGATATAGATAATGAACTGAAGATGAACAAAATTAATGCGGCGAATAATTCAGACTTAAACGCCTTGCTTGATCAGGCTCAAAACACCTACAATGAAATTAAGGAATTAGACAAACCCCAAACAACAAACTCTTCCGCTCCATCAAGACAACAAAATCCATATAATAATATTAATGACGTTGGGACAATACAAAATCTCATAAAGGATAACAACGATAAACTTCAGGAGACCGTTGTTGATCAAAGAAATCAAAGTACAGCAGAAAAGTTTGTTCAGCTACTTTCTGCTCAAAATAAGGATGTTGCCATAATAACATTTGGATCAGAACACCAAGAAGGGCTAATCCAAGAATTAAATAAAAGAGGTATATCAGTGGTAGATATACTTCCTAATGAAGTCGGTCAGAAAACACAATAAATGTGATCTCAACCAAACATAAAACAGTCCGCTACGACGGACTGTTTTATTTTAAGAGATAAACAAGCATGACTTTTGGATATTTTGATTACATTCCTCCACCAAATAACTTATCTAAAATAATCAAGTTTCCAAGATTGCCAGTACCCAATCCACTGTTGCCTAAAAGATTACTATTTCCGCCAAATACAGAATTAAGAATTAATAAATTGCCCAGTGAATTATTGCCAGTTGTTCCAGTGGTTCCAGTACCAAATAGATTTAACCCGGTATCACCGCCAAAGAGCTCATTTAACAAGAACAAATTGCCCAAGTTATTGCTGCCGTCAGTACTACCTAAAATTCCCGTCCCTAATGTATTATTACCGCCGAAAATAGAATCCAGGATTAATAGATTGCCCAAGGAGCTGTTACCAAGTATACTTCCATTGCTAGCAGTGCTTGCCGTAGTGGCTGCGACTGTTCTAACGACGGTATTTGCCGCCTGAGTGGATCTTGGCTTACCAAAAAGATCATCGCTACCAGAAAACTTAATAACATCGGTATACTGGGATATTTTGCTTGGTCCGGATATTTTTTCATATCCAATTGGTGCAGTCGGTGTTTGTGCCATGGCAGTCATTGGAGAAATCACACCAACAACCCCCAAAGCCACTACCATGGTGACGGTAGCCAAAGCCAACTTTTTAAATAAAGACATATATTTATATATTAAAAAATTAATAAATTTTTTTTCGACCTTTTGGAATTAAGGATCACTTATTTTGTTTATATAGCTTCTTGATCCTTGCGATAAATTAGACGCCAGTATTTTTTTATTATGACTAAAAAATCGACTTCATGTAAGATAAATGAAGCCGATTCATATTTAATTGTTTTTGTCTATTTACTAATATGCCTATTTACCAATAAGTACGGCGTCAATGCCCTGTATCACTCCATTAGATGCTATGAGATCTGGGGCTATAATTTTAGCCCCATTTATAGTAATGACATTATCAGTACCTCCTATCGAAACCGTCGTATTATTTATACTCTCGAATGAATCACCAGCCCGTAGACTATCCTTTAGACGGGCTCCACTTACAATGTGGTTTTGCAAAACCTTAACTAAAAACTGCCTATCATTTACTAGCCTCTGTGCGGTTTTTTGATCAATTTTTCCAAACGCCTTATCGGTTGGCATAAAGATGGTATATGGTCCACCCACATTGAATGACCCGTCTAGCCCAGACTGCAACATAGCAACAAAAAAAGTATTAAAATTACCCGTCGCACGTGCCAAAGACACAATATCCATGAGCTCGATATTATTGTTCTGGCTTGTAGATGATGTGGCGTCGATTTGCAAATTGTTATTAGTTGTTTGAGACAATTGTTTAAAATTATTTTCTTTTTGGCCATTTGGATAAAAAATACCCAAACTGACAACCACAACAACTATAATTATTCCCAAAATTAAAATCATCGCCCTCATAATGATTTATTTTATTTATAACTTTCAATAACATAGCTAAAACAAGTTAAAACCCTATTAAAGATGAAGTGGACAATTTTTTTACCCAAACAAAAAGGCACTCGCCTACTCGTTTGTGCCCCCTTGCACGACGCCAAAGCGTCGCCCATTTCACCTCACCCCCTTGGCAGAACCAGCCCTGCCAATGTCAGATATTGGTATTACATTTACGTCGTTTTTTAATCAAAATCTACTAAAAGAACTAGTTAAAGCTATTATATACTAATAATCATTAAAGCATCATTAATTTAAACCGAGGTGGCGTTAATTAATACGCTTATAACAAAGGAAACAATTGCATAAGATGATAAAACAAGTATTAACCCAATAATCGCATTAAATAAAGCACTTCTGGCCTTTTTTATTTTTTCTTCATCTCCACCTGCGACCATCCACCTAAAACCGCTTAAAATTATCAGCAATACGGCAATTAATACGATCAAACTTAGAAATATCCTAACCAGTCTTGATATGAAAGTTATCAAATCAACATTTGGCAATCCAAAAGTCCCCGCTTCTAGTAAGCCAACATTTACCGCAGACTGCCCAAACGTTAATGAAGGACAGAAAAAAAGTAAAATTAAAATACTAACTACAATATGGTTGAAATAATTTTTTTTCATAAGTTTTTGCCTAATAACACTTAACGCTGGCTCACCATCAAAATGACTAAACAAAAAAAACGCCTTCTGCCAAAGGTGTTTTTATTGCGATTTTTATCTTTTAATAACTTAATTTATAAAAAATTAAGTATAATAATTTTAATCCTGCTCGTCTATTATATATCAACTGAAAATAATTAAAAAATTAAATAGAAATTATTGTTCAGATAATTTATAACCGTATGTCAAAAGCAGCATTTTTTGTTTTATTAATCACCTCAATTATTTTTCTTTTCTACGGCATACACTTGAGCATAGCCAAACAGAATGAAAATGGCGCCCTGCTCTATCCTCTATATGCCAATGATTTCAAAGCCATAAAAACAGATGTTGTTCAAAAAATAGCTAGCATCCCAAAGAATACAAATATTAACGACAAGACAAAACTGATTATACATGACGTAGGATTTATCTCTCAAGCCCCCAGGGGTAATTGGAGCGATGCGAGATTGCAGGATGGCTGCGAAGAAGCATCATCGTTAATGGCTTTTAATTGGGCCACAAAACAAAATAACCTAAGTGCGATTAAGGCGGAAGAGAAAATAGTCAGCATATCAAACTGGGAGAAACAAAAGATTGGCATTTTTAAAGATACCTCGGTACAAGATACTGCCGACAAAATATTGAGCGATAATCTAGGATTTAATAATTACGAAGTTAAAAAAGATATTTCCATCAATGATATAAAAAATGAAATTTACAATGGAAATATAATTATAATTCCAGCCGATGGCAGAAAGCTAAATAACCCAAACTTTCGTCCTCCGGGGCCACTACATCACATGTTGCTGATTATTGGCTATGATCCAGGTAAAAAGGAATTTATTACAAACGATCCCGGAACAAGACTGGGAGAAAAATATCGCTATAGTGAAAAAATTATAGATAATGCCCTAAGAGACTATCCGACGGGAAACCACCTTAAAACAAACGAGATTAAAAAAAATATTATTGTTGTAAAACAGCTATAGGACTGCTCATAACCATGGTGAAAGGTGAAAAAACATTTTTACAGAGTGGCCAAACCGCTACTGAACTGCTACGAATTATAATTTTTCCTTAGGATTAATTACTGTAGCAAAAATAATTGGAACTATAAATAATGTTAAAAATGAAGAGATGGTTAGTCCAAAAATAACTGCGCTTCCAAGTGATTTCCAAACATCATTAGATAATGTTATAGGAATCAAGCCCAAAATCGTACAGATTGAAGTAATAAATATAGCCTCTAGCCTTGATTTTCCTGCATCAACAATTGATTCAGTAAATTCTATATCGTGCTTTAAATTTAAATTTATTTTATCAATTAGAATAATAGCATTTTTTACCACAATTCCAAACAAAGCCAACACACCAATAAGCCCCGGAAAACTCAAAGTAATCCTTGATATAGCAAGTCCGAAGAATACGCCGATAAGCGCTAATGGGATTGTCATCAAAACAATAAATGATTTCTTAAATGAATTAAACTGAATAACTAATGTTGAGATAATTAACACAAAAGCAATTATCATGGCGTACAAAATGGAAGTGACTGATTCCGTATTCTGTTCATTTTCACCGCCATAAACAATACTATAACCGCTTGGCAATTTATAATTTTTAGCAACTAAATCCTGGAATTTCTTTACTACATCATTTGGCCTTGTCTTGCCTTCAACTCCCGCAGATAAGAGAACTGCTGATTTTTGATCAATACGAGTTAAAGAATTTACTGAAGGCGTCAACTTGATGGTTGCAACATCTTTTAAAAATACTGGCTGTTTTCGGTTATTTATAATTTGTAAGTTTTCAATTGCTTCAAGATTGGGAATTTTATTTTCATCAAAAGTTGCGTTTACATCAATTTCTTTTCCATCCCTGATAACTGTAGTAATTTTTGTGCCGGCAATTGCCATTCTCATAACACCACCAACTGATGCGGAGTTTAAATTATAAAATTCCATTTTAATCGGATCAAGAAAAAAAGTATATTCTGCTGGCGCTTCCTTAAGAGATACTTCAGAATCAACTACGCCGGGTATTGAGTCCAAATACGGCTTTAAATCATTAGCAATCTTATCAATAGTTTGTAAATCCTTGCCATATACTCTGGCTTCAAATGCCGCTCCAGCTGGCGGACCGGAAGAAGGATTTGCCAAGGTAATAGTTGCGCCTTTTATATCCTTGATATCGTCTCTTATTGCATTTGCCAATTCAAAAGATTTGAGTTTCCTATCTTTTTTATCTTTTAAATTTATTGTAATGGAAGCAACATGAGATGACTGCGAAGATCCGCCACTGAGAAATGAACTTCCTCCACCGCTACCAACAACCGTATCGAAACTCACTATCTCGGGATATTTCAAAAGCTTTTCTTCAACTTTTATAACGATGGAGTTTGTAACATTAACATTGGTTCCAATCGGTGCTTCAATACCTAAGCTAAGCGTAGTTTGATCAGAAACAGGAAAAAATTCGGTTGCCACAATTCCTGTTGCAAGCAATGCCGAACCGGCGATAAATAATGCAAAAGCGATTCCAATTACCGTAAACCTTATTTTTTTTGTTGACAATAGCTTCCTTAAAGTCCTCTCATACCATGGCAGAATTAATTCCATACTGATAAAGCCATTCATAACTCTTCCCCAAATAGTCTTATGCTCCGTATGTGATTTTGTATTTAACTTTTCTTTAATTAAATCGTCATTTTCTGATTCAAGCTCAATGAGTTTTTTATTTTCTTCAAATTTTGATTTTAAATTTTTCTTCTTGTAAAAAAATACCATAAAAATCACCAAGCCAACCAAAACGATTCCAGCAATAATTCCAATTGGATTTTTTGTTGATAATGCAAATATAGCAATGGCAATCAAAACACCGATTGCAACAAAATATGATTTTTTTGTAATTCTTGATCTTTCAAGCGTTGCCGCCAATGGAGGATTTATGACTAAGGCAACTATAAGCGAGGTTATAAGTGTTACTGATACCGTAATTGGGATTGATTTTATAAATTCACCAATAATTCCGGTTGAAAGAAGCAGGGGCAAGAATGCCCAAACCGTGGCTAAAGTAGTTGTCAGTAACACGCCTTTATAGTCTCTTAAGACCAGCAACACAGCCTCCTCAGGAGTAAATTTGCCAGTCTTCATATATTGTTTTGTTGCCGTCACAACCACAATCGCATCATCAACAAGCAACCCCAAAGCCAGCAACAATGAAAAAATAGAAAGAAAATTCAAGCTAATTCCAGATGCAAGCATAGTTCCAAAAGTAATAAAGAAAACAAGCGGAACGGCAAGACCAGCCACAAAAGCTTCCTTCAACCCGACGATTAAAAGTAAAACACCAAAAACCAAAATTATTGTAAGAATAAAATCATGCGTCAATTGCTCAAAGTTGTCATTTATATCTTTGGAAGCGTCAACAATTGTAGTTGTTTTTATATCAGGATATTGCTTAAGCTGTTCTTCCAAGGTTTTTTTGCCCGACTCAACTGTCTGAGGAATTGATTGTCCAACTTTTTTAATAATACTTAAAGTTACTGCTTGTTCAGGCGCTTGACCATTTGCTGATAACCTTGAAAAGACAGTTTTTTTAATTGCCTTTTCCTGGACTCTGGCAATATCTTTTAGATATACGATTCCGCCATTATCAGTATGTAAAATAGGAATATTCCCAAGAGCCTCGGCGTCAAAAAATCGCGAATCCGTCCTGATTGAATAATTGAATTCACTACCTTCAAAGGTTCCGGCTGGGACTGCTAAATTTGTGGCTCTAACTAATTGATTGGCAGAGTCAGTTGAAAGTGAAAACTGAACAAGCTTGTCGGGATCATAGGCAATCTGAAATTCCTTTTCATCGCCTCCGGAAACCTGGACTTCTCTAACGCCAGGGATTTTTTCTAATTCATCCTTGATATCATCACCAATTCCCCTAAGAGTAAATCCGTCGTATGGACCGGTTATGGTAAACGTCCATATTGGTGAATCATCCAAAGAAATTTCTGTAACAACAGCATCATTAGCATCTTGAGGCAGATTGTTTTGTATTGAATTCACTTGGTCTTTCAAACGCCTTATGGCATCATCAACGTTTTCATTTGCATCAAATTCAACCGTAATGGCGCTTAGAGAATTGGCAGAATTTGAAGTGATTTTTTTTATTCCCTTGACTCCGGAAATTCCTGTTTCAATTTTTTTTGTTACAAGCTCTTCCATGTCTGCCGGTGAAACTCCCGGATAAACATCTGTCACAATAGCAATTGGAATTTTTACTTCGGGATTTGATTCTCTTGGTAAATTTACAAAAGAATAAATGCCCCAGGCGGAAATTAGCAGCAAAAGCAAAAAAACCACCTTTATATTTTTAACAAAGAAATATAAAAATCCTTTTTTAAGTGACTTATCAAAAGTCAGATTTTCTAAGTATTTATAATCACTAGATTTTTCTTCACCCGATAAATTGGCGGGTTCCGCTATTAATTTGATTTCTTCTGGCATATCATTTACTTTGATTTATTTCGGTACTTGTTACTATCCTAACTTCATCACCCTCTTTGACCAATCTATTGCCTGAAATAATTATTTTAGTATCCAGCGGGAGTGTTGTACTTGCATTAACATTAATTTGAGCATTTTCACCATCCACACCCAACACATTAACAATTTTCTTTTTAGCCCTGCCATTATCATACAAAAATATATAGCTTTCATTTTGTCCCACATTAACTGCGGTTATTGGTATAAATATTGCTCCCGGCTTATCTGAAACTCTTGTTATTTCAAAAGAAATGGATACTATAATCCCCGGATTGGGCAGATTGGGAACAGACTCGCTTTCAAAATCAGCTTCAACTAAAAATCTTTTAGTTGTGGCGTCTGCTGATGGAGAGATACTTATAATTATTCCTTTAAAAATATTTCCGTTATTGTCCGTAATGGTGGCGGGCATACCGACCTGCAAAGAGTTTATATACGTTTGATCTACATAAGTTTGTATTTTTAACTTTGCCGTCTGACTCATGACTGCGACAACCTGCCCAGGAGAAACCGTATCACCGGCTGAGATCATCTTTTGGGTTATTGTTCCAGAAATCGGAGCCTTGATTGTTAAATTATCAACCTGAATTCTGCTTAAATTCATCTGTCCGGCCAACAAATCAACTTGGCTTTGAGCACCATCAACCTGAGTTTTTCCGGCTGCCAAAACATTATTTAAATTTTGAGCCGCCGCATTTTCCTGTTGCTTTGCCAATTCATATGCTTTCTGCAAACTGTCTATAGTTGAACTATTACTTAACTGGGTGTTTGATAAAGCCTGCTTAGCGCCATTAATTTGACCCAAAGCACCATTTATCTGATTTTGATAAGCAGACACCGCTGCTTGCAAACCCGATAATGATGAACCGCTCGCAGAACTCTGCGGCAAATCAGTTGAAGTAATTGTATTTTGCAATAATACCTGAGTTGCATTTACCAACTGTTGGACTGATGTAGCCAAATCTTTTACCGCATCAACTTTATCGCCAACACTGGAAAAGGTTTTGCCTTGATATGATTTCAATTTGTTATTAGCTGTCAAAAAGCTGCTCTTGGCATTAGATAATGATTCGCTGTTTAAAGCTCCTAAATTTTTCTCATAACTAACAGAGACCTCATTGTTCTCATTAAAGCCAGTTATGTTATTTATGCCTACAACGATAGAAGAGCTTATTCCCGCAACACTATCGGCTGTAACATCAGCATTTGTGACAATATCATCTTCTGATTGACTAGAAATATTTTTTCTATTTTCCAACGAAAGCCTTGCCTGTTCTGTGGCAATTTTAGACGTATCATAGGCTATTTGCGCCGATTTAAATGACTGTTCTGATGTATTGGCAATATTTTGTTTGGAAATAAGGGCATTGCCCAGTGCAGTTACTGTATTTTGATAATTCGCTTTTGCCGGATTTGCATCTACGCTATCGATTCTTGCAAGCACCTGGTCAGAAAAAATTTTATCTCCCACCTTAAAATCCAATCCTGAAATATTTCCCGAACCTTTTGAAACTATTTTTACCTCTTGGTCAGAAACCACCAAGCCCGGATATCTAACTGTTTGTTTTAAAACTCCCCTATCGGCCATAGTTACAATACTTACCTCCTTAATGGCGACAATGGTATCTTGACCTACACCCTGTTTATTATTTTTTAAAGCAAAAACAAAAATAACAATAATTAAAATAATAACTACTATTATTCCAACAAGGACTTTAAATTTGTGCTTTTTGATACTAACAGAAAATTTTGACATAACAATTTGGAATTAAATATTTTTTATATTATTTAAAATTAAATCTATATATTTATCTCTTGTTTCCGTTTTAGTAAAATCTACTCCCCAAAATTTATAGGCATATTGGCCAATAACCAATGGGTGCACAATTGAAGAAAATAACTGAAAAACCTTCATATTTATTATTTCCTGATCTTTAATGTCGGTTAATTCTCCAATAACCTTATTTAATTTTTGATAATTATCTTTCATAATCTGCATTAAAGCGGAGGGAAGGGCTTCATCTTTAATCATTTTTAAAACAGACCCCCTGAAAGCATCCGGACAACATAAATAATGATGGATAAATTCTTTTATAAATTTAATCAGCCGCTCCTGCGCCGATAATTTTTTATCCGATAACACAGCAAAAGATTTATCAAATTTTTCCATCAAGTAGCCGATCGCTTCATTAATGATGTTTTCCTTTGAGCCATAATGATAGTTAATAGCCGCAACGTTGACATCTGCCAACTTCGCTATTTTTCTAATAGAAATACCAGCCAAACCTTCCGTTTTTATAATTTGGAGGGTAGCCTCGATTATCCTTTCTTTGGCCTTTTTTTCTAATTTTATGTCTTTCATTTGGACAATTTAAAACAATGTTTGAAATCACATTTTACCATTATTTTTGAATTTGTCAATAGACAGCCAATTAACCTAAATTGGCGCAAAACGATGAATAATCAAAATGGATTTAGACGAATAAAAGTTACCCAAATTTTGTGCCTACGAGTTGTCTAAAAAATTAATAAATTATTTTTTTACCTTATCCCAACACCAACAAAAAACCGCTAAAATATTTTGGCGGTTTTTTGTTGGTGTTAAATTACTGCGGTTGCCAATTTGTCGGCTGCATTATTCCAAACATATTACCCTCAGTATCAGCCGCTCTAATAAACCAGCCAATATCAGGTATTTCCATTTTTTCTCCATTAATCTTGCCTCCATTTTTCTTTACATTTTCAATCGCCTCATCAATATTTTCGACTGTCATTGTACAATCAAAAGTATTTAAGGGCTTGTCTTTGGGACGCTGATACATCCCACCATTGATTCCGGGGGTTCCTTTCTCACCAGTAGTAAGTCCCCAATAATCCATTCCGCCTTGATCTTTTGTCATCATCTGTTCGATTTTCCAGCCGAAAGTATTTTCATAAAAAGATTTCGCCCGATTAATATCATCTGCCTGGACTTCAAAATGCATAATACGATTTGGCATATAATTTTAAATTATTAATAATAAAATTATTATAAATAAGCATCTTGAAGTTAAGATTAAGAAAAAACGCCACTCAATAAGAGTGGCGCCAAGCTGAATATAGTTTATTTATTATAATTTAAAATCTGCTTTAACACTCTTAATGGCATCGGATACCGTACTCATGAATTGCGCTGGGAAAATTATGGTTGAATTTTTTTCTACGCTGATTTCCGCCATTGTTTGAAGTGTCCTAAGTTGCAGGGCAACAGGATGAGCCGAAATAATATCAGCGGCTTCGCCTAATTTTACTGCGGCTTGGAATTCACCTTCAGCAGCTACAATTTTAGCTCTACGTTCTCTCTCAGCTTCAGCTTCCTTAGCCATCGCCCTTTGCATGTTGTCAGGCAAAGTAATATCTTTTATTTCTACTGCAGTTACCTGCGCCCCCCATGGTTCAGTATGGGCATCAATAACATTTTTAATCTGATCATTGATATCGGAGGTTTGTGACAATAATTGATCCAAGCTGAATCTTCCAACAACATTTCTTACCGTTGTTTGGCTGATCTGATTTACAGCCTGGTAAACATTTTCAATGGCGATTACTGCCTTAGTCGGATCAACTATATGATAATAGGCCACAGCCGCGATATCAATAGACACATTATCCTTGGTGATTATTTTCTGTGATGGAATATCCATAGTAACCGTCCTAAGCGGAACTCGTGACATCTGTTCAAAAATAGGAATTAAAAAAATAAGACCAGGACCCCTTACGCCCGTGTATTTTCCTAAAAAGAAAATAACGCCTCTCTCATATTGTTTGACAACCCTAAGCGATGAAAAAATTACAATAATGGCGATTACAACTATGATCCAAAATATTGTCATAATTTTGTCTTTAATTAATTAATTTATCTAAAATTACAATAACAATATTTAACTATTTTGTCAAAATAAGAAAAATTTTAGATTAACTTAAAATACAATAATTAAACCGCTAATATTGTGATTTTATTAGAATTATCCTATAATATATAACTAATAAGCAAAAAAACTAACACCATAAAAGAAATTAATTTAGCCATGAAAATATCGCAAAAAAGCAACTCCGGATTAATTATTATTTTAATATTAGCGCTCTTGCCTATTTTACTGTGGCTGATTTTCCCAGCGCCATTGCCACGCTTTAGCAGTTTAACAATTGGCCTATCAAATATCGGCCAGATATTTGGACTGGTCGGCGCATCCCTTTTTGCCATTAACCTGATTCTTTCCGCCAGGTTTAAATCTTTAGAAAAAATTTTTAACGGATTAAACGGGGTTTATTTGCAACATGACCAATTAGGACAAATTGCTTTGATGCTCCTTTTATTTCATCCACTGTTACTAATTCCAAAATATGCAAGCGGATCATTTGTAAATGCTGCCCTTTTTTTATTACCGAGTGCAAACATAGCAATAAATTTAGGAATCTACTCGCTAGCTTTGATGATTTTTTTAATTATTCTGACTCTTTACTTAAGGCCAAAATATAATATTTGGAAATGGACGCATAAATTTTTGGGACTTGCTTTCTTTTTGGCTTCGATTCATATTTGGCTCATTCCAAGCGATATTTCTAGAAATATACCGCTTAGAACTTACATGCTAGGCTTGTCAATAATTGCAATACTTTGTTTCATTTACAAATCACTTTTGGGCAACATTTTTATTAAGAAATTTGAATATATTGTTACTGAAATAAAATTATTAAATGATTCTACTGTAAAAATAACCATGAAATCCAACAGCAAACAGTTGACCTTTTCAGCGGGTCAATTTATTTTTGTCAGTTTTCAAAGTGAGATCAGTTCTGAAAGCCATCCTTTTACAATATCATCGAGTCCGGATGAAAAAGAATTAATTATTACTGCTAAAAATCTCGGCGATTACACAAAAAAGTTAGCTAATCTCAAAATTGGCACTATAACAAAAATTGAAGGTCCATTCGGAGTTTTTTCTTATAAAAATTCCGGACACAAAAATCAAATCTGGATTGCCGGAGGAATTGGAATCACGCCATTTTTAAGCATGATTAAAACCTTACAACAGAACGACAACCATAATATTGATTTGTATTATTGTACTAGAAATGAAAGTGAAATCATATATCCTGATTTTCTAAAAAACATCTCTTCAAGCTTGAATAACTCACTTAGAATTATTAACCACTATTCCGATAGCCAAGGATTTATTAATGCTGATATTATCAAAAAAATGTCCGTGGATTTGATAGATAAAGATCTATTTATTTGCGCTCCACCGCCAATGATCAGATCACTGAAAAAACAATTTATTGCCAAAGGCGTAAATAAAAAATTCATCTATTCCGAAGAATTTAATTTTTAAATATCTTATGAAAAAAATAACTTTATTAGTTTTAGTATTTTTCGCCGGTGCTGTAGTGGCAATATATGGGCTTGGAATTATATTTGCAAACCAGAATTCAATATCTGCCACAAACACATTATCAGACCCCACGAATATAAATAATAAAACTCAACCAAATAATAATTCAACGAGCAGCCAGCCAGCAATCTCTAGTAATAATTCTAATAAACCGGTATCCAAAACAAAAATTAATCAGCCAACTACTCCGCCGAAAAGCCAACCAGCGCTAAATGCTACAGAAATTTCTAAACACTCTTCGGCAAATGATTGCTATTTAATTGTAAAAAATAAAGTCTACAATGTTTCAAGCTACATAGGCTCCCACCCCGGAGGACGAAACAAAATAACTTCAAATTGCGGAACTGAAGTAACCGGCATATTCGCGCAAATCCATTCAAATTTTGCTTGGAATTTATTAAATAAATATTATATTGGTGATGTTATAAAATAAATTTAGCAATTCTTAATTTTACAAATATTTTAATCTAGTATTTTTATTAATCGCCGGGTTCTCTATTTTATACTCAGGATGAATTTTAGCCCATTTGGAAATATCAGTCCACTTAAGTCCATGAAACCCGAATTGCCCGTCCCAAGTGAAATGCAAACGATCCTCTGATTCAAAACTAAACTGCTTCGCCAACTTAACTGGCGCAAACTTTATCCCATTGTCTTCAAATAATTTACGATAATACACGCAGATAGCAACGTCTTCCGGATTATATCTTTCAATCGTGCCTTTTTTTATTAATTTTGAAGTTAGGGAGAGTAATTTTTTACTTCGCAAGCTGAATCCGCCATTACCAACCACTAACTTGCTCATTAATTCCGGCGGAAAATCAAAATTTTTAACAGACCAATCAGCGACTAGCCAAGGCGCGCCAATATAATCGTATTTTAAAAATTCATCTGTCCAGACTTTTGAATTAAGAATAAAACCATCATATTGGACTATCAATACATACTCAGTTTCAACGTATTTATCTAACTCTTCAAGAACAAAACGAGAATATTTTTCCACTGAATTCAAAGGTTTGATTTTTACAACATTTTTCAATTTACTTGCCTTTAAAGATGTCAGCAATTTTACATTTGCAAACTCAAAATCTTTTTGACAAATTTCTATAGCCAAAGAGAGCCTTTGCGCATCAACGCAATCAATTCCCAGCAATGTGACTGTTTCTAATTTTCTTTTATGCTTCATGTTTTTGGGACCTCTTAATAAATTATCCTAAGACCATTTAATATATTAACTTAAAAATCTATAAGTAAGCCAAATTCCTAATATTCCGCTAATGGCTCCGCAAATTATGGAAATAAAGGAAAAAGTGTTTACTCCAAAAATAACCGGTGCGTATCCTCCGATAGTTGACCTATAATCATACCAAGTATTATCATTTTTTTATCCATATTTTATATTATATATTTTTTATATCTTAAAAGCCATTAATTTTAAATATTAGAATAAATTCCCCTATTTTAAATATAAGGCTAAATAGCATTAACAATAACAATATATTGACAAACGATAAATGATAGATTATTATAAATATAACTTTCAATTAATTAAGTAAAATAATTTATGAAACAAAGTTCAACATTATTTTTAAAAGGCGTTATTGTTCTTCTTGGGATTATAATTCTTGGTTTGTGCGTTTTTTTGCTACCATTAGGAATTTTATCAGACAAGACAGGATACTATCGTCCTCTCTTAATGGGTTTGTATATTCCGGCTATTCCATTTTTTATGGCACTATACCAATCTCTAAAGTTATTAAACTCCATTGATAAAAAGAAGGCATTCTCAGAATCATCAACTAAAGCTTTAGGCAAAATAAAATATTGCGCAATCATTATTAGCATATTATTTGCTGTAGGCATGCCATACATTTTTTACGTTGGGGATAGAGATGATGCGCCCGGTGTCGTAGCAATTGGGTTTGTTATTATTTTTGCTTCAATTGTAATAGCCACTTTTGCTGCTGTGCTGCAAAAACTTTTACAAGAAGTTCTGGAAATAAAAGCAGAAAACGACTTAACTGTATAAAAATAAAAATATGGCAATTATAATAAATATAGATGTGATGCTTGCTAAAAGAAAAATGAGCGTCACTGAACTTACAGAAAAAGTTGGAATAACGATGGCTAATATTTCAATTTTAAAAAATGGAAAAGCAAGAGCAATTCGACTATCAACACTAGAAGCGATTTGCAGGGCTTTGGATTGCCAGCCTGGAGATATTATTGAATACAAGAAAGGGAAAAATTAAATTAAATATATATTATATGAAATGCAAAAAAACAACCGCCAGGCAAAGAAGCATATATTCGTGAGGAAGATTTAACTGATCAACTAATCAAACTGATTGATAAAATAGATATTGATCAATTAAAAACTCAAAAAAGAATTAAAGAAGAAATGGATAGATATCAAAAATTTACCAAAAATATTTTAGGAATGAATAGCAAATTTAAGATGCCAGAGATTGATATGAAAGATTATGCCAGATATGTATTGTCTGATGGGACAAGAGAGGAGAAAAGAGAGTTACTTAATTGTCTGGATACACAATTACAATTAAAAGAGCAAAAAATTTATGTATAATTATTTCCACAAACAAAAAATTAAATATTTTTAGAAATATTACCTTTAGAAATTATAATTATGCAATATCGACTACCACTTCTCCTATGGATACTCCCCAAACTTCCATTATAAACTTATCAATATCTGCCCGCTCTACTACTTGGTACATCATTGCTTCAGCATCATTTCTAATACGTAAGGTGCCGTTCATTCTCTCTCTTTCATAATCTGATTTCCATTTCGATAATTCACGAAAAAGTTGGTCGTGATGAGGCAATCCCATTATATTGTGGTTGCGAGGGTCAAAGTCAGCAGGCAAACCAGGCGGCAGATTAGTGAGATGTTTGGTGAAATAATTTACTTCAAACTCTTTAATTTTTACTTTAAAGTTAGCAACTATATCAGTCCACCCTTTTTTCAGTGCGAGAATACCAAGATAGCACGCTTTCTCTAATACTCTTGGCTGGTCATATCCATACCCGCTTGTCGTCTTTTCAAGCGTGTGTTTAGTAAGTCCGTAAAGTGCATCAATACAGTCCTGCACCAATTTTTTATCTTCCAATCTCACGGCTACTAATATGCCAGTTTTTGCGACGCTATCAGTTAGTGTATTAAATTGATTTGAGCTGCCGTCAAATTTATCGGCGTGATGAGCAAACCAGCTTGGCAGATGTATATTCCAATCAAGGCGCGTTTTAAGTTCCTTAACATTATCTTTGAACTCATTATTTTGTATTAAATCAACTATAAGATTATTGATATTAAAAAGAAGTCGCCCAATGCTGTCGGTAAGAATCGTATCACAACTTTTCACTTGTTCAGATAGGGTTCGTAAACTCATATTTACTTCGCGAAATAACTGAATTAGGTCGGCTTGATACCTTTCTTTTTCTCTCGTTTCAATAATTCGTGCATATTGGTTCATTATTATATTGAGAACCTGATAGAACTCATCATACCCCTTACTCCAACTGAACTGAGTGGTTATGTCGTTTGACAATAACCCAGCATTAACAAATGTATTGATATAATTGGAAATAATAGCAACATTTTTCAAAGCATCATTAAAATGAGTACGCCTGTCCATAAGAGAGTTTGTAAATACAGACCCTATAACACGAAGAAAGGTCATTGAACACTGATCTACAATAATAAGTTGTTTTTTTGAAAGTCCATAGATAGCAATTTCCATTATCTTTTCTAATAACCCGTGCATTGTTAGCGAAAGACCTTTTTCGGATGCTATAGTCACTGTATCACCCAATACTTGAAGACCCTGAAAAACTACCTCAATATTTTCTGCCCTCTTACCACTTTCAATAAAAAAGTTTAAATTACTAACGAGTAAATCTAATATAGGATTTTCATTCCGTTGGCTAACAAATTGGATTTCTTGCGCTTTTTTAATAAGAGCACGGTATACATCAATCACATAGGTTGCAAGCTCATCCTTTCCTTCTTTAATAAACTTTTCTCCCGCTTTATTTAATCTTTCACAGTTATGATATAAAAAACTTTGACTATCGCTTTCTACGGCAAGAAACACTACTCCAGATGGTAAAATAAGCGATGATGTTTTTCGAGCTTCAAAAAATTGAGAAATTATTTTATAAACCGCAGTAAATCCTCGCTTTGTTGTGCCGACTTCTTGTTTGTCTCCTAACTTCATTGCTATCTCAACCAGATTTTCCAGTTGCCTGTCAAGATTGACGATAAAAGGTTGAAGCACTCGATTGTACGCGGCCGCAAGAGCAATTCCCTCTGTAACATTATTGTCTTTGGCTCGCATAATGCCAGCAATTTGTTTAGCGTCATATTGAACTCGTTTTAAAAAATGCAAACCCTCACTTTCTAAAAAAATTATTGCATTTGAAGGGTTTAGTTTTCTTCGCACATTTTTATATTGCCAATCAATAAGGGCAAAAACGAGTCCGATTATAACAAGGGAATAAAATACGATATTAGAAGAAATATTTTCTGAAACGCTTGATAGACTACCAACATATAACCCACTTCCAAATAATGCAATAGTAATAATAATTACAAGATAATAAACAAATTTTTCTCTCCAATCATGCACATATATTTCGAAGTATTGGGATGAGTAGAGGTCGGATGCGTTTTGAAGTAAAAAAATTGAAATAGTAAAAACGATAGCAATTGTTCCTCCTGCCATAGCGCCTGCTGCTACAAGATAATTACTTAATATGTCTTGAGTGAAAGCTGCACCACCGAATCTATGCACAAAATAACCCATAACGATCGTAACCAAAATAAAAGATGCCTGTCTAATTAAATCAAAATGTTTTTTAAGAAAAGCGACAAATCTCCTCCATCTATTAATGTATAACCAAAAAAACATCCGATAATCATATTGGGCATATTGGATTCCTTTTTTTATTTGTATGTTTAATTTAGCTAATAATTCTTTCATTCAAAATAAACTTCTTAATTTTTTTCCTATCTCATTTTTTCATGATGGCTAATTTTTTATAATATTAACACCTTACTCCAGAAAAGTAAATTTAGCCGATTGTCGGTCTAGAACCAAAACGACCGGCTTCCATACAGGAAGTCGGTCGTTTAGAAAATATCGTCTTGGCTCAGCGAACAGGACTCGAACCTGTAACCTACCGGTTAACAGCCGGTTGCTCTACCATTGAGCTATCGCTGAATATTTTAATAAAAAAGAACCTACTCGATTCAGTGGTAATATTATCAAATTAGCCCACTATTGTCAATTTGGAGATAGATCCTGAATCAAGCCTGCCTGCCGGTAGGCGGGGAAATAATACCATCTTTTAAAAATCTCTTAACTTTTCAACACCCTTTATTTTCTCTATTTTTTCTAAAGCCTTTGCCTCAATCTGCCTGATACGTTCACGAGTAACATCAAATTCCTGTCCTACTTCTTCAAGCGTATGAGCAACGCCATCTTTAAGGCCAAATCGCATTTCCAAAACTTTTTGTTCGCGAGGCGTCAATTCAGAAATTACTTGAGAAACATAATCGCGCAAAATCTGAAGCGCGGCAACTCTATCCGGAGTTATTGTTTTTTGATCTTCGATAAAATCTTCCAAAATACTATCCTCACTGTCATCGCCAACCGGAGTTCCAAGCGAGATAGTTTCTTGAGAAATTTTTATAATATGATTAACCTTATCAATATCCTCTCCCATTTCTGCTGCAATTTCTTCAGGCATTGGTTCACGACCCAAGTCCTGCACCAAGCGCCTTTCAATCTGCTGGAATTTATTGATATTTTCAACCATATGAACAGGAATACGGATTGTCCTGGATTGATCAGCCAAAGATCTTGTAATCGCCTGCCTTATCCACCAAGTCGCATAGGTTGAAAATTTATAACCACGATGATAATCAAATTTGTCCGCACCTCTAAACAATCCAATATTGCCCTCCTGAATTAAATCTAAGAGCGACATATTCTTCCCGGTAAATTTCTTGGCGATAGAAACAACAAGCCTTAAATTGGACTTGATTAATTTTTGCCTAGCTTCAATATCACCTCTTTCAATTCTTTTAGCTAAGGAAATTTCCTCTTCTGTCGTAAGCAATGGCACCTTGCCAATCTCCCTTAAATACATCTGGATTGAATCAGCTGAGATATCTGTTAAGTCCATATCCGGAAGAACTTTTGATTTTGCCCCTTTTTTCTGTGGCACCACTTCCACCGCTTTTGAAAGAAGGAATCCTTTTTGCTCCTCAACTCTTATGTTGGCATGATCCATTTCTTCTAAAAATTCTTCATACCTATCAACATACTCTTCCAAATCCGGAAAAGCCATCAGTATTTCCTGCTCAATAACAAAACCGCGCATCCTGCCTTTTTTGATCAATGACTGTATTGACTCTTCACTTACTTCAAATTGTGTTTTGAGGAATCGACTAACCTTGGCTTTTGGCTTTATTGGCGCTTTTGGCTTTTTGTCATTTTTAACTTTTTTAACAGCTAAAGCTTTTGGAATCTTTTTTGCCTTAAAGCTGGCTTTCTTTTTAACCACAAAGTGCTTCTTCCCCTTTTTAGGTGTTGCTTTTTTTTCTTTTGGCATCGAAAAAATGATTACAAAATTATTCTATAATTTTGACTCGTGAAGACTAAAAAACGATCTTACCAAAATTATTAATAATATTTTGATAAAAATACAGACCAAGATTCACTTCTTCACAAAAATTGATTTAATTGAGTAGCGCTCTGCGCCTGATATATTCATTAAGTTCTGAATATATGCTTTCAAGTTTTTGGCGGTCGGATTTTTGCTCCGCCTCTTCCAATTGCGCTTTAAGCGCAGTTATTTTGGAATTTATGTAATCCGCTTTTAATATATTTATAAAATTTGCCAATTCTTCCCTAATTTCCTTATCACTCAGCCTTGATGACTCATTTTGCGACAATAAAAATGACTCTTCCAAAAATACCTTAAATTCATAATCAGGGCCTTGATCGTCCAACAACCCATTTAAAGAGTCAAATAGGTCAAAAGTGGTGCCCTGATCGCTAGCACTATTAAACGAATCGATGTTTTTAGTATAGTACATTATGAATTTTTTGTAAAGAATATCCAACTCACCCTGGAACATATCCGTTGGTAATTCGTCTATTAATTTTTGGGCAAAATTAGGAAAAATAAATAGGATAGAAAAAATTCTTTGTAAAATAAGATAATTTTTCTCTTTTTTATTCTCCCTCTTAACTATTAGATTACTATTAACCGTATTTATGACCCTATTATTTTGTTTTATTTTCCCTTTTGGAAATGATTCCCACAATACCTTTTCTGAAACAGAAATTTTATCCGAAAGTTTTTTAAGCCAAAATTCCTGATCTATTTTATTTGGCAAGCCTATAATTTTTGCCAAATAGTACTTGGCAACATTTTTTTTGTTTTCCGGCAGAGATAAATCATTGTCACTGATTGCTCTGTCTAAAAAATATTGCATGATAGGTTTGGCTTCCTCAATCGCCCTTTTCCAGTCTTGAGGATTATTGGTTGCGCACTCGCCAGGATCCTTGCCGTAGGGTAAAGTGATAACACTGACATTCATTTCATTTTGCAGTGCTAAATCAGCGCTTCTCTCGGCTGCGTTTTGGCCAGCCAAATCCATGTCCAAAGCAAGAGCCAAATTTGTAGTAAACCTTTTGATTAAAACTATCTGCTCCTGGGTTAACGCCGTACCGGATATTGATGCGACATTTTTTATTCCTGCTTGATGTGAAGGAATCACATCCATATAACCTTCAACCAAAATGCATAAATTATTTTTTTTAATATAATTTTTTGCCAGGTTCAATCCAAATAAAACCGCGCTTTTATTATATGTTTCGCTTTGGGGGCTATTAATGTATTTAGCCTGTTCTTCCTTGTTTAAAGTTCTACCGCCGAAGCCGACAATTCTACCGTGAATATCTGAAATAGGAAACATTATTCTACCCCTGAACCTATCATAAAATCCAGACGCGCCATTTCTTTTGACGGTTAAGCCTGCGGAAAACAATTCTCGATCGCTGAAATTCTTTTTTTTCAAAAAATTGATTAAATTATCCCATTGATCAATTGAATAGCCAATTTTAAAATCTATAATTGACTCCTCAGTTATTTTTCTATCAATTAAATAATCTTTGGCGGCTTTGGCCTGAGTGGAATCAAGCAAAATTTTATGCCAGTAACGTGCGGTTAAGTCTAAAATTTTAAGCATTATATCATTTTGAGAATCTTTTTTTATGTCGCTAGGCTGATAATCAGGCAAAACGACGCCCGTTCTTTTGGCCAAAAGCTTCAATGCTTCACCGAATTCTATACCCTCTACCTTCATAAAAAAACTAAAAAGATCCCCGCCCTCGCCACAGCCAAAACAACGCCAAATCTGTTTTGACTGATTAACCATAAATGACGAAGTTTTTTCATTATGAAAAGGACAAAGGCCTTTGTGATTGGCCCCTGCCGGATTTAATTTGACATACTCACCAACCAAATCAACAATGTCAATTCTGGATTTTATTTCATCAACTTCTCGACTCATACCTGATTCAATTTTTATGCCTTCCAAAGTCCATGCAAATTGCAATATTCTCTTACAATATATTCCTCTTTCGCTAAAGCTTCGGCGGGCAAAGCAAATTCTGCTTCCGGAGCATCGCCTGGCCTTAGATATTTTCTTAATACTTCATCGCCGGCAATTACTTCAATCCATTCTATATAATGGGATTCTTCCATTGGATGAGCAACTGAGCCGACTTTAACTTTTATGCCAGTTGCGGTTTTTTCAACTACCGGCACATGCTTTTCCTGTGAGGCATCGACGGTATTAACTTTTTGAAGTTGCATCGGCTGTCCGCAACACACCAAACCACCACCACCAACATGGACTAACTCAACAATATTTCCGCATGATTCGCATTTGTATATTTGGTTTATTTCCATATTTTTTTAATTAGTAATTTTCAGATTTTAACTGATAAAAAGCCTGGGCATGATCACAGGATGGACAAACTTCCGGGGCTTCTTTGCCGAAATGCACATAACCACATTCCCGGCAGACCCAAAAAACTTCCTCGTCTTTTTTAAAAACTGTGCCAGCCTTTAAATTATCAAGCAACTTCTGATATCTTTCATGGTGATGTTCTTCGGCTTTGGCAATTGAGCGAAGTCTGTTGGCAATTTCCGGCAAACCTTCTTTGTCAGCAATTTCTGCAAATTCAGGATACATAGTTGTATGTTCATATGTTTCGCCATCAACTGCTGATTGTAAATTTTCTGCTGTAGTTCCTAAAATAAAAGCGTCTTTAGTTAAAATAATTTCCGCAACCTCGTCAGGAAAATCAGCTCCCATTTTTTCTTTTAAAATTTGAATTGTTTCAAAAAGTTTTTTAGCATGTTCCTTCTCTTGCTCAGCTGTTTCTAAAAAATTACCGGCAATCTGTTCATAACCTTCTTTTTTTGCCTTGCTGGCATAAAAAGAATAACGATTTCTTGCCTGAGATTCGCCAACATAGGCCTTGGCTAGGCATTTAAGTGTTTCTTGCATGATTTATAGAGTTAATTTTAATAAAATATATAACCTGAATCCAGCTGAAATAAACACCAGCTGTCACAGAGGCAACTTATAAAAACATTTTAACATTAGAACACCTAAAGGGCAACCGCTATTTTATTGCCTTTTCCTGCTTTAAGATCCTGATTTTAGCCATTTCTCCCCTATTATATCCTCCAATTTTACCGTCTGACCTTATAACTCTATGACAAGGAATTAATGGATTGTAATTTTTGTTTAAAATATTACCAACAGCGCGATATGCTTTTGGGGAACCAGCCATTTGAGCGACTTGTTTATAAGTCAAAAATTGCCCCTTTTCTATGTTTTTAACAATATTTAAAATTTTTTGCTTGAATTCTGACATGAGAAAATTATATCAGAAACAAATATATTAGCAACATTTAATTATTACAAACAAAAAAACCCAAAGCAAAAAGGCTTGGGTTTTTTGTTGGCATAACTATAAAGATAATCCTGTCCCAATAATCTGTAAATCCAAGTTTCTTTGAAAACCTTGACTATTTTTATTGTCTAAATTTAATAATTGCCTATCTAAAAATAGCGCTGCCTTATTCCAAGAATTAACTCCCAATCGATCATTGTAATTTCCATATCCCATTAATGGACCTAAAATAAAATTATAAAATTGGGGAAACCATTCGTCTACCATCAAGGGATAGTTTATTTCTAAGAATCCATGGTTAGATCCGTCATAGTAATTTGTTTCAACACTTGCTCCAACTTTTTTTAAAAGGTTTTCCATCCTTGCTGACTGTGAAAACTCCACAAAGATATCTTTTTTGCCGTGAACAATCATAAATTTAGGAAAATTACTATTACGAATGGTCGTTGTATTGATATAATTAAGCGGAGAATAAGTCAAATAAACCCCTGGGCTACTTGAATTATATGCTACTCCTAATAATTTTTGTCCAAGACCAGATACATTTGCTATGGTTGTATACCAAGATTTTACATCGCCTTGACCTTCATTCTCAGGCAACTGATTAATTAATTGAGCCAGAACGGCCGATTTATTTTGCACAGCAGGAGCAATCCCATTTTCACCTGGATAAGCCTTGTAAGGATTACCCATATTAGTAATTAAATCCGAAATTCCATAAAATATTACAGCTGTATTAATTTTACCTCTTGTTTCCGGCATAGTTGCTAACAAATTAGCAAAATGCCCACCAGAGCTTGATCCAATTAATCCAATCCTTGTTTTATCAATATTATAATTTCTTATGCTTGCATCTGATAGTATCCAGTTTAAAGCTGATTTACAATCTTCAAGCATGTCAGGTATAAGAGCTGGGCTTAAGCGATAATTATTCGCAATCACAATATATCCCCTATTAGCCAAGTCAACTGCATAATACTTCCACCATTCTTTATTTTCTAACATGTATCCCCCGCCATGAATAAGTAATATGGTGGGCTTAGGCGAACCCAAATTATAATCTTTAGGGAGATATAAATCTAGTTTTTGCTTAGCAAGACTTCCATAACTAATATCCTTTATAATCCTTAAATCTTTTGTAGAATTTTCAATTTTAATTCCATCAAATAAACATCTATAATTACCCAAAGATCTATCATTTTCTTGGGCTAAGGTAATGCTTTTTATTGTCTTACCCTTCATGGATGAAATATCTGCATTTCGCTTAAGCCAGCGTCTCAATAAATATTTATTGGACACTAAAGGTGTTTTGAATTGATCCTGAGTTGTTATTGGTAATTTAGTGCCATCGGAAAAATCAATGCTTAAACCGCAACCTGGCCCATCAACAATATATGTCCAAAAGGATAAAATATCACCTGAAGCTACTAAGTGGCCACTATAATTTAACTCTTCTCCCTGGGACCAAGATGAATAAGAATAGTCATTTCCAACCCCAAGAACGGTGTATATACCAGTAAATGACATCAAAGAACTTCCCTCTTTAGGATAGACGCCAGAATAACTAGTACTTTCAGAAATGGATACATCTCTTATTCCCCTGTTTGCCGAGTTGGTTAATAAAGGAATAATTATATGAGTGAGTGCTAAAAATCCACAGGCAATAAACACTAAAATAGTTAATAAAATACTAAGTTTAGTGCCATTTTTTAATTCTACAGATCGAATTTTCATAGCTATTAACTAACGTTTATCGAGCTGTCGAGGTGGAACTTGTTGTAGCTGTAGTAGACGTCGTGACCGGAGTACTCGTAGAAGGGCTTACGGCAGGAATCTTGCCCCAAAAATATCTTTTAGCATCAGGGCCAATATACCAAATATTTCCACCCTTATCATTTTGAATAAATATTTTACCTTTATTTGCCTGAGCGAATTTAGCATCAAGACCCAACTTTTTAACTGCGACCAGAGGATCGTAATCTGAAAGCATTTCTTGCTTATCGCTAAACTTATCGCCATCTGTATCTGCACTGTTTGGATTTGTACCAAGCGCGGTTTCTACGGCATCAGAAAGACCATCACCATCACTATCCGTACCTGAATTTAAATTACTATCAGCTAAAGAAAATTTCTGTAAATCTTTGCTAGAAATATTTGTAGCAATTTTATTTATGTTTCCAAACATGCCAATAGCCACCGTTCCCAGTTCTTTATACTTATCATAGTCGCCCATGAGCGCCGATTGTTGATCCATGGAATTTTTTAACTCTTGCATCTTTACATCCAATTCTTTTTGATTATCAATTCTGGCCTGATTTAATTGAGCGATTTGAGAATCCCTGCTTGATAAGTTTTGAGTTGCTGTATTTAGATTGCCTTCCGCTTCTTTTAATTTTGTTTGAAATGTATTAGCAGATTCCAAAAGCTTGGTGTTATCCATGTAAATTCTAACCATATAGGCGACCATCGCTACAAAAATTACAATGATTACTAGATAAAAAAACCATCTTTGCCAACGCCTTTTTTTAATTTCATGGTGTGTTCTGGCATTTGCCGCCTGAGCCTGCATTTGCATTGTGCTGATCTGAGCCTGCTGTTGCTGGGGCTGCGGGGCATATTGTGATTGTTGAGGAGCAGGAGCCAGGGCTAAATTTACTCCACAATTTGGACAGATTACCGAGGTATCCGGTATCTGTGCCTTGCAATTAAAGCAAACCATATTTTTGATTTTCTTAATTATGAGATAAACGCTTTATGATATTATAGCACATATTAATAAAACAAGCTAAATATAGCCTAGGCATATTTTTCAATCCAACCCAAAAAAATCTTTTTTAATTCCCGCAGATGTTTTTTGGACCTGAAAGTATGTGGGGCATTTTTAATAATGCAAAGCTCCTTAGGTTCAGGCAAAGCTTGATATAAAATTTCAATATGATCCCTTGGTATTGTGCCATCCCTATCACCAGCAACCAAAAGCACCGGCATTGTTAATTTTGACACCTCTTTTAAAAGGTTGTATTTCATGCAATCCCTAATAAAGGCCTGGGCCAGTTTTTTTATTTTCTTTGTGTCGGTTGTTTTTAGGCCTTTAAGCCAGGATATTTTACGGCACACATTAGGATCATCAAAATCGTATTTTTTATGCGATTCATAAACCAATTTCCCGGAAACAACAGTAGATATGGGAGCCAGGAGAGAAACTTTTTTTGGATTTTTTTGAGCATACATTGAAATGCAAATTCCGCCAAGACTATGTCCAGCCAAGGCAAATGGCTCCTGATACCATGACTGAATTTTTGACCAGGCAATGACATCCTCAAGGTCTTGGTAATAATTTGTCGCTCTTGCGTTTTCTAAACACCCCTCGCCTTCACCGACCGAATTAGCAACGTCAAAACGAACGACTGTAAAATTTTTTTGTCGAAAAGCATCAGCCACTATTTGCAAATGACCCTGTTCTTTAAATCCTCCAAGTCCGTGCATTATAAAAACTAATCCATTTTGTTTTTTGTGTTTCTCCACAATAATGGATAAGTTCTTCTTTTTGCGATTTCTAATAAATAATTTTTCCCTCATGCTATGATTTTTACTTCGGAGAAGGGGGGATTTGAACCCCCGAGAGCTTTGACACCCTACTCGCTTTCCAAGCGAGCGCACTAGACCACTATGCGACCTCTCCATGCTATAGGCAAGACCATCCACCGCTATGGATAACCTATTCTTATTATATGCTACCGTGAGACAACCCTCCAATATATTTTATTAAAATATCTTAAATTTTACATTAAAAAACAAACTTTGTCCAATAAAACAAAGAACACTTCACACCTGTGTGAAGTGCTCTTCTAAAAAACTTTTAATTTGTTGCACAATCTGCAGCAGCAGTATTAGCCGTTGTGCCTTCACCAAAGCCCGGGGCAGGCGTTGCACTGGACAAGCTAGCCTTAGAACAGGCATCTGGAGCATTATTGAAAGCTCCACAGATCGTCTTTAAAAGACTGGCGCTATCTCTGGCAGTTTCCACCTGGGCTCCGTTTATTACCAAAGTCGGAGATCCTTGTACGCCATATTTTTCAGCATCTGTTTTATATATATTGAAAGGAGGATAATTTCCTAGCCATGTCTGCTTATTATTAAAATTTTCAGTAATTTTGAATTCCTTATCGGAACTACTGATACAACTGTCTAATTTTCCTTGATTGATTCCATTGCTAGCCAAGCAAGAAGCGGAATCACCAGCCTTCAAAAAGCAAGTCAGATATGGCATAAGTTTGTCACCCTGGGTCTTGTCGATACAATATTGCTTCAAATTTTCATCTACTTCCTTTTTGTCGTGCATTGCATAATTGACAAATTTCAAACTGAAATCAATTTTATTTCCCAACGCTTCGACGACAGGAATTATTCCTTTTTCAATTTGTGTTCCATATGGGCAATAGCTCATAATAAACAATTCCACTTTCGGCTTATTACTTTTGGTTACGTTAGCCGATGCTTGAGGGGTCTGGGTATTTACCTGCTTATCTGTTGAGGATGAAGGTGAAATATCTATAGCGGCGGGAAAGATTTTTGTTCCGTCTTTGGTTACGTAGGCCTCAGCCTTTTGCTCGCCCAAACTAATTTGCATTTTATACAAACCACAATTGAAATTTTCAATTGAATCGATTTGTGCGGCCGCTTGCCCTTGAGGCAAATCTTTATTAACAAAATTTTGCACTACCTGTTTTGCCTTAGCGGCGGTTAAATTCTTGCCGCTGAAAGTCTGCAGACCGTAAACAACGCCTGAAATGATAAGCATTATTATAAAGCCCGCAATAAAGCCTACGAGAAAATTTTTTCCTCTTGGCATTTTTGCTTCGTCCATATTTTTTACCTTTATTTATTAATTAATTTATTTAAAATTATTTCAAATTCATTTGCTTCCGCGTTAAGATCGCTGTTTTGTTCATAGCCGTTTCCAATTCGATAATATTTACAACCAAAGACAAAAGTAGGAACTCCCCCGCCCGGATTGAATTCATTAAAAACCGCAAACGCCTCTTTAGGGACTAACTTTTCTGTTTCAGAAGTCAGCAAATCATCACCCGAATCTAAATCATAATGATACGCTTTTATCTTTCCGCTGGCAACATACCTTCTAACAATTTTATCAAATGTATCTTTTATCCATAGACAATGCGAGCAATTACTTGTAGAAAAAAGATAAACCACCGGCTTGCCGTCTTCTTGGCAGATTTCGCTATTATTATTAACTCTAAATGTTGAGCTTGTTGATGGCTGCTTATTAAAAACAGAAAAAACAATCCAAAAAACTAAGCTTATAATTACAATAACTGCCAAACCCAAAACCAAACCAAGAAAAAAATCCTTGTTTTTTAATAACGCCAATAATTTATTTTTGCCACCTTCCATTATCTAAGTGTAAATTATTTTAATTGAGGTTTCTGTTTGTGCCAATCGGTTATTTGCTGAAATTGATGGCCAGCCCGAAGAATTGTTTTCTCATCAAATCTCTTGCCAAGAATTTGCATGCCAACAGGAAGCCCATTAGCCATGCCAGCTGGAATAGATAATCCGCAAATACCTGCGAGCGACGCAGGAACAGTAAAGACATCTTCCAAATACATTTTTAGCGGATCAGATATTTTTTCGCCAATCTTATATGCCGTTGTCGGAGCAACTGGAGTTAAAATGACATCAACTTTTTCAAAAGCATCATCAAAATCTTTTTTAACTAATGTTCTGACTTTCATTGCTTTTTTATAGTAGGCATCATAATAGCCAGCTGAAAGCGCATAAGTTCCAATCATAATTCTTCTTTTTGCTTCTTGTCCAAAACCTTCTGCTCTTGATTGCAAATAAATATTTAACAAATCACCATCTCTTTTGGATAAGCCATATTTAATGCCGTCATATTTTGCCAAATTAGAAGAAACTTCTGCGGGCTGGATTACATAATATGAAGCCAAGGCAAAATCAGTCATTGGTAATGAAATATCTAAGATTTCCGCACCCAATTCTTCAAATTTTTTAAGTGCTTCTAAAATAGAGGTTCTAACTCCCTCATCCATTCCCTCAATAAAATATTCCTTTGGCAAACCGATCTTCAAGCCGTTAATATCTTTTTTTATCTCGCTTAAATAATCATCCACATCAATCGGAGGAGTTGTTGAATCTTTTGGATCACGGCCAGCAATATATTTTAAAATCAAAGCAACGTCCTCAACGCTTTTGCCAATCGGTCCAATAGTATCTAAAGATGATGCATCGGCAACAACGCCATATCTTGAAACTCGACCATAACTCACTTTCAAACCAGTTACTCCGCAAAAAGATGCGGGTTGCCTGATTGATCCGCCAGTATCAGTGCCGATTGAAAAAATACTCTCGTCGGCTGCGATGGAAGCTGTTGAGCCACCACTAGTTCCACCCGGCACCCTGTCCAAATCCCAAGGATTATGGGTTGTAAAAAATGCTGAATTTTCCGTTGATCCACCCATTGCAAATTCATCTAAATTTGTTTTACCAACAATAACTGAATCATTATCTTTTAAAATTTTAACAACAGTCGCATCAAAAGGTGGAATATAATTTTCCAAAATTTTTGAAGCTGCAGTTGTTCTGACACCAGTCGTACATAATAAATCTTTTACTGAAACAGGAATTCCAGCTAAAGGCGATAAACTTTCTCCGTTTTTAATTTTTTCATCAACTTTTTTCGCTTGCAATAAAGCACCATCCTTATCAAGAGTAACAAAAGCTTTTATTTTGTCTTCATGCTTTTCGATTTGATCAAAGCAAGCCTTAGTCAATTCTTCGCTAGAAAACTTTTTATCGCGAAGCCCTTCAAAAGATTCTAAAAGTGTTAATTCGTTTAATGCCATATTTTTAATATTTCAAATGGAAAGTAATTTATTTATTTTCAAAAATTTTAGGAATGGCAACATAGCCGTCTTTGTGGGCCGGTGCGCATTCGACTAAATCCTTTTCAATTCCTGATTCAATAATTTCGTCTTCTCGCATAACGCTAGTTAGTCCAGTTACCTGGGAAGTCGGTTCGATATTTTGGGTATCAACAGACTGCAACTTTTCCATGTATTCTAAAATGTTAGAAAGCTGGTTGCTATACTTCTCTTTTTCCTCTTGGGTCAGGCTAAGTCTTGCTAATTTGGCAATATGCTCGACTTCTTCAATAGATAATTTCATAAGTGAATAATTTATGATTACTCAATTATTTTAAGCCATTATTGGATATTTTTCAATAGTGGAGTTTTTAAAATAAGCCAAAACTTGACATTTTATCAAAAGTATGCTATAATTATATATCGCTTAAGTGAGCGATGAGGCACATTGAAATATGTGGAAAATAGCCCTAAGATGGGAAAGGCAATGTTTGCCTCTTCTTTCTGATGGCTTGGGCAGTTTAAGGGGGTATTATGAGAAACTTGGCAATTGCAATAATGATATTGTTTTCCGGCGCTGTGTCTGCTGACAGTCTCATTCCCGAGATCAAGCTTGGCACTGATGCCACACTGAAAATCTCCGGGTGGGGGCAGATCGTTGCCGCCGAGGAAATGTACGGCGGCCTCGAGACTGACCTGGCCGGGCTTCGCATCAACGCCGATCTGAACTGGAATGACTGGGAGTTTTTTACCCAAGTCAATCTCACCACCGACGGCGAGGAGATCGACTCGGACTGGCTATACCAGGCCTGGGTCGGACACAACATCAGTGAGCACTGGAAGTTGCGCGTCGGACGAATTTTCGTGTCCGGTGGCAATATCACTCCGTGCGCATATGATATACGCACAGTGAAGTACCCGGCAGGGATAACTTTCTGCCCGTATGCTACAGGTGCTCAGTTTGAGGGTCTACTACTCAAAGGGTTAACCTTGATCACGGAAGTGACAGGTAAATCTGGAGTCGCCTTCAACGCCGATGACACCTTCGAGCGAGCCGAGTTTGGGCTCATGCTTAAGCAGGAATTCGGAGAGAGCGGGAAGCCGGGATATGGATATTTGGCCGGCTACGGTCAGCTCTGCAAGGACTTTCAGCGCTACGGCGCCGAGGGTTTCTGGCAACCGATCTCGCGACTCACTCTGATGGGCGCACTCTGCTATACGAAATATGAGTACGACCAGACGAGTGACGAAATCGGCGGCTACGCCTTAGTCGCCTACCGACTCCTACCTTGGTTCGAACTTCACGGCCAGATCGACCGATTTGAATGCCTGGAGAAAACCTGGGGGGACGTGGAATCTTCCAAGGACGAGACCGGCAAGGTCAACAT
The DNA here is from genome assembly GCA_041665065.1 of Candidatus Buchananbacteria bacterium. GTDB lineage: Bacteria > Patescibacteriota > Patescibacteriia > 2-01-FULL-39-33 > 2-01-FULL-39-33 > JBAYJM01. The sequence goes on from JBAYJM010000003.1 coordinate 64,915, forward strand.
CGACTATGTCGAATATTGCTCGGATGAAACCGAGCTGACGACGTTAACCATCGGCGCGAAGCTAATGGAACCCACCGATGCTTTCTCGGTCACCGTCGATTGGGAGAAACCCATCGGTGATGATTCGGAGGAGGATCGGTTCCTCCTGAAGGCCCAGGTCAAGTTCTAACTGACCTGAGCCCAAAAGGACACATGCTGAAAAGCCTCTGTGTCCTCTTTTTTTTCAAAATTTATTTTTTATCTGCAGACAATATTGCTAATACCATCATCTTTTCTACTTGCTCAATAGTTAATCCTACTTCTTTTTCATTAAATATCCTTTTTCCTTCTTCGCTAATATGACAGTTATTCCATGTTATATTTTTAAAACCAGCTAAAGTCAAAGCATTAAAATAAGCGTCCTTACTCCAATAATAATTTATAAACTCCGTAACTTCATTATTTATAATATTATGAAGAGTAACTTTTATTTGTGATCCATTGATTATTTCATTCCCGATTATGTTCGTAGAAAAATTTATAAACGGATGATATTCTTGAACCGGGTGGTCAGGGTTTTGATTAATAAGAACTAAACGTCCGCCTAACTTAAGATTTTTTGAAATATTTAACGCATAATTATTTAATTCACTTTCAGTTTTTGCATAATGCAAAATCATAGCTCCGATGATAAGATCATAATTTCCTTTATTTATTAACGACATACATCCCACATCTCCATAAATATATTCAATTCCCAAAGTAGATAATTTTTCTTTTTGCTTTGCAATATCTAACATAAACTTTGAATTATCAACTCCAGTCACTATAGCCCCATTTTTTGCTAAAAGTCTCGAGCTTCGTCCATCACCGCAACCTATATCTAAAACCCTTAATCCAGAAATATTTCCAATTTTTTTCAGCCATGAAGGATATAATATATACTTACGATGGAACATTTCCTCCATTCCCTTATCAGTGTAACCACTTGAAACCTTATCGTTATATTGATACATATTATTTTAACAAATCTAAAAATTCTTTTTCATCAATAATCTTAATACCCAATTCTTTTGCCTTTTTATATTTAGAGCCGGGACTATCTCCGGCCACTACATAACTGGTTTTTGAGCTTACTGATGAAGAAACATCTCCACCCAATTCCCGTATTTTTTCCTTAGCTTCATCGCGAGAAAAATTCTCTAATTCTCCGGTCAAAACAAAAGTCATGCCCTTTAATTTCCCTTCAGCCTTTTTCTCTTGCTTAGAAATCGTTACTCCGACATCCTTTAACTTCTGAACAAATTTTTTGTTCAAATCATTTCCAAACCATTCATAAATGCTTTGAGCAACCTTTGGTCCGATACCTTCAATGTTTGATAGTTCATTTACGGTTGCTTTCATAATTTTATCCAAACTTCCAAATTCCTCTGCCAAAGTCAAAGCCATCTCCTCCCCCACATGCCGAATTCCCAAAGCGTAAATAAATTTTCCTAAAGTAATTTTCTTTGCACCATCAATCGCCTTAACCAAATTATCCGCTGATTTTTCAGCAAATCGCTCCAGTGGCAATAAATCCTCTTCTTTAAGTAAAAAAATATCTCCGGCATCCTTGACCAATCCTTCAGCTTGCAATAAATCCAAAATCTTTGGGCCAAGTCCAACAATGTCATAAGCTTTGCGCGAAACAAAATGATAAAGCTCTTCTTTTTGTATTGCAAAGCATTTTTTATTTGAACAATAATAGGCGACTTCGCCTTCTTTTTGAATAACATCAGATCCGCAAATCGGACATTGCAAAGGCATTTTAAATTTGCGCTCTTTACCTGTTCGAAGCTTTGGCAAAGTTTCAACAATATCTGGAATAATATCCCCTGCCTTTTGAAGCACTACCGTATCGCCAATTCTAACATCCAAACGATCAATTTCATCTTGATTATGAAGCGTTGCGCGCTTAACAATACTGCCTGCGAGCGCGACTGGACGCAAATGAGCCACTGGCGTCAAAGCTCCAGTCCTGCCGACTTGCACTGAAATATCTTCAATAATTGTCGTAACTTGCTGAGCTGGAAATTTGTATGCCGCAGCCCATCTGACATGCTTAGCTGTCCTGCCCAGTCTTTCCTGATACTCCAAATTATTAACCTTAATTACAATACCATCAATTTCATAAGGTAATTTATGCCGATTCTTTTCCCAATAATCAAAGAATTTAAAAGCATCTTTGATGTTTGCAACTTTTTCATAATGCGAATTAACTTTAAAACCTAGTTTTTTTAAATTATCCAAAATATCTCCCTGAGTTTTGAATCCAAAATTTTGATAAGTGAAGTCAGAATAAATAAAACTGTCTAAATCGCGATTAGCGGCAATCTGCGGATCAAGCTGTCTAATAGTCCCTGCAGCGGCATTTCTGGGATTAGCAAAAATCTGAGCGCTTTTTTCGATCTGCTCTTTATTTATTTTTTCAAAACTTTTTTTTGGCATATAAACTTCACCGCCAACTTCAATATTAATATCTTTTTTGAGTTTAAGCGGTACGCTTCCGATTGTTTTTATTGTATGAGTTACAACTTCTCCAACAAAACCATCACCTCTTGTCACCGCCCGAACCAAAAAACCTTTTTCATAAATCAAAGACATATTCAAACCGTCAATTTTCAATTCACAAATATATTCAATATCTTTATCCAAACTTAAATTCAAAAACTTTTTCACGCGCTTATCAAAATCTTCAACATCTTCCAAATTAAAAATGTCGTCCAATGAATACTTGGGTATTTTATGCTTGTATTTTCCAAATTTGCCCAATGCCTTTCCTCCTACTCTTTGCGTCGGTGAATCTGAAGTTATAAACTCAGGAAACTGTTTCTCTAAATCTTCCAATTCATCCTTAAGCGAATCCCTAACTGCATCCGTAACAAAAGGCTTATCCAAAACATAATAAGCATAGTCAATTTCTGCCAATTGCTTTTTTAATTTTAGAATTCTATTTTCTGCTTCTTGTTTTGTCATTATATTATCTCTTTGTTATGTCCTCTTCAGAAAACAATACAAAGCTAAAAATATTTGAAATAATTGTACGAGGAGGCAAATAAGCTATAATGCGCTGAGTAGCATTGCCGTGCTTGCCTTCTGAAATTAATGTTATATTATTAATTGACGTGGTTGTATAATTTCTAGTCTCATCGCATTTTCCATCATAACCCATGACTGTTAAATTATCAATGAAGCCGTCAGCTGATCCCAAAGCTTTTACCTCAACCACATAATCGCTTACGGATGGAATATCAACAAAATCAAAACAATTTTTTGTTGTCGTGGTAATGAATATTTCATTTAAATCAGTCTTAAAAACATTGTCAGCCGCTTCCGGCTTTAGACGAGTAAAGGAGATCTGCATCCTGGTCGGATTATCTATGCTTTTATTCCAATAGACATCAACGCTTTTTGTTAAATTCTGCCCGCTTTCCCGACCGAGAAAAAACATTTTAACGCCTTGGCCATTTTTAATCCTTTGCCTGAAGAAAGTCGCTTCAAAATCAGATGATGAGGCAACGGTCCAGACTGAACTTGATTCAATCAGACTTTGCGTCGTTGAGACATTACTAACAGAATTTATATTATCTTGTTTGCGCAGTAAAAAAAGATTTTTTTCCAGCCCGGCATCAGCTGCAAAATAAGCAACCATTGAATTATCGATGGAAGCGGACTGTCGAATGTCCGAAATAATAACAACGCCAAACCCTATGGCAATAGACATTAGGACGGACATTACTATTAAGGTTAAAACCAGAATTACGCCTTCTTTATTTTGTAATGGATTATTTTTCATCTTTTATAAAACTTGCTTGAAATTGTTGTTTGTATAATTAATTCCTTGGCATATTTACCTGCCGGCTTATTCTTTAATTTCATATAGATTGTCGCCCGAGGCTGAACATTAGAAATAGGGACATTAGAAAAAGGGTCTTTTGATGGCAGAATAAAAAATTTCAACTCTTCGATCTCCACATTAGGAGAATTAAGACTATCGGCAAAGCCGTCTTGAGAATAAATTAAATTTTTTGTGTTTGGATCATAATATATTGAAACTATGCTGTCATACTCATCCGGAAAAAAATTAATGGACGAGGTGGGATTTTGTCCGGGATAAATAGGAATAATTTCCCGGCCCCTGACTTCTTTGGCGATTTTTTCTACAATATATCTGCCGTCGTTTTGAAGCTTTTGATAATTTGCCGTTTGTTGCTCTAAATTTATGGCATTAACAAAAGTAGACATAATTATCACCGAAGCAACGGCAAAAATTGCCACCGCCATAAGCATTTCAATCAAAGTAAATCCTTTTTTATTGTTTATTATAATCATCGCCAATTAAATAATTGATCTTCAATAACTATTTTTCTAGGCTTTTCATTAACTTTCCAATCAACCTGGCAAATTACGCTTATTCCGATTTTAGTATAATCAGCGCCAAAAGCGGAATCACAACCACCGTCAGCCAGCTTGAAATCTTGATCAGCGCATTGTTGCCTGATTTTATTTTCGTCCGTTTCGCCATCATCTTTATTACTATTACAACAAATATTTTTAATTGTTATCAATCTGCTATAACCGCTAAATCGAGAACCAGACTCATGCACGAAAAAACCTAAATCATTTATATATAGCTTCGATTTATCCGCCTCAGCTGGAAAGGCTATGGTCTTTAATTTTACCAAGCCGTCATAATCCGGATTTGGGGATGAAAATAGTTCATCAATTGTATAATATCCCGGAACCAGACTATGATCCCAGGCCCATAAATTATTTAATTCATCTAATTGATTTTCATCTCTATGAAGCCAATTCGAATCTCTAATATTTTTTACCGCTTCAATTCCCTCCCTGGACAAATTAGCCCCAATCACCCTGGCCTTTGCTTCCTGTTCTCCATTGAAATTAGACATGAACAATGTCCACACGGCAAATAAGCCAACTACAATAACTGCAATAGCTATAATCAATTCTATTAAGCCCTGCCCCTGATTGTTTATTAAAACTTTTTTCATTTACTCACAATTAACAACATCCACCCGTCCCGATATTGAACTAATATCCACGCACTTTGCTAGGGCTTCATTGCTTATATTTTGTATTTTAACGGTTGTAGTTCGCACGCTTGTTGCATCATTATTAATAAAAATCCTTGCCTGTCCTCGCGGAGTGTCAAATTCAATTTTAAGGTTAGAAATATTTTTAATTATACTATTCTTTAAAGGCAACTCTTCAATTTCAACCATTGAGCCGTCATAACCGAGTGCCCCCAAAACAAAGATGGGCTCCCCATTATTTAGCGCGTTTGATTTTATAACAAATTTTTCAAAACTCTTGCCGTCAATAGACTGACCGGACAAGGCCAATGTTTGAGTTTTTTTAATTGCATCTTCAAGCAATGATGCATCCAGCTTTAAATCCCTATAGTGCTGATCCTTTCTAAAATTAACCAGCATCACTGAAGATAAAATGGAAAATATAGCAATTGCAATCAGTATTTCAATTATTGTAAAGCCTTTTTTATTATAAATTGCCATATTAAAAAATATTGCCTAAATAAAAGTTTATCAAATTATCCCCCCAAAATACCGCCACCAAGGTTGCTACCAATAAAAATGTACCGAAGGCAACCTGGGAATTCATTTTTTTCTTTAAAAAAATAATCAGAAAAATAGAAATAACTGCTCCCCCAACATAAGCGATCAACAAAGCTAAAAGCGTTCTTTCCCAGCCAAGCAAAACTCCCATGAGAATTCCGAGTCGGATATCTCCTCCCCCAATCCACCTACCTTTTGATATGACAAATTGGAAAAGAAAAAAACCGCCAGCGATCAAAGCGCCGATAAGGAGCGTCAAAATTGGAACCCCCAAAAATAAATTTAAAATTAAAATTAAAATAATTGCAGGAATTGAAAATCTATCAGGTATGATCTGCCAACGATAATCATAAACAAAAATTAAAATTGCAAAAGCAATAAAAATTAAATTCCGCAAAAGCAATAAAAAATCTCCCGCCTGATCAAGCCAAATTATTCCAGCCAAAAGAAACAGAATGGCCGTAATAAATTCCACGGCCGGATATTGCCATGAAATCTTATTCCGGCAATATCGGCATTTACCGCCTAAAAATAAAAAACTTATTATTGGAATAAGATCAAAAGAGGCTAATTTTTTCTTGCACTTAGGGCAATAGGATCTGCCCCAGACAATATTTTCATTATTTTTAGTCCGTAAAATTATGACATTCAAAAAACTTCCGATCAAGGAGCCAAAAATAAATAAAAAAATATAAAAAGGGATTTCCATTAAGTTCAATGAGAGTTATTTTATAACACCCTCCTTGCCGTAAATATGTCCGCCAGGATTTAGTCCGCCCATTTTGGTTTCTAGCGTAAATCCCAACTGAAAATCAGATTCTGACAAATTGTAGACAATATATTTAAATTCTCCACTGTTTAGGGGGTCAGCTATTCCCAAAAAGTTAATATCGCCGCCAGCAGAACAACTGGAAAGATCTGAATTATTTAAACAGCCTGGCAACTCATAAGTATTATTTTTAAAAAAATTAGCGGTTAGCTTGCCCTGGATCACTTTTAGATCAGCCAACCTTTCATAATCCCTGGCTTTTGCCACCATTATAGAATTAAACCAAAATAAAAGTATCAGTGCTATTATCAAAAGCAAAATATAAACCGAAGCCTTAAATTTAGTCCTTTGAGTCATTTAAGTGGCCTTACATTTAGTCTGGCCCTCTTCAGGAACCGGAACAATCCCGCTAAAACCCGTGTGGTCGGCGCAAAAAACAAATGGGGTTTGAGCGCAAAGATTAGCATAAGTAATGTACGTTTCTCCATTAACGTCATCAATAAACATTGCATATTGACCGGAAGCCATATTACTGCAAATGGGGGGTTTAAACCTTGCCGGGATTACACATCCTGTATAAGTTCCACCATTATCATCAAAACACATATACATTGTCGTTCTAATGTTTGCTATATCGCTTTTTATTTGGGCATCATAAGCTTTTTCTCTTGCCCCATTTAAAGACAACATGCCAAAGGTGGATAATATGCCAATTATACTAATTACCACTAAGAGCTCTATTAAGGTAAAGCCCTTTTTATTATTAAGCGGCTCTAGGTTTGTAGATTTCATAATTAATCTTAGAAGTTATTTTTTTTAATTATACCACATTTTTTAATAAACAAAAAACTCCCAAGATAGGGAGTTTTGTAGCGTAAGATGCTAAAAAAATTAATATACAGGACAGGCAGTGTCTCCAGCCGTAATGTCAGTTGAAGTAGCGAGTCCGCGCTTACCAGTACTGTCAACACACCAAGAAAAAGTATCGTCCGTACAAAGCTCATGATAAGCAGCAAAAGCATCTGTTGACGAATTTACTATATAAGCAGGCTGAACAGCAACGCAAGGTGGCGCCCCTAAAGCAGCTAGGGCTTCTGCGGCCCAAGTGCCAGTACTGTAATCTGTGGCATCTGCATAATGTGTTTCCGCAGCGGTTGCGATCTGATTTAAATCAGATTTGATTTTTGCATCATTTGCTTTATTTCTAGCACCACTAAGAGACACTACAGCTAAGGTAGATAATATGCCAATAATGGCAATTACCACCAATAATTCAATTAAGGTAAATCCTTTGTTATTCATATCAATATTTTATTTTTTTA
>JBAYJM010000004.1:0-59301 GCA_041665065.1 Candidatus Buchananbacteria bacterium
TCAGCTCGTGTCGTGAGATGTCGGGTTAAGTCCTTTAACGAGCGCAACCCTCATCTTGTGTTACCTATATGGTCACAAGAAACTGCCCCGCTCAACGGGGAGGAAGGCGAGGATGACGTCAAATCAGCATGGCTCTTACGCCTTGGGCCACACACGTGCTACAATGGCCGGTACAAAGGGTCGCTAAGCGGTAACGCGGAGCTAATCCTATAAAAACCGGTCTCAGTTCGGATTGAGGTCTGAAATTCGACCTCATGAAGCTGGAATCACTAGTAACCGTAAATCAGCATGTTACGGTGAATACGTTCTCGGGCCTTGTACACACCGCCCGTCACACCAAGGGAGTTGGTAATACCCGAAGGCTGCCATTAGGCGGACGAAGGTAGGACCAGCGACAGGGGTGAAGTCGTAACAAGGCATCCGTAGCGGAAGCTGTGGATGGATCACCTCCTTTCTAGAGGAGATACGATAGAGTCTCACGATTCTATCATGGTCGTTCTGATCTAGTATCAGAAGGGTTGTGGATTTTTTGCCGCTATTAAGTTGTTAAATAAAAAAATCGGTTAATAGCCGATTTTTTTGTTGATTAATTTTAGTAATTATTATAATATTTAGGTGGTTCTTTGGGTGTCTTAACCATTTAGTAGGGGATGGTTTAATGAGTAATTTAGTTGTAGTGATTGTGGACAGCGATTTATCTGCTGTTGACGACCAGTGGACGGTGGCTTTGCACCCGTTGCCAAAATCTGCGGAGACAATACTTTTATCATCAAGAAGTGATGGGGCTTGGTCAGCGTTTAAACACAGGCCAATGTTGGTAATTATAGACAGGGAAGGAGTTGATCGCGGATTGGCTAGGCAGTTTTTTTCCGGACCAGCGGAGGATGGTGATGGTCGGGTAAATTTGGAGTCGTTTTTGGATGTTGAGCGACCTCCTATCGTTATCCTTAATCACGACGGTCATGAGCGTAATCTGGGTGAGGGGCATTTTGCTGATTACGCCTGTAAACAGCATGACGCGACCAGCATGACTAATGCGTTGTGCCATCTGTTTCCTCGTCGTTAGATTCCGTCTCAGCGTTGATTTTCAAAAGGGCTGGCACTTTGCAGCTCTCTTTTTTTAGCCTTGCCAAAACCTATTATTTTTGTTATATTATTTAAGTAAAAAATTCTCATTTTGCGCATATAGCTCAGTTGGTTAGAGCGCGTCACTGATAATGACGAGGTCCCAAGTTCGAATCTTGGTATGCGCACAGAATTTTATGCCGAGGTAGCTCAGTGGTAGAGCAGTAGACTGAAAATCTATGTGTCGCGAGTCCGATTCTCGCCCTCGGCACGGTTAATTACGGGGCGTAGCTCAGTTGGCTAGAGCGCTTGGTTTGGGACCAAGAAGTCGCAGGTTCGAGTCCTGTTGCCCCGATAAGTATAAATTTGTTTATAATAAACTCCCTCAAAGGGGAGTTTATTATGTCTAGATTTTTTTATTTTTAGCATCACATTTAAAACACAGTGAGAAGAAGCACCTTAAAGATAAATTTTTTTATTGTTTTTTTAATCTTGTAGGCGTAATATATTAGAATAATACAATATAAATTTAATGTGGCAATGAAATATAATATTCCTCAGGTTAAACAAATCAGTGAGACTTCCTGCGCTTCGGCAGACTATACAATGGTGACTAACGCCTTGGGCTTTGATTGTCTATTGGAAGATATTTTAAAAATAACTGAATCTGAAATTGGCTTTGCCCCTTTTTGGAGATTTCTAGTAGAAAATAAAAATATAGAGATTGTAGACTTTACTGAAAATAACCTCAAGCTTTGGGCAGAAAAAGGATTTATCGATTTTCAGCAAGAAACTGATGCGAGGCCATTTAATTTTTTTAAAGATAGAATAGTTGATCCGAATAAATATCAAGATGATCTTAATTATTTATTCAAAAATAAAAACTTTACGTTTTATCGCGAAAAGCCGACGGTAGATTTATTAAAAGAGTATTTTGCCAAGGGATATGTTTGCGATGTGATGCTAGACCCTTGGATTATATATGGCGAGGAGCCGCCACGTTATTCATTGCACCGAGTATTTATTGTTGACATAAATGATGATGAGATAATATTTCATGACCCATCGTTTGACGGCGAAGCATTTTATAAATCTAATGCTGTTAAATTTGAAAAAGCTTTTCAGATTGATGGCGCTGAATTAACTTGTTATAGAATAAATAGTATTTGATTAGTAGCTCTAAAGAATAAAAAATCAGAGTACGTACTCTGATTTTTTATTCTTATTTAAATTTGATTAATTCTTGGAGCAATCGTATAATATAATTAATCATTAATAAAATAAAAAATGGATACTAAAGTTCATTTAGTAAAAAAAATAGCCGCCGCGACTTTTTTGCTTGTTATCGTTTCAATTGTGTCAGTTATTTTTTTTGTATATACATTGTCGCAAGGCATAAATGGCATACTGAGCGCTTTTGCGCCAATTTCCGTCACCTCGGTTTCTTTTATGTCGACGGACTGGCTAAATGTCCTTAATTCTGTTAGTAGCAAAAATAATCTCAATATTCAAATCAATTATAGTGGTATATATTCCAATAATACTGCGGTTACGTGGCATCCAAATGCAACATGTTCCGGGACAGGTATTAGCCTGCGTAATTATTGCCTGGTTGGCAGGTGCCGTTTTCCGGTTAACCTGGAAGCCGATAAAATCGGCTTAATGTCGATGAGTGTTAAGGTTGTACAAAATGGAGAAACTAAGTGCAAAAGCGCTGGAGTGTGGCTACGAAATAATAGCTCATCAACATTAACGGCTACAAAAGCTATTAATCAGGCAAATCTAGATATAAGTGAAAATAATTTATTGACGCGTTGCCAGAATAAAGAGGCGCTATTATATTTTGATTATAATCAGGATTGCAAGATAGACGCTTCTGATATTCAGGCTGTGACAAATTCTGTATTGAGTGGAGGCCGAACCCCCTATTGTTTTGATATTAATTCCGATGGCCGGATTGATGCCACTGATAGTCAGACGGCTATTAATGCTACTCTGGGAACAATACCCAAAAAGATATGTGAATTAAAGCTTAAATTTGTTCAATCATCATATAAGGATGAAATTATTAATGACGAATATGTGTCAGGACAAAGATGCGAGGTGCCTAGTCCGGGAAATATTGACAACAATGAAATATCTTTTTATACTCCGGCAGGTAATGGATCTTTTAGCTATTGCGGCGGCTGGATTTCAACTTATAATTTCAGCTCACAAAACCCCTTGATTTATCCCAATAAATATTTATTTAATAATTTTTTGGGCTATGGTCCAGCTCAAACCGGCATAAATTTTAAAGTAAAAAATATAGCCTATGATTTATGGATGGCATCCCCGGCTTATTGGGGTGAAAGTTTTAAGGATGAAGATATTGTCTATGATGTATCAATGAGCGCTGGAGGATTGGGCAGATATGGCTTAAGTGCCGGTCAGTTGCAAAAAACAGGAAAGTCATTTACTGCTTGCGGTTATTCTTTGGGCATCAACGGTGTTGTTGATATGTCAAAACGCACCAGCACAACTTATCCCGTATATCGTCTTACGGACACAAAGGACGTGTCAGCGTATTTTAATACAAATAATATCCCATCAATTAGGGGCGCTTTTTTTACCGTAACGACCGTAGGCGGAGCCGATCAAATAAAAATGCTTCAAGGTCAATATGGCCTGTATTCAACAATTACTTTTAATCCGTTATAGATTTAAATTAGCAATTCAAAATTTAGAACCGTAAAATAATATTTAGTGTTTTTAAAAATGTAGGGATAAAATTGTGCGATTTACACTTATTAATCTCTTAATGATTTTGTGTAAAAATTTAAAGGCTTAATAATTTATCCTAAAAATATGAAAACATTGGCTTGCGCTGATTTTGGCGCGGATTGTAAATTTGTTGCCAAGGGCAATACTAATGAAGAAGTCATGAATAAAATGATGGAGCATGTTGGTAAAAGTCATCCGGATAAAATGGAGGAAGTTAAAGGTATGCCCAAGAGTGATATTGAGATGATGATTAAAGAGGAGTAGTTGGAGACAAAAAAACAGTCAGCCGCGGCTGACTGTTTTTTGCTCGATATGTTTACATTCCAGCACTTATTCTGCCGAACTCAATAAATATTAACAAAAATATTATTGCCATTATAATCGGCGCAAAAGAAGATAAATAGTCTTTTTTATTTGCCTTAAATATTTTTAGCAGTAATGAATTGGAAACAACCGAAATTGAACTTAAGGCCATGGCTAGTCCGGCTAACTCCGGCTTTAGAATAATTCCAAACATTACAAACGCTCTGGCGGCAATCGGTATGCCGATGACATTATAAAACAAGGCAAAGAAAAGATTTTGTTTAATCTTTGATATTGTGGCTTTGCTTAAATCAATCGCCTCAATGATTGATCGCAGGTCATTTCGAATAATAACAATGCCGCCAGTTTCCATAGCAACATCGGTACCGGAGCCCATGGCGATTCCCAGTTCAGCTTGAGCCAATGCTGGAGCGTCATTAATCCCGTCACCAACCATGGCAACTTTTTTACCCATTTCCTGCAACTTCTTAACCTCTTTTTCTTTGTCTTGTGGCAGTACTTCAGCAATTACATTGCTTATGCCGAGTTGAGAGGCGATGGCTTTAGCTGTGGTGGCGTTATCGCCAGTCAGCATGTAGACTTCCATTTTTCTTTTTTGCAGTTCTTTAATTGTTTCAAAAGCGCTTTCCTTCAAGACATCAGCCACGCCGATAATTCCCAGTATCTCGGACCCTGAACTCAAGATCATGGCAGTCTTTCCGGTTTCTTCCAGTTTTTTTAATTTTCTTTCTGCATTGCCTAATTCTAAATTAGCAATTTCAAAAATTAACTTTCTGTTGCCGAAGAAATACTTTTTACCGCCAATATCGCCCTCAATGCCATAACCTGGCACAGCTTTAAAATTCTCAACATTAGGAATTTCAATACTTTCTTCTTGCGCGTATTTAATAATAGCTTCAGCCAGTGAATGCTCGGATCTTTTTTCAAGTCCTGACGCTATGGCAATTATATCTTCCTCATCACTACTTGAAAGCGACACAACATCAGTCACCTCTGGCATGCCTTTAGTCAGAGTTCCGGTTTTGTCAAAAACAATGGCATTGATTTTTCCGGCAGCTTGAAGCGGTTCCCCGCCTTTAATTAATATTCCATTCTGCGCACCTTTGCCTGTTCCAACCATAATGGCGGTCGGCGTAGCCAATCCTAAGGCGCAAGGGCAGGCAATGACAATTACCGCTGTAAAGGCCATTAGGCTAAATGTCAGTCCCGCCCCAAAGCCGAAATACCAAATTAAAAAAGTGGCAATAGCAATTAGTATTACTGCCGGCACAAACTTAGAGGAGATTTTATCAGTCAGTCCCTCAATAGGCGCCTTTGAACCTTGAGCCTCTTCTACTAGTTTAATAATCTGAGCTAGAGCTGTTTCAGCGCCCACTTTGGTTGCCTTGAATTCAAAACTACCATTTTTATTTATTGTGGATCCAAATACAGTATCGCCAACCTTTTTTTCAACCGGAATACTTTCTCCGGTCAGCATTGATTCATCAATTGCTGAACTGCCTTTGGTAATTACGCCATCAACCGGAATTTTCTCACCCGGCCTGACAACTATAATATCTCCGCTTGTTACTTCTTCAATATTTATATCTTTTTCCTGGCCGTCTCGGATGACTTTTGCTGTTTTGGCTTGCAGTCCCATTAATTTTCTAATTGCATCGGATGTTCCGCCCTTGGCTTTTGTTTCCAGCCACTTTCCGAGTACGACAAAGGTAATTAAAAAGGCAGAAGTTTCAAAATATAAATCGGGAATTTTTAAGCCCCCAAGTCCGATAATGGAATTATTGAAAATTGCATAGCTGATAAATTGCCAAAGGCTGTAAATGAAGGCCGTGCTGGTGCCGATTGCGATTAGACTATCCATGTTGAATGTTTTCATCCGAAGCGCGCTCCAAAATCCTTTATAATAGCCGGCTCCGATTATAAATTGAACCGGAATCGTCAGGATTAGAGAAATAATTCCAAAGTAGGGCTTGAATAAGTTGCCCGGCAGCCAGGGCATGAAATCAATCAGCATGAAATAAAACATTGGCAAACTCAAACCTAGCGCCCAGAAAAATTTAGTCTTGAGCGATTTGATTTCTTTTTGCTGTTTTTGCTTATCAGCTTCCGGATTGGATTTTTTTATTTCCTCGGCTTTGTAACCGGCTTGTGAGATAGCTTTCAAAAAATCTTCTGCTTTAGCTTGAGATGAATCAAATATTACTCGGGCTTTTTCCGCCGAAAAATTAACGTTGGCTGTTTTTACGCCGGGAACTTTTTTCAACTGCTTTTCAATCAGCGACGCACAGGATGAACAGTGCATGCCATAAAGAGACAGATTAACTTGCTTTTGTCCCTGAAAAATAGTTTCTTGAGCAATTGTATCCGGCGTTGTGACAATCTCTTTCGATTTATTAGATCCGGAAGTTGCTTCAATTGTTTGAGTTAACGCTTTGGCTAATTTTTCCGCTCCGGCCCCAATAATTTCCATTTTAATTCTAAATAGATCATTATTTTCGCTGTCGTCATGAGATATTTTATGGCTAGTTTGATCTTCTTCCGGTGTTAAAGAAAGTGAGGGCGAATCTTCCTCACTGATAATTTGGGATTGATATCCGGCCGCTTTAATTTTTTTAATAATACTATTAGTATCAGTCAAATCAGAATCAAATTTAATTTGGCCATTGCCATCTTTAAAATTAAATGAAGCATTTTCGATGCCAGGAAGTTCCTCGACATTCATTTTAATTATTTTTTCACATGACTGGCAATGCATCCCCTCTATCTTTAATTTTATCTGTTTTATATTCATAAATTTAACTTAGTGTTTCTGCTTTTTGGTCGATTGCCTCCAGTGATGATTTAATTTCCTCAAATCCTATGATTCGATCAGACTCGACTTTTACTAATCCATTGCGATTAACATCAATATTAATAATGCCGGAAATTTTTTCCAAAACTTTTTTGGCCAAGGTGACGCAGGCGTCACAATGAAAGTTGGTTATTTTAAATTCAAAATTATTCATATTATTCTACTTTTATTGTGCCACGCGGTACGTTCATGGCACAGGTTATTAAATAACTCCCAGGCTGTTGCGGAGTGAATTCCATTATGATTGTTTTGCCAGCTTCCAAATATTGGGGTCTGTTATAAAGATTTTGAATCATAATAGTGCTCATACAACCGGATCCGTTTTCTTTGACGTCAATTTCAAATCTAACAGGAATGCCCTTTTTGACTGTAAATGTATTTGGCACAATATCTTTGTCATTTGTATATGACGTTTTAATTATTTGAACCTCGCTTTTGGTATCTGAAGTAGGTGCTGGAGCAACGGTTGTTGGTAGATTTTTACTTCCACCTCCGCAACATCCTCCTCCTGATGAGCCACCACAACTGCCACCGGAAGTTGAACCGCCTCCGCAACCGCCACTTCCGCCTCCGCATCCACCGCTGGAATTAGCTGATATGCCACAGGAAGATCCACCTGCGCTTGATGGGCTGGTACTTGGATTGGTGTTAGTATTGACAGACTCGTCAACAACAGTAAATCTTCCGGTATACATTCCCATTGAGCAGGAAAATTTTACTTCACCTGTTTGGGTGGGTGTAAACTTCACAATATTTTCGCCTTTTTGTAGATGTACGTTGATGCCATATTTTGACATGACGAGCGAAGAGGCGCAGGAAAAGGGATCTTCCGAATTTATGACCCATTTTACTGGTTTGCCCTTTTGGACGGTAAAATTATTCGGGCTATAACCGGAAGATTTTTGTGTCATGCTTACAATTTGTTCTTCTTGGTTTGTGGGATTATTAGTATTTGCAATTTCTCCAAAATACATTAAGTTTTTGCCATTGGCGATATTAAAAAATCCCAATAAAATTACAGCAACACCGGCTGTCGCATAAAACAATCTGGCTTTTTTACCCTTAAATATTGAAGTAAGTCCGCCGATGCTAAGCAGTCCCGGCGTTGTTCCTAGAGCAAAAAGAAACATTATTAATGCTCCTTGTAAGAAACTGCCTGTGCTGATCGCATAAATTTGCATGGCTTGAGTAAAGCCGCAAGGCAGAAAAAAAGTTAAAGCACCGGTAATCATTGATCCGAGATGGCTGTATTCTTTGTTGTTAGTTTTGTTCAGGCCAAAAAGTTTTGATACAGATGATGGTAAAGTGAGGGAGTGGTTTTTTAAGAAAGGAAAGATTTCTACCAGTTTTAATCCTAAAAATATCATAACCGCTCCGACTATCATCGTAACAATGCCTAGGGCATTGGGAGATATTTTAAAAGCAGTTCCAATTAGTCCTATCAATCCGCCAAGTATAGCAAAGCCGATCATCCTGCCTAAATTAAAAAATAGATGAGGTCTAAATCTTTGGATTCTGGTGGTTTCAGGATGCAGTTCGGCGTGTCGTGATGCTAAGCCCAGAGTCAGTCCTCCGACTAGCGCCATACAGGTAGATACGCCGGCAATTAATCCGACAAATAAGGCAATAATTAATCCGCCACCAGAAGTGTCCGCGCTTAGATTTAATATTCCAAAGGATTTAAGTAGTACGAATAATACAGCAATAATAATTGCTCCGATAAGGAGATTTTTGTAGTCTGTTTTGTCTTTGGAAAAAAAAGGTAGTTTACTTTTTTCGCCGACTTCATAGCCGGCATTTTTGATGGCGCTGTTTATTTGTTCCGAGCTGGGACCGGAGCCATGGTGATATATTTCGACGGTGCCTCTATTCTGGTTTGCTCTTACTTTGGTAACACCAGGCAATTTTTTGAGGCCGTCTTCGATTAGCAGCTCGCATGATTTGCAATGCATGCCGCTAACGCTGATTTTCTTTATTTTTACTTCCATATAATAAAAAATTTAATTAAATTATTAAAGATCAAAAAAAGAAAATCAAAATTACCAGCTTTTTGAATGAAGAATGCCTTGGGAGAAAAAGTCTATGAGAATTTTAAATGAATTTGGACCGCGATTATTAACCAATGAAACGCGTCCAAGCCTGATTTCCTTAGTCTTTTTATTGCTTTTGAAAATCTGCCAACCGGCAAGTAATAAAGCAATCAGAGTTATAAAAAAATCCAGCTTGGATTTGGTGGCGGTGTTTAGTTCAAGATTTACCCTGCAACATTCCGAAATTCCATGTTGGCTTGATGGTGTGTTGTGGTGACCCATGCTGGCGTGAGAGCCCGGAGAAACAGTTGGCTGGCAAAACAATAATGAAGCTGAAATAATTACAAAAGCTAAAAATATAAAACAAATTTTTTTTAGATTTTCTTGGATATTTTTCATTGGTCGCACCTATTTATTAAGCAATTTTGTTACTTTTAAAATTTCTTGCGTCATTTCTTTTTTTCTTTTTTCGTTGCCTGAGGAAATGGCAGTTTTAAAGCAATTATTTAAGTGGCTTTCCATTAAGAGTTGATGGGCGGATTTCAATATGCCTATGGCGGCAAGATTTTGTTGCATCACATCAATGCAATATTGGTTGTTTTCCACCATTTGAATGATTCTATTGATGGCTCCTTGAGCTTTTTTAAAATTAATCAGGGCCATTTCTTTCTGTTTTGTCATATTGCTTATTTTATTATTAAACCCCCACCTGGGGTATGGGTTATCGATATATTATAATGTGTTTAGGGGTATTTTGTCAAAATTTTAATATTGGCTCTGTTGGAGTCAAAAGCATTGCCGAAAACCCATTTTTTTTCTATACTATATACATCCAAATATGAGTATGAAAAATATTATTATAAACGACCAGCTGATTAACTATTCGACCAATTTTACAGTAAATAGTGGGGTGCCAATAATTTTTTTGCATGGCTGGAGAGTTGATTCTAAAATTTGGCAAGAAATCATAGGCTTAATGAGAAATGAAAGCATTGGTAATGATATTTACGCTATTGATTTTCCGGGTTTTGGGGGTTCGCCATCGCCAAAGACAGATTTTAACTTAACTGATTACTGCGGCATAGTAGAACAGTTTATGCTTAAACTAGAACTTAAGAAGGCGATTTTAATTGGGCATTCTTTTGGCGGAAGGGTTGCAATTAAGCTGTCGGCGACTAAGCCGGAACTGGCTGTTCAAGTTATTTTAGTAGATAGTGCCGGTTTAATTATCCATCAGAATAAAAAAAAGGCTTTAAATATAGCCGCAAAAATAGTTAAGCCGTTTTTTGGAGCCAAGGTTATGCAGCCGCTTAGGAAAGAAATTTATAGAAAAATCGGCGCTGATGATTATTTGGCGACTCCGGAACTGCAAAAGACTTATGTAAATATCATAAATGAAGACCTATCAGTATATCTGCCAAAAATGCCGGGCCCGACTTTGATAATTTGGGGTTCGGAAGATAAAGATACCCCGCTTGAATATGCCAGAAAAATGTCTCAAGATATCCATAAATCAAAAATGGTTATATTAGATGGCGCCGGCCATTTTTGTTTTCAGGATCAGCCGGCGGAATTTGTTAAGGCAATAAAGGAATTTATAAATGTTTGATGCAATAAGATATCAGTTATATTTACTACAACTGGAAAGTTATGAGCTTCCCAGGTATTTTCGCTTGCTTAGAAAAAAAGGCATTTTTCCTCCGAAGAAATTAAGAGGGAATTTAAAATGGACAGGAAAAGTAAAGCTTCTGTTGATTATTTCGGTTCTAATTCATCTTTTACTGTCAGTGATTGCCGCTTTAGCTGCCGGCTTTGTTTATTTTGATTTCTGGGTGGGCTTATTCACCTTTTTATTTTTATTGGTGGGGCTGGGATTTTTTTATTTTATCTTTTTTGCCATCGGTTTGGAGTTGATTTATCCATTGCAGTTGTATTTAAAAAATAAAGTAGTGCATGAAGCAAAAGAAAGGCTTTCTAAATTAGAGAATCTAAAAATAATCGGCATTGCTGGCAGTTATGGCAAGACAAGTATGAAGGAGGCGCTGAAAGTGGTGTTGTCTGAGAAGTTCAAGGTAGCTGCGCCGCCGGAGAGTATAAATACGCCCATCGGTATTGCTAAATACATCAACAATGAAGTCGATGAAAAAATCGGAGTATTAATTATTGAAATGGGCGAGCATTACCAGGGAGATGTGGCTGAATTGTGCGCGATGGTCAGACCCGATATCGGAGTTATCACCGGAATAAACGAAAGCCATCTAGAAAGATTAACTGATTTATCAATTACCGTTAAAACGGTTTTTGAAATGGCTGATGGCATCAAGGAAACCGGCCTCCTGATTTTAAACGCGGATAATAATAATGTCGTTGAGAATTTTAAAAAATATACTAAGGGCAAAAAAATCTCATTCTATTCATCAGGGGACAATTCCATGTCTCAATATCGAGTAAGCGAACTTAGTTTTTCGGCAGATGATCTAATAAATAAATTCTTGATTAGTGATACCAGTCAAATAGTTGGCAGGTTCCAATCTAAAATCTTGGCAGAATATGTTTCTGGATTGGCGGTTGCTTGTATTGTTGTCGGAAAACAATTGGAAATGGAAAATGACAAGATTGCTTTTGGTTTTTCAAAAATAAAGCCGGTGCCTCACAGATTAGAGCCGATAATTAATCCAAATGGATTGATTGTTATTGATGATAGTTATAATGGCAATCCGGACGGAGTTAGAGAGGCTATTAGGTTACTATCCAAATTCACTGGGCGCAGGAAGGTTTTTTTAACGCCCGGTTTGGTGGAAATGGGAAAGAGCGCTGAAGCTGTTCATAAAAAAATTGGAAAAGAGTTGTCGGGCGTAGCCGACTTGGTAATGTTGATAGACAACAGTGTTACGCCTTTTATTGAAAAAGGGCTCAAGGAAAACGGATTTGCTGATGATAAAATTATTTGGTATAGTTCCGCACAGGAAGCGCATCAGTCATTAGATAAAGTATTAAAGCCCGGAGATGTTATTTTATTTCAAAATGACTGGGGCGATCAATATATATAAATTTATGAAAAATGTAGGCGTATTTTTTGGCAGTAGCACACCGGAGCATGACGTGTCTATAATCACGGCCTGGCTTATTATTTCTGAATTAAAAAAAATGGATTATAAGGTTACGCCGGTGTATTTGACTAAAGAAAGAAAATGGTTGATTGGTGATGAATTAGGACAGTTAAAATTTTTTACGGATGGAAAAAATAAGATTAAAGACGAAGAAAAGAAATTCGAATATTTATTGGATTTAAGCGAGACTAAGGGCAAAATGGTTTTTCAAAAAAAAGGATTATTTAATAAGAGAATAAAAATAGATTTGGCTTTTCCAGCTTTTCATGGGGCATTTGGTGAAGATGGCACGATGCAGGGTATTTTTGAAATTATTGGGGTGCCCTATGTCGGTTGTGGCGTTGCTTCATCAGCCATGACAATGGATAAGGCCATTACCAAAGTCATCTATGAACGGTCGCAAATTAAAACGACAAAATATTTTGATTTTACAAAAGAAGAATGGAATGATCATGGCCAGGATATAATTAGCCGCGCCAATAAAAATTTAAAATGGCCGGTTTTTGTAAAACCCGTCCATCTTGGATCATCAATCGGCATTGTTAAAGTTAAAGAGCCGGCAGGCAAAGAACTGGAACTTGCCATTGAATCAGCTTTTTATTACGACGATAAGGTTTTGATTGAAGAGGGCGTGGACAATTTAATGGATCTTACTTGTTGCGTAATAGGAAATAATGATTTACGCGCTTCAGAGGTTCAGGAGTCGACTTTTGGAAGTGAGCTATTTGATTTCAACGAAAAATATATTATTGACGGAGGTACTCAACTGGGTAATTCGCAAAGTGGGATGATTATTCCGGCTCGATTAGATGAAAATACGGCCAAAGATATAAAAGAACTATCCAAAAAGATTTATAAGATTTTTGGTTGCAGTGGAATTGCAAGAATAGATTTCCTTTATAATAAAGAAACAAAAGAAATTTTTGCCAATGAGGTAAATACTTTGCCCGGTATTTTATATAGCCACCTTTGGAAGGCATCTGGCTTAGAATTTAGAGAATTGCTGGAAAAATTAATGGCCATGGCGCAGGAGAAATTTGAAGAAAAGAATAAAATAAATTTTGTATTTGACTCTGAGATTTTAAAACAACTAAATGGCACAAAACTAAGCGGCAAAAAACTGGGTTAATAAACTTGACCTGTTTAAGGCCGTGATGTATAATATTTTTACAATATGTTAAGAACACAATTCAACAACTGGTTTAGCTTTTTCTTTACTGACTTGAGGCCGGTTGAATTTGATTTGCGCGCTTAGCATAAAGCAAAAATGGAACTGGCCACAAGGCCGGTTTTTTTGTTTTTAACGGAGGAGGCGACAAAGGAGGAATCGCCATGAAGAAGTTCCAGGCACTTTTCAAGTTTGATCCACGTTTTGCAATGATGGTGGGTGTAGAAAGGGAATGCCATCTAACGGTGGGTGGCACGATAGCTCCCATAGCGCCACAAGTGATCGAGTTCATCAAACAACGGGCTAACGGCAGAGGGAGTTGCTATGGGAATGAGCTTTCAGCCTGCCAATTTGAAGAGAAATTTGATGAACCATGTGATTTAGGACGAATTGAGGCAAAGTTTGCAGAAAACGAAAGGGAAATCCAGGCGGCTGAAAGGGCCTTAGGGTTTGGTCGCGTATTTGTTCCTGCCGCTCCATTGGACATGCCCCTAAATATCTATCCCGATGAGCGTTATCTTCGCATAACCAGAGATATGCCAATGGAGGTTGTTAGGGCGGCTTGTCGTGTTGCTGGCGTCCATGTTCATATCGGCATGCCTGACCATGATTCTGCTTTGAGAGTTTACAACGAGGCGGTGCGTCATTTCGATGAGCTCTGCGAATTGGGCTCAACTGAAGAACGATTAAGGGAATATCGTCGCGCAGCCAAAGGCATGAGTACTAGGATGGAACTTTTCAGAGACCATCTCATGACTAGTTTCGTCCCGCCGTCTTATCCGGGCTGGGCAGAGTTTCACGCTAGAGCAGTTAAAGACGGATTTGCTGATGATCCTCGTCGACTGTGGGATTTTATCAGAATTTCAAAGCACGGAACGATCGAATTTCGCATGTTCGATACGACGCGGGATGTCTCGTTGATTGTATCTTGGGCGAGGTTTGTCCATGAAATTTGTGCGAGAGCGGTTTGAAAAACCGGCGAGGGGAGAAACGTTTCTCCTCGCCAATTTTATAAATTAGAAATTTTATATATAATTTAATAATATGGAATTTAATTTAACAACAATCGGGAATGGCAAGCCTAGAATCGCAATAGTCGGTTGTGTTCATGGTGATGAAATTATGGGCAAAAGAATTATTAAAGAACTTAAGACCTTGAAAATTAAAAAAGGGTCTTTAACTTTGATTTTAGCCAATGAGCCAGCCATGAAAAGAAAAAAACGTTGGATAAAGCAAGATTTGAATCGTTCTTTCCCCGGAAAAGAAAATGGAAAATCAGAGGAAAAAATAGCATACCATCTAAAAAAGGAGCTTTCTAAATTTGATCTTGTAATTGATTTGCATGCGACAAATTCTAACTTTAGAAGCCTGGCTATTATTACAAAATTTTCCAATAAGCATAGGCAATTGTTAAAATTAGTACCCATTAAAAGAGTGGCTTTGATAAAGAAAAAGGTATTTGGAGGCAACGAAATGATCAGTCATGTTAAGTTGGGAATTGCCTTGGAGTATGGTCCTGACAAGACAGGACGAAATTTTAAAACTGGACTAAGAGATGTTAAAAGTATTCTAAAAAATTTAGGAGTCATTTCAGGAAAAAAAATCGCTTATAAAAATAAAGATTTATATAGGGTTTTTGGAAGTTATTCTGTGCCAAAAGAATTCAAGCAGTTAAAAAGCCTGGGTGATTTTAAAATAATAAAAAAGGGCCAGGTGATTGGACATGAAGGCAAGAAAGAGATTAGGTCGGAGATGGATTTCTACCCCTTGTTTCTCGGCAAGGGAAGATATGCAAAGACATTGGCATTAACTTCGGTCTGGTCTAAACTACTTCTCAATTGAAAGAAGAAATTTTTTGTGATAGCATAATTACGATAACGGGCTGGAGTATGTCGGTAGTACGCGCCCATGGGGTGGGTGTAGACGGGGTTCAATTCCCCGCAGCCCGATAAGTATAAAATCCGTGATGAGCGGGTTTTTGTTTTATTAGAAATTAAAAAAATGATGTTGACTTTATTTATTCTTTATTCTAAAATATTAATGATGAATGATTTCTGAGGAAAGCAATAGCGACTCCTGGATTTTCCGTGTCATACCTCTGGCTGCGGGTTCCCTGTGAACTGCACCGTAGGTTTAGCGGAAAAGACCCTCAAAAAGTCACCAGGAAGAGCCTAAACTGCACGGATGTTAAAGCGCGCGCGCGTTGTCCGTTGCGGGGTTATAGGAGTGTTCTTCTTGCTGGGGCGCGAACCTGGCACGAGAGTCACAAAGATTGACTGGTGGAATCGTTGCCAGCTAATTCTCTCGAGGACATGTTATCCTAAGTAGGGTTGTTGAAAAACAAGACCGAAATCGGGTGGAAACATCCAAGGCTAAGCAGAAATCGTCATCACTCTAGCGTATTGCCCCCAGTGGAATACGCTCTTTTTTTGCTCAAAATTTAATCCAATCTGGCGTCTTAAAAACACTAGAAATTTTTTAAAAATAGACAGAGTTATTTTTGTCCCGTTTAAGCAGTAGTTTTAATAGGCAAGAAATCAGTATTTAAAATAACAGACTCCTCACTAGACAGTGATTTTAAATATCTGCGATAGAAAAATTTTCTTATTTCTTCAACAACAATAATAGAAAATGCAACAGGTATGATGATAAGCCATTGTCCAAAGTCTAAGGCGGTCGTGTGGAGTATTTTTTGAACAAGAGGGTTATATACGGCAACAATTTGTAAAAGTATCACTATTATTGTCGCATAGATCAAATACTTGTTTGAGAATGGATTGGTCTGGAAAATTGATTTGCTTTCCGATCTGCAGTTCCAAGCATTAAACCATTGAAATACTGCAAGAGTGCAGAGAGAAACAGTCCACGCATAACTGATATCTCCGCCCATGTTCTTATAAAATAAATATATAGTTCCAAACATCATCGGAAGTGCCATTGTAATAATCCGTCCAACCATTAAATTATCTAAAAGATTTTTTTCACTCGATTTCAACTTCTCATTCAAAAGCCCGCTTTCTTTTTTCTCCATTGCCAGTGCAACATCTAAAAATCCGTCTGTAACGAAATTCAGCCAGATGATTTGCGCCGCAATAAGGGGAATTGGCAGGCCGATAAGTATGGAAACGGCAATGGTTAAAACTTCACCTAAACCAGTTGAAAACAGATATAGCATCACTTTTTTGATTGTCTTATAGATATTTCGCCCCTCTTCAACGGCCGAGACAATACTGTTAAAATTATCATCAAGCAAAACGATGTCTGCCGCTTCTTTGGCGACTTCAGTGCCAATTTTGCCCATGGAAATTCCCAGATCGGCTGCGACAAGCGATGGGGCGTCGTTTACTCCGTCGCCGGTCATGGCAACAATTAGACCCAGGCTTCGGTATGAATTTATAATTCTTAATTTGTTGTCCGGCGTAACTCGGGAATAGACGGAAACAGAAATAATTTTTTTAGCCAACTCAACGTCGCTTAAATTATCAATTTCCTCACCGGTCAAGATTTCGTCGCCCTCTTTGAAAATTCCAGCTTCTTTGGCAATTGCTCTGGCAGTGATTTTGTGGTCGCCGGTTATCATGACGACTTTTATGCCGGCAAGATTTGCTTTGATGATGGAATTTTTAATTTCCAGGCGGAGCGCATCCCGCATTCCTAAAAAGCCTACAAATTCCAGTGATTTCGGATCGTTTATGACATTGTCCTTGGTTTTAGCTCGAGCCATGGCTATTACCCTAAGGCCGCTCTCAGACATTTTTTTGAAAATATTTTCCAGTTCTTTAAACTTTTCTTTTGTTAATGTTACGGCTTTGCCGTTTAAAATTATTTTTGAAGATATTTTTAAAATTGATTCCGGCGCGCCCATGACAAATAAATTATTTTGATTATTTTCTTTGATGATTATTCCCTTGTATTTTAATTTATAATCAAAAGGCATCTCGGAAATTTTTTCTGATTGCATTTCAAGCCCATCTTTATTCAAACCGATTTTTTCTGCAAAAGTAATAATGGCCGCCTCTGTCGGATCGCCGGAAATTTTCCAAATATTATCTTCCTCGGAATACATTACTCTGGCATTGGAGCAAAGCGCCGATAATTTTGCACCGTAGGTTAATTCGGGAAAATCTTTTACATTTATTATTTTCCCTTTTAATTTGATATTGCCATTTGGTTGATAGCCGATGCCGGAAATATCGAATAAATTACCATTAAGGTAAGCTTTTTGGACGACCAATTCATTTTTGGTAATAGTTCCTGTTTTATCAACTGCAATAATCTGCGCTTGGCCAAGAGCCTCGACAGCCTGGAGTTTTTTTACCAGCGCATTCCTTTTGGACATCCGCCAAACACCGGTTGCGAGCACCAAAGTGATTACAATTGGCAAACCCTCAGGGATTATTGAAACGGCCAGTGAAACTACGACAGTAAACATGGTTATAATCGATTGACCCAGTATTAAACCCAAAGAAAATATTACCAGACTGATTAGAATGGTGATAATTATAATCGACTTTGAAAGTTTTTCGATATTTTTCTTTAAAGGTGTTTCCGTATCGATGTTTTCGATTTTCTTGGCGATTTTGCCAATAACCGTATTTAAGCTGGTGGCGACGACGATTGCTTTGCCATTTCCTGACACGACATTTGTCCCTTTAAAGACCATATTTTTTTGTTCTGGTGCCGGCAGGTTTATTTTTTTAATGATATTTGTTGTTTTGTGTGTCGGGATTGATTCGCCAGTCAACGATGATTCGTCTATTTTTAAATTATTGGCATTAATAAGGCGCGCATCGGCTGAAACCTTTTCGCCTTCTTGAATAATTAAAATGTCACCAATAACAACCTGATTATCATCGATAATAATTTCTTTGCCATTTCTCAGGACGGTTGATTTTGTTTGTGTGAATTTATTCAAGGCAAGCAAAGCATTTTGTGCCTTGCCTTCTTGGGTGGTGCCGATTACAGAGTTAAATATTAAAATGACCAGGATTATAAGTCCATCGGCAATTTCGCCGATTGCCAATATGACGGCGCCGGCAGCAATAAGAATATATATGAGCGGACTTTTAAATTGGCTTAAAAAGATAATAAAAAAATTCTTGCCTTTGTTTGCAGGCAGGGTATTAAAGCCGTATTTTTTAAGACGAAAATTTGCTTCTTTCTCGCTTAAGCCGTCTTCTGATGATTTTAATTTTTTTAAAATATCAGAAATTGATTTGTTATGCCAAGTTACCATGTATAATAAATAATTTGATATATTTATTATAACATTTTTTGTGAATTATTTATCATAAAAAAGAGATAAGTTGCATCTTGAAAAAAAATAATATTTCTGCTACTATTGTAATAGTTTTTTGCGGGTATCATATAACGGTCATTATCCGAGTTTTCCAAACTCGTGACAGGGGTTCGACTCCCCTTACCCGCTAATAAAAAAATAATCCGCCGCGGCGGATTATTTTTTTTATGGATAAGTGAGTCGAACGGGCAGAAGCGAAACAAGTTTTGTTTTGGTTTTTGCCAAAACAAAACGCAGGAGAGCGTAGACGATGCGACCCTTGGGAGCATTGGCTCTGCCCAGGGCAACGACGACCGAGCGGAAGCGAGGTCTAGGCGGAACTCCCCTTATTTGATATTATTAATATATGAATTACCCATTTGTTATCTTCGTATCAATCATATATATAATTATAGACATAGGGGTTTTTATAGCGCTCAACTATTTTGATGTTGCGGATTTCAGACAGTTTGGAAGGTTTTTTTGTTATTTTAACTTTTTGGTTGCTTTGGCCGTTATGTTGTATGCGATTCTTGGGATGGTTTTTGGATATTAAATAACATGTGAAAATAGGCGCCCTCAAGGGCGTTTTTATATTTGAATAAATTTAGGTTATTTGATAGGATGTTTTAGCTAGGATTGCTATAGTAGTGGCTAGGCAACACGGGGGTGATTCACATGCGGAAAAGTAAGGAGAAACGAAGTAGAAATGCAGCACTACCGGGAAAGGTTGGTGGCAATCCGGATGTCCAGGTGGACATTCGGAAGCCGTGCCTCAAGATTAGGGGGACCGGAAGTCATACGAAGTGCGAAAAGAAATGGAGGGGCTGCTTTGGTAGGTGTGGCATGAGGAAACCGTAAGTAAGCCGTAGGTTGCACTACTAATAAGCCGTCACGACGGGAGAACATCTCGTTCGTGCCGGCCTTTTTTAATTAAAAAAACGTTCCGGCACGACCTGGGAACGTCTTTTTCCTTCGCAACTATGTTAACTATTCTAAACAACAATCTATCGCTTTCTTAACCAAAACACCGAGTTTACCCATAAAACCGCCTTTAGCTTTATCATCCTTATGCAGGGCTCCATCATCAATCTTTTTGATCTCGCCGACATCAATCAATTTCATATTCAAACCCCAAAACAGGGAATATAAATTATAGCTTTTATCAAACAAATCATACGCCTCTTCTTTTTTATCCATTCCTAGCTGTTTGGTGCCAACTTCCATTAGCCTCATTGAAGCAGCAAGCAAATGTTTGGAAATGCACCAGACTTCGCCGTCGTATTCTTTGATAATCTTTTTAAGTAGCTCCTTTCGCATTTCTCTGACATCCTTAATTAAATCATAGTACTGATTATTGCCAGTCTTTCCGCCACTGAAGAAAAAATGTTCTTCGATGCTGACCAAATTCATTATGGCTATACTTAAATCCTGATCTGATGATAGATCCATTTTATCCTGTTTTTTCATTTGGTCAACCTTTTGGATAAAGTCATCTAATTTTTTTATGTTTTCGTCCATATTATTTGATTAAAAAAAAGAATATTAAGCTAAAAATTATAAGCGGCGATATGGCCATGACAACTTTTTGGTAGGGAAAATACGACTTTCCGGTTGCTTTGTTCTTTGTGTATGGGAAAGCGATTACTCCGGCTAAAAAAGCAATTGTTCCAATAATTGTTCCAAATAGCAATTTATCCATTCCCCAGAGTGTATTGGTGGGATAATTTACTACATCCCACCACACTAAAGGCACGACAATAAATCCATAGTACAAGACAATTATTAAAATCTTCCTAAACCAGAAGCGGATATTTTTTTTGTTCAACCAATCAATGGTCCAGATTATTAAAGAAATAGTTACGCCGCCTATCCATAGTCCGGTGATAGTATCGTCAATGCCCAGCCATCTTGAAAGTCCAACTCCGCCTATTACTGCAACGGTACAAACAGGACAAATTGCTTTAGCTGGAGACATAATTACAAAGGTGCCTATAGCCAATATTGTAAAAAAAATCTTTTTTTTCATGTTATTTTATTCCAGCTTTAATTTTGAAAAAATCAATAATACTTTGATCTCCCACAATGCATTTTGAATCGGCCCACAACATTGGAACGCCCACTTCATTTTGGTTAATTCCGCATTTAACCGCTTTACTGATCAGTTCTTGCGCATTGGCCTGGTTGGCGGAGACTTCTTTGATTTCAAATTGAACCTTATCTTTAATCCCGTTGCTATCTATAAATTCCTCAACAATCTTACAATGTGAGCATTCATTGCTCACATAAAGGTATGTTTTGTTTACGGCGGACTGTTTTAGCCAAAAAAAGGCTAAAGCGATAACAATAATAGCTATTATAATGACAATAACTATCGCGGTTATTTTTTTATTATTCATTTTTTAAAAATATTTATAAGAATTGTTCTCTTTAAAATAATTTTACTATGTTGTCGGTATTTTAACAAGACAAAAATAAAAGTATTTAGATGACTATCTAAATATAAATTTTACGTCAATTTAGGTAAAAGTTAGAAATAACTTGTAAAGTTTAATCTAATTTAAGACAAAATAATCTAATAAATCAGCCAAAGTCCATTGACAAAATAGGGGCAATTTGCTATAATGCCACATTGCGAAAGTAAATGATGACCAATATATGAATATGGTCATTTTTTATTTAAAAGCAACCAAAAAATCATTTATGACTAAAAAACAACGTAGAATTATTGCCCTGGCTTCTGTTGCATTTATCTGCCAACTATTGTTTCCGCAATTGTCCAAGGCCCAAATAATTCCAACACAAAAGGGGCTGGAGGAATATAGTGTATCTATGCTTTTGGTTAAGAATTCCCCTCAGCCCATCATATTTGACGCATCAATTAATCTAAATATGTCCAAGACCAATAGTACTGCTACTACAATCGTGGCAGATAAGGTTGCATCTGCATCACTAAAAGCTATTGCTGCTCCTGTTGTCAAAGAGTCAGACGAGGATGACAAGGATGAAATAAGGGCTTATGTTTTAGCGGAGGCTGTAAAATTCGGTTTGAACCCAAGGGAAGTGGAATTAATTGTTAAGTGTGAAAGCACTTGGAATGACAAGGCGACTCATACAAATAGGAATGGAAGCATTGATGCCGGACTTTGGCAAATCAACTCGCTTCATAAAAGTTTGAGCTTTGAAGAAAAAATGGATTACAAGATAGCGACTGATTGGGCTTTGAAAAAGAGAGTCCATGATGGAAACTGGTCAGCCTGGTATTGTGCTAAAAGAATGGGAATCAAAACTTAAGATATAAATAAAAAACGAGGCGATTTAATTCGGCCTTGTTTTTTATTTGTAAAAATTATTTATATCATAATATAGAAAACTTTGTTATAATTAATACATATTTAATCTATGGTTTTCCCAACCGTGACTAAGACTAATACAAAAATTGGATTGGCAATCACTTTGACTATTGCGGTGATAGTTTCTATCGGAATTCTTATTGCGCCTTCTTTTTTTCCGATAAGTCAAAAAGCTTTTACAATACCATCCTCGGGATGTTATAGAATGTCTTCGTTATCATTTCAAATCCCCAGTCCCCATAATTCTGAAACCACTGGCGCATGTTATCAGGGCACAACTAATCCGGCTCCTTCTTGCTGGCCAGGCCTTTTTCAAGATGATGAAAAATTCGGCCACTGCAGGGGAAGGATAAGTACAACCGGAGGAGCATATACATTTTGTCCAACCAAGAGTTGTGTCATCGATACAACAACTGTTAAGCCTACAATCGTCATTAAATCTCCCAGCTCAGGAGTAAGTGTAGCCTTAGGATCTCCTATAAATCTGGTTTCAGAGGTTAGAAATGACACGACCGGAAAGTATGGCTCCGTGGAGTGGTATGATGGATCAGGGCCATTGAAATATGGTTCAAGCATTACTTACACCTTTACAACGCCGGGTGCAAAATCTGTTTATGCCACAGGAGGAACTAGTGACGATTATATTGTCAGTTCGAAAATAACTATAAATGTCACAAATCCAACCGGGTCACAGCCCGGATGTTGCAGTTATCAAAGATCAGACGGTCCATGGCGGGCTCTTAACATTTATGAGAATGTTTGTTTAACGCAGTATCCCCAAGGAAAATGGACGCCGACTTGCGCTTGGTATAGATGCAAAAGCACTGGAGGCTATGAGTCTTGTTCTCCATATAATAGCGAGTCCTGCAATTTAATGCCCGAAGATGTTGCTAGTTGCGGTGCGGGTGTTAATGAGATTACTGGACAGCAAAATGGTTATTTTAAATGCAATTTTACTAATAAGACATGTTCTAGTTGTGCGGCAGGAACTGCTGGCTGTGTTATCGCAACTGATTGCAATAGCGCTTGCCAAATATCGTATCCGACATACACCTGTTCTGGAAGTCCGAACTATACCTGTACTCAAAAAGTCTGTACTCCTGGCACGCCAGGCTGTTATAGCTGGATAAAAGATTGTACTGATGTCTGTAATGCGCCGGTTTTAAATTGGTGCGTGGCAGGCTCTACGGGAGGGCAATGTGTCGCCAGTGCAACAAAGCCGGCAGGAACTATTTTAAAGATTTTTTCTACTGCTAGTGCATGCTCACTTAACTGCCCAAGCGCGGTTTCACAAGCTACTGGTTGTTGTACCCAAACCAGCTATTTGTTAGGTAGTAAAACAAGCATGACTACTAAGAGTCTTTGTAAACCAAATTTAATGTATCCTCGCGCAGTTACATTCATTGCAGGAAAAACTTGTACTGGTGCATTAATTAATGAAGTCGATTTGTGTTTAAATGTTCCTGGAACGCAATCAGTTTCCGAAGGATGGATTCAAGATTCTTTTGGTAATTGTACTTGTAGTGGTGGGGATTCCACCAAATCTGCTGATTCATGTCCTGTTAGTCTTAATACCGTTTCCGGAATTATTACCAAAAATAATGAACGCGATTTTTATTCTGCTGATGTAGGACCATTGGAAATCAGCGGTGCAAAGGTTACGCTTCTAAAACTTCTTCAACCAATTACTAATTATGGACCGGCAACTACGGATGTTTTAGGAAAATATTCTATAAGTAATGTCCCAAGCGGATCATTGGGCATACAAATTTTAAAGCAGGGTTTTGTTACTTATTGTGGCAAGGTCAATTCGCCAAATAGTACAGCAGATTTTAAATTATATCCGTTGGTACAGCCAAATAATGGCGGAGATTTTGATACTCCTGCTGGAACTCCAAGGCCAGCAGCAGCCTCTCAACTGGGATCAGGAATCTCTTGTCTATATAATAAATTGGCTAGTGATATTGGATTTGATGGCTATTCACTTAGATTTACTTCTTTGGGACGATCTGATGCTGGGAGTTGCCATAATAAAACAAGCGCAGGGACTACACAGTCTTATGCTGTTGATGTTCAAGCTATTAAGGATAATGTAAATAAACTTCAAATATTTCAGGCAGGAGATGCTGCTGAATCAAACAGGCTTTGTAAAAGTATTGAGGCAGCGGCTAAGTCATGCAAATTTACAACTGTCTTGGATGAACGAAATGGTAAAAAGCCAAGTTGCCAAACTTTAACAGCAACAGCCAGTACTAATGTTCATGTTCATTTAAGTGTTTGTAATTGTGATACAGAAAGTGGTGGAACTTTTGGCTGTACGGCAACAAATTCATTATCAGACTATACCTGCTCGTTTTAAAGCTCACTTAACAATTTTTACTTAAAAAACTGCCTAATAATGGCAGTTTTTTTATTTAATTTTACATTAAAGATGGCAGTATCTATTGACATTTTATACAAAATATGATATAATTACTATATTGAATTAAGGCAATTAACCCATTTTGTAGGTTTAGGGGGATGAGAAGATGAGGAAAGTGTACCTTGGTTTTGGTCTTTGTATGTTGTTGGCCACCATCTGCGTGATTTTCTTTTCCCCGGAAAAGCGAGTCATCAGGAATGATGCCAGCGACAGTCGCCTGGCAGTGATCGACGACGTGATGATCGTCGAGCTACCGGCGCACTCCGAAAGCCGTCCATTTCCGCTGGCGGACGGAGAACACAAGTTTGATTTCTTCCAGGTAAAGAACGGTACGAGGGAGCGCTATCTCTTCTACCGAGCCAAGATCGAACCTGGCAGAACGGTTGCAGTATGTGCTCCCTAAAGAGCACACAACCCCTCGAAATTTCGGCGCAAGCAGCTTAACCCTGTCTTGCGCCGTCCATTTTTTATAAGCGCTCAGGTGAGCGTTATTTTTATTAACAAAAAAATGCCCAGCCGGGCATTGATTAAGGTCACGGCCGGGATCGAACCGGCGAATAGCGGTTTTGCAGACCGCTGCCTTACCACTTGGCTACGTGACCATTTTTTATCAATGAATTTTTGATAAATGAATATTAGCAGAAAATAACCAATCAATCAATTTAAACGATTAATATGCTTGATTTTTTTACTATTTTTTGGTAAAATAAAAATTATCGAAATAAACAAAGTGTCATGAATGTAGCAGATTTAGCAAGAAAATTAAGCGTAACAGGCAATGAGCTGTTGGAAAAACTCCCACAGCTGGGCTTTGATATTGGCAGAAGAGCCATAAAAATTGACGATAGGTTGGCAGATAAAATAATTGATGCTTGGAAAAGAAATGCTAAGATTGCTAAAGAAAAAGCCAAGATTGATGAAATTCGCGGCGTTGGCCAAGTTGTTGCAGAAGAAAAAGTTGTCGGTGGGCAAATAAAAGTCCCGTCGGTAATTACTGTTAGGGAATTTGCAGCTCTAATGGGTTTGCCGATAAATAAGGTTTTGATGGAGCTTATGAAAAATGGCGTTCTCGCCTCTATGAATGAGAGAATAGACTTTGATACCGCAGGCATTATCGGTTCTGAGCTGGGTTTTGAAGTTTCTCCTTTGGAAGAAAATTCAGTATCGGTTAATAATGAATCCGAAAACAAATTAAAAAATATTTTAGCGGACGATGATGAAAATAAAATAGCCAGACCGCCGGTGATTGTTGTTATGGGACACGTTGATCATGGCAAGACAAAAATTTTAGACGCTATTAGAAAAACAGATGTAGTTTCAGGAGAAAGCGGAGGCATTACTCAGCACGTTGGCGCTTATCAGGTTCATAGGCATGACAGATTAATAACTTTTATTGATACTCCGGGTCATGAAGCGTTTACGGCCATGAGATCACGTGGCGCCCGAGTGGCAGACATTGCTATTTTGGTTGTGGCAGCCGACGACGGTGTTCAGCCCCAGACAAAAGAGGCGATTAAAATAATTCAAGATGCTGGTTTGCCTTTTGTTGTGGCTATTAATAAAATTGACAAGCCAGAAGCGGATATCGAAAAAGCCAAACAAGACTTATCAGCAAATAATCTTTTGCCTGAAGACTGGGGCGGAAAAACAATTTGCGTGCCGGTCTCTGCAAAAACAGGACAAGGCATTGATGATCTTTTGGAAACAGTCCTTTTGTTGGCCGATATTAATAAAGAAAGCATGCTTTCTAATCCGGACAAGCAGGCAATTGGAACCATTGTTGAATCACATATTGATAAGGGCGAAGGCCCTGTTGCTACTATTTTAATCCAGTCAGGGACTTTGAGAATTGGCGACGTGATTTGCAATTGCAATGATTATTTCGGCAAGGTTAGAAACTTAAAAGATTATAAAGGCGATTCAATAAAGGAAGCTCTTCCAGGAACGCCGGCTCGAATTTTGGGACTTAAAGTTTGTCCTGCAGTTGGATCAATTTTAGAGGTTACTAAGGAAACTAAATGTTTGAATAAGGATGTAAAATCTCAGAGACAAAAGCAAGAAAGAGATCATAGTTTTGTTTCGGCAAATGGTGAAGATGACGCTAATATAAAATCAATTAATTTGATAATCAAGGCGGATGTTTTGGGATCGCTCGAGGCTATTATTGAGAGTCTGGCAAAATTGGAAACCAAGGAAATTAAAATTAAAGTTGTTTCCAAGGGGTTGGGCTTGATTTCAGAAGCTGATGTTTTAAAGGCGGAAGCGACTGGAGCTGCCATTATCGGTTTTCATGTTAAGCCGGCGCAAACGACAGCCAATTTGGCTCGCGATAAAAAAGTAGAAATAAAAAGCTATGAAGTCATATATCATTTAATAGAAAATATTGAAGATCAAATGAAAGACATGGCAATTAAAGAAAAAGCAAAAATATTAATTGGCAAATTGGTGGTTTTGAAAGTTTTCAGAAAAGAAGCCAAGAGCATGATTATCGGCGGACGAGTCGATGACGGATTTATAATGCCGTCAGAAGTCGTTATCGTCATTAGAGATGGACAAGCACTGACTTCCGGAAAAGTTACGAGAATAGAGTTGGCCAAACAACTGGCTGAAAAGGTAAATTCCGGACAGGAATGCGGATTAAGCTTTGAGGGCAATTCGGTTATTGAAGAAAAAGACGGGTTGGAATTTTATCAAGAAGAAAAATAAGTTTTATGTCAGATCGCATAATTAAAGTAAATGAATTGCTTAAGGAACAGGTAGCCAGAATTATTTTAGAGGAATTAGAATTGGAGCCGGGTACGATTATTAGTGTTATTTCGGTTAGCACTTCTTCGGACTTAAGATATGCAAAAGTCTATGTTGGTGTTTTGCCAGATGAGATTACGCCTTTAACGCTTAAGAGGTTAAATAACAACACCAGGAGCTTTCAAAAGCGTTTATCTGAAAATATAAGTTTAAAATTTACGCCTCGACTGAAGTTTT
Organism: Candidatus Buchananbacteria bacterium; assembly: GCA_041665065.1. Classification (GTDB taxonomy): domain Bacteria; phylum Patescibacteriota; class Patescibacteriia; order 2-01-FULL-39-33; family 2-01-FULL-39-33; genus JBAYJM01. Next base: position 27,347 of record JBAYJM010000004.1, read on the forward strand.
ATCTTGATGAGACTGAAAAGAAAGCTTCAAAGATTGATGAACTGTTGGATAATTTGAAATATTAAAATCCCCACGGTTTCCATTTACTTAAAGTGATGGCTTGTTGGCCATTATTTTTTATTGGCCATTATTTTAAAGAGAGCCATTGACAAAAAATTAATTTAAATGTATAATCTGCAAATATAGCTAAAATCTATGGCCAAAATACAACAATATTGTAAACAACAAGGAGTCGAGGGATCGGTATTAATTATTGGATACGGCGGTGCCGGTATTTTAAAGGATAATGCTGATTTTAATACTAATCTGACCAGGTCATTCGACCTTGTTCCATATTTGCATACTTGTGCCGGTCAAATCGATTATACCTGCTTGTTTCTCAAAGACAGTGCTGATCTTACTGCTGAGGACGTAGCATTAGTGGCTGAAATAATCCGTGAACATCAAAATGATTATGATGGTTTTGTTGTAGTTGGCGGTTCTGATACCATGCCCTATGTCGCTTCTGCTACGGCTTTTTCTTTGCGTGGCTTAAATATGCCGGTAATGTTTATTGGCGCACGGCAAAATGCCAGGGATTGGGACTCTGACTTTCGTCTTAATCTTCCTAATGCGATTAAGGTTGCGCGAATGGGTGCTAGTGATATTAATGCGCCAAGTATTGGAGAAGTGGGAATTCTCTTTGACGATACAGTGGTACGAGCTACAGCCGCTATCAGTAAAGGATTAAAACTGAATAATCCCATTGAAAGTCCTCGAATTTCTAGGCTTGCCGATGTTGGCTGGACCATAAAAGTTGAATCCATAACTCGTCCACGTAGGCCATCCCAGCTCAATTATACAAAAAACAATAATGAAAATATTGGATATTTTGATTTGGTTTCTGAAACACACATTAGTAGTTTTGAAAAAATGGTTGATGATGAAAGTATCCGTGGTATTATTATCGGCGCATTTGGTGCCGGCAATATTCCCTCAAAGCTTGTGCCGTCAATTCATCGAGCAGTATATGAAAAAGGCAAAGTGGTTGGCGTAATTACAAATTGTAAAAAAGGCAGTTCTGATATGGGCTTATATGATGTCGGCGCTACCGCAGTTAAAGCCGGCGCAATTTCTCTTGGTCCGATGGTAAAGCCAGCCGCAATAGAAAAAATGCGTTGGGCAATCAATAATGCGAAGGGATCTGATAATTTTAAATTTATTAAAAATGCGGCTCGACTTTTGGTTACCTCTATTGCAGATGAAATGCCGGATTCATTTTCGCGTTATGCAACCAGCAATATTCGTCATCATTTTTTGACAAATTCCAACCTTAAATTAGAAGATTATTTTATAAAGCCGGCTGATAGAACATATAACACTGAAGTAAAAAGATATAATCAAGGAACATCAAAGTATAAAATTCTTGTTATCGCTTGTGGCGGCACATATTATATGCAACCAAATGCAAGCGGTTCATTGGCTCCGGTAAAAAGAAAATTAACAGAACTTTTTGATGAAAAACTTTTAGGAATAGAGCAACTGACAAATCTTGATTACATGGAATTGATGAATATGGATAGTACGGAAATCGAACATCAAGACCGCCGGCAAATCGCTTTGGCAATTCAAAAGGAATTAGATAATTATGACGGATTTGTAGTGCTTCATGGAACAGATACCATGTCTTATACGGCATCGGCACTTTCATATATGCTCGTTGGCATAAACAAAGATGTGATTTTGACTGGTTCGCAAAAGCCCGGTTTTGACTTTTCTGATTTTGACCGCAATTTTACTAAATCAATAAAAGCTATCATCGCCCGCTTAGAACAGCCTGAGGATCAAAGAGTTAAGGCAGGGATAAAAATTGCTTTTGGCGATAAGTTGCTTCTTGGATCAACTGTTGTTAAGGAAGATGAGCACGGACTTAACGCCTTTGCTCCCGTAGCTAAGCGGCCTCTCTTGGGATCACTTAGTTATCCTATTGAAATTTATAATATCACCAAAGAGGTGCGCAATTGGCCGCCATTATATTTTACCGATTTTAATACTAACGTCGCATACTTTGAATGTGTTAATGCTATTAATATAAAACAATTTGAGCGCTATGTTGAAAACAATGGCATCTCAGCGGTTCTAGTTGGTGCTTATGATGAGGGTAATATGCCGGCACAAATGAAATACTATATTGCTACCGCAGTTAACTCATTAAATATCCCAGTAGTGGTAGTTTCTAATACTGATAATGGAGTGGCTAAGCCGTCGCTTGATGGAAGATTAGGCGAATTTATAAAAGCCGGAGCAATCTTTGTTGGCGATATGATTAAAGAGAGTGCTTTTCAGAAATTGCAGTTTGCAGTTGGTTTGGCTGATAAGCAAGCGGATCTCAAGGGTCGTCACCGTTTAGAATTTATACGCGCGGTGATGCATACAAATTTAACGGGCGAAATATCTCCGTTATATTGCGAATTGGCGCAAAAAGTATATCCTGGAATTTTTGTTGAGGGAGAATCCATGAATGAAGAAGACGTAATAAATCGTATTTTGCAATTATCAGCAAAAAAAGAATAATACAGAAACCGAGGAATGAAAAACTAACAGTTTAATATCCCCTAAATAGGGGATTTTTTTATTGATTATTTTTATCTCAAATAGTTCACTATCATTGACATAATAGACAAGTCGTGATATTCTTGCCAGTTGCTCTTTGCGTTCACGTTTGATTCGGTTAGTGCCAAAGCGGGAGGCAAAATACAAACGGGAGAGGTATAATGGAACCCTCGGAACCATCAGCGATAGTTTGGATTGACGCCGATAAGTGCGTCGTCACCCCAGAGGGATTCGTTGGCGCCCTGATAAGGTACAAAGAGGGTGATGTTGTCATGATAAAGAGGCTTATTGGAAAAGGGCGTAAAAAGGACCATCAGGAGGCTCGTTTTGCCGTTGATCAGGAGGGAAGACACGGATTTTTTCGGGGCTTTAGGCTCGACGATGATGGAAACGTCCAGTTTGGCGACGATATCGCCAGCATTGCTCTTCTCCCCGAATAAACCACCATGCGGCCGAGATGGATTCGTTCTCATCTTGGCCGCTTTTTTGACAATTATTATTGACAATAGCACTAAAATCGCATATACTAATTTATTGACCAGATATGAATTTTACTTTTGACCAAATCAAAGACGCTTTGTCGCGTGCCCAAAATATTATAATTATTACCCACCAGAAAGCAGATGGCGATGCTTGTGGTTCTGCTTTGGCTATGACTCATTACTTGCAGTCACTAGGGAAAAATGTTTCTATTTTTTGTGATGGAGGCGCGCCTAAGTACTTTGATTTTTTGCCAGGCTTTCATAATATTTCTGGCGACAAAACGGTTTTGCAGAATAATTGGGACACGGCGTTATTTTTAGACTGTGGAGATCTTGCCAATTCAAATGTCTCAAAAGGTGAATTAAACGGAGCTCATATTATAAACATCGACCATCATTACAGTAATGACAAATATGGAAAAATAAATTATATTGATCCGCGCGCCAGCTCGGCTTGTGAAATCATAAATAAATTTTTTTTGTCGATAGGATTTAATATTGATAAAAAAATATCCACCTGCCTTTTAACCGGCATATTGACCGATACCCATGCATTTACTAATGGGGCTACCAGTTTAAACGCCATTGAAACCGCATCATCTATGGTCAAAAGAGGTGCACGCATACATATTTCAGTTGACCATTATTTTAAAAATAAATCGTTGAATTCATTAAAGCTTTGGGGAGAAATTTTATCGAGACTAAAAATTAATAAAAAATACTCCATAGCTTACACTTATATTGCCGACGACGATTTTAAAAAATTTGCAGTTAAGCCGGAAGAAGCTGATGGGATTATTAATTTTATGAATTCATTGACCGGCATCAAGGCTTGTTTTGTTGTCAGACAACAAGAATTAACAACGAAGATAAGCATGAGAACCAATAATAATAATATTGATTTGACTATGTTTGCAAATCTTTTCGGTGGTGGCGGACATAAAAAGGCAGCCGGTTTCACTTATAAATATCCTATTGGTGTGGATAATGGTAAATTAATAATTAGTTGCTAAATTAGTAAAAATATATTATAACAAAGATATGAAAACTAATATTTCAAACGATATGTATTTAATTCCAACGGTTATTGAAAAAACCGCAATGGGCGAAAGGGCTTATGATATTTATTCAAGATTGCTCAAGGATCGAATTATATTTTTGGGTTCGCCAATAGATGATGGCGTTGCCAATACGATCATCGCTCAGCTTTTATTTTTGGACAACGAAGATAAAAATCAGGATATAAAGTTATATATAAATTCACCGGGGGGGTCGGTTTCAGCCGGCTTGGCCATTTATGATACCATGCAGTATGTTAAGTCCGATGTTTCGACTATCTGCGTAGGCGTTGCCGCTTCTATGGCTGCGATTATTTTGGCCGGCGGAGCAAAAAACAAGAGACTATCTTTGCCGAATTCAGAGATCATGATTCATCAAGTTATGGGCGGAGCTGAGGGCCAGGCATCTGACATTAAAATCCGGGCAGAACATATTTTAAAGGTTAAGAGTAAATTGGATAAGATTTTAAATAAACATTCAAATAAGACCCTTTCCCAGATTGAAAAGGATACGGATAGGGATTATTTTATGTCGCCGGAAGAAGCCATGAATTACGGCCTGATTGATAAAATTGTAAAATAAATTATTCTCATAGAAAATCACCGCATTATATGCGGTGATTTTCTATTTTCTGTAAATTTGATATAATTAGTTTAATTAATAAAAATTCCTTATGTCTATTTCTTTTGTTAAACAACAGACCTCCTTTAAAGTTAAGCTAGCAATCACATTAATTTTAGCGGTCATTGTTTCCCTTGGTTTATTGGTTATCCCATATTTTATCCCTACAAATCAAAATGCGACATATACAATACCTCCATCTGATTGCCATAAAATGACTTCCCCGACATATACAATACCAAGAGATCATAATTCTAAGACCGAGGGCGCTTGTTATAAAGGAGTGCCGGGAGGCACTACATCATATTGCTGGCAGAGCTTCTTTAGTAATACCGAAACCTTTGGCGAGTGTAGGGGTAGAACAAATGGTAATTCTACTTATACTTTCTGTCCAGATCAAGACTGTCAAACTGGCCCAATACAAACAACAAAATATTGGTGTGAAAACAAAAACACTTCAAATGCCCAGTGTATTTCTGGCGTTAGTGCTCCAGCTGGAACAATAACTTATACTGAAGGATCTTGCGGAGGCACATGTGCAAAAAAATATTGGTGGTGCAATTCTCCAGGAGTCTGTTCTTCAGGCAGCGGTGTTTCAAATGGAATAAATTATTACGACAGCGAAGCACAATGTAAGAATTCTACTGCTTCGGTCTGCGGTAATTATAATTATTATGTTTGTGAAAATTCTTCCTGCGTAGGAAGATCTAAGCCAGTTTTGGGCAAAATAAATTATTCCAACAAACTGTCTTGCAATATTGATTGCAGTGGCTATAATCCAAGTAAAACTGGTTTTGTTTGCAGTGGTCCAAATAGTTGCGCTACTGCTGAAGTCGGCTCAACAAATAAGCTAATGTATGGCTCTGGCGATACCTGTGTTGCAAATGCTGCGAAAGATTGCGGATCGACAATAATAATACCAAATACAACCACAACAACAACGGTACGGCCAACTTTTAAATGTTCGGGCAGTCCAAATTATATCTGCGCCCAGGCTGATTGTACACCAGGAGCCCCAGGTTGTTATTCTTCAAATAATTGTGATGCTAAATGTGTTGCTCCGGTACTTGTCGAATCGAAGTATAAATGTAGCTCAAGCGGATGCGCCCCGTGTTTGGCCTCAGAGGCATGCACCCAGACATGGGATACTTGTCAGTCTTCTTGTAATATAGATAATAATCCCAAAGGTTGTTGTCTTCGGAGTAGTAATTGGTTGGGTAAAAAGGCTTATAATACTTTACAAAGCGAATGCAAGCCGACATTGTTATTTCCCAGAACAGCTATTTTTACTGCTGGCGCCACTGCTTCGGGAAGCCAATGTATAAAAGGATGCGCAGAAATCACATTTTCTACGATCCGTAGCAGTCTTAAAAATGGAGCATATACAAAAATAACAGAAAATGATTTTAAAAGTTGGGCAGCTGAAGATCCTTATGATGTTTCAGGTGATATCGCCGAGATTCGAGAAGAAATGGGGGCATACCAACGCACTGACACTGTTGTGGTTGGACAACGATTAGTAGCTGGCGGTTCATCGGCTATGCGTCAATTACTAACAAAGCCAAAGCCAACCATTTTTACTTATTATATTATAAATCCAAATGGTACTGGAGGATGGCAGGCTGTCAGTGCGCATGCGGTGGTACTTATTTCTATTGTGGATAATGGAGGTGGTAAATATTCATTAAGGGTTATTGACTCAATGCCTTCATATCCTTCTGATCCTAATAAACCGGAACTGTCCACATTAGAATGTCGAACAATTCCTGCCGAGGGACAAGTTGATGGTTTAACGGTTGACGCGCTGTGCGACGTTGACGACTATACTAAGGCTCTTCCCGCTATTTATACTTATGGATCAGCGGGTGAAACAAATGACCCGGTATCTCAATTGAAGTCGGCAAGAGATGCTTATTGCCAGTCAACCGAAGGAAAGACAAATACAGCTTTCTGTAGTAGAAACATCGGACAATGGCTTGAAGCAAATTATCCAGCAATTGTTAACTCATTTGTTCAAAGGGATGCTGAAGGCGGAATGTGTATTGGTTGGTCTGACTTTATTCTTCGAGTGGCATATCTTGGTGATTTTACTGGAGAATGTCCAAAATAAAATGGTATCCGCGTTATTAATAAATTGGAATTTAAGCAGGTATGAGTTGCAAAATTATTTTTAATTTTTTAAAAATCTTAGTTATTTGAGGCCTTTGACTGAATTTGCTTTTTATGATACGATAAAGTCACTAAGATTATTAAAAGAAACGGAAAATTTGGCATAACTTAGATAAAAGTTGATTGGTACTGAAAGATTCAAAATGCTATTCTGGAATATATATGGCTAACTTTAGACAAAAAATTGGAACGACATCAACTCTAATCCATGAGCATAAATCGCTCAATTGGATTATTTTCTAATGCTGGTTTTCCCTTTCAAAAGGGAAAAATATGGAAACAATATTAATATTAATTGCAGTTTTGGCGCTAATCGTCGGTATTGGCGGCGGTTTTTTTGTCGGTTATTTGGCAAGAAAACAATGGGCCAAAAACCAAAAAGACAGCGTGGAAGCAAAGATTGAAAAGCTGATTGCCGAGTCCAAGGCCAAGCAAAAAGAAATGATGCTTGAAGCCCAGGAAAAGTCCATCAGAGTTATCGAAGATGCCAAGTCAGAAGCAAAACAATTGAGGCAAGACACAGAAATGGCCAAAAAGAGGCTAGAAAAAAGAGAATCTCTTTTTGATCAGAAATTATTGGATTTGGAAAACAAAAAACAGGACATTGTTGATCAATTGGAGCGGGTTAATACTGCTAAGGAAGAAATTTCTAAAATCAGAGAAGAACAAATGACCAAATTGGAAAAGATCGCCGGCTTAACTAAGGCTGAAGCCGAGAAGATTTTAATGGACAACACCGAAAGAATGATTGCAGAAAACTTGGCACACAGAATAAGTAAGTTGGAACAAGAAGCCTCAGAAGAATTTGACAGAAAGGCAAAGGAAATGCTTTCGACCGTTATTGAAAGATGTGCTTCTTCTCATGCACAAGAAACAACCTCTTCGGTTGTTGATTTGCCAAATGATGAAATGAAGGGAAGAATCATTGGTCGTGAAGGTAGAAATATAAAAACCATTGAGCAGCTAACCGGCGTAGAAATTATTATTGATGATACTCCGCAGGCAATTACCTTGTCAGCATTTAGTCCTATAAGAAGGCAGGTCGCCAAAAAGGCAATAGAAAAATTAATCTTTGACGGCAGAATTCATCCGGCTCGAATTGAAGAGACGATAAAAGAGGCAAAACAAGAAATAGCTTTAGACATTAAAAAAGCCGGTGAAGCAACCGTCTATGAATTAGGTGTTGCCGGACTTGATCCAAAATTGGTTCAAATTCTGGGCAGATTAAAATATAGAACAAGTTACGGCCAAAACATTTTAAATCATTCGATAGAAGTAGCCAACTTATCAGCCTTGCTGGCTGAGGAATTGGGTGCTGACGTGGCTGTCGCCAAAAAAGCCGGACTACTTCATGATATCGGCAAGGCGGTTGATCATGAAGTGCAGGGAACTCACCCTGAAATTGGCAGGGATATTTGTAAGAAATTTGGTATTTCTGAAGAGATTATTGAAGCAGTTGTTTCCCACCATGATGACAAGCCCAAGACATTAGAAGGCGTTATTGTTAAGGTTGCTGATGCAATTTCAGGGGCTAGGCCAGGTGCCAGAAAAGATTCCTATGAGAATTATTTGCAGAGATTATCAGAACTCGAATCTATTGCAATGACTTTTGATGGCGTTGAGAAGGTATATGCCATTCAGGCAGGACGTGAGGTTAGGGTTTTTGTAACTCCCGATTCAGTTGATGATTTGGAGGCAGCAAAGATGGCTAAAAATATTGCAGAAAAAATCGAGGGAGAACTTAAGTATCCGGGTGAAATTAAAGTCAATGTAATCAGAGAAAAGAGAATCGTCGAATTTGCAAGATAATTTGGCAGTTAAAAATTTTATGATTAAAATAATTTTTATCTCTGATATTGTTGGGAAAATAGGGAGAAACACCGTAAGGCAGTATTTGCCGCTTTTGAAAAAAAAATACAACCCGGATCTTGTAATTGCAAATGCGGAGAACCTGGCTCATGGCATTGGGTTTACCAGCAAGACGCTTGATGAGATGAGAGATTCTGGAGTAGATTTTTTTACAACCGGCAATCATGCCTGGAAAAAGGCAGGAAGTGATGACATATTAAATGACAAGAAGTTTCCAATAATTCGGCCGGCAAATTATAAAGATAAAAGATCTGGTGTTGGCTATAAGGTGGTTAAAATTGGCAAGAAAAAACTAGTTGTGGTAAACTTATTAGGAAGGGTGTTTATACTAGATGAGCTCGAGAGCCCGTTTAAGGTGATGGAAAAGATAATTAAAAAGGCGGGTACCAAAAATATAATCGTTGATTTTCATGCGGAAGCGACGTCTGAGAAGGTTGCCTTCGGTCAATACTTTGACGGAAAAGTGTCTGCGGTTATCGGCACACATACTCACGTCCAAACGGCAGATGATAGGATTTTAAAGGGATCAACCGCCTATATTTCAGATGTGGGCATGGTGGGGTATAGTGATTCGATTATCGGCGCAAACAAAGAGCAAATATTTAATTTATTTTTAGAAAAAGGCAAGTCTTCCAAAAAACATGATCTTCCTGAATATGGACCAGCCGAATTTGATGCAGTTTATTTAGAAATTGATGATAAAAAGGGAGGTTCTTTAAAAATGAAGAGAATTAACAAGATAATTGAAGTAAAAGAAATTGTTTCAAAAAAATAATGCTTTAATGACTTGAGTAAGTTTATTAATACTAAATTTATTATTTAAAACTATAATTAAGAAATAAATTATAACCATATGAATAAAGCAGATTTGTCAGAAAAAATAGCGGCCAAGGTTGGTATTACCAAAACTCAGGCCGAGTCGGCATTAAATGCCTTCACACAAACAACCATGGAGACAATAAAGGGTGGTGGAGAAATTGTTTTGACGGGATTTGGCACTTTCTCGGCGAGAGCTAGAAAGGGCAGAGAGGGAATCAATCCTAGGAATACCGCTGAAAAAATTACTATTCCAACCGTGCTCGTGGTCAAATTTAAGGCCGGCAAAAATCTTAAAGATTATTTGAAAGGCAAAGAAGTTAAGGGCATGGAGAAAGAATAAAACTTGCCTTAATATAAAAATCCTGTTCGTCTCGGCGAACGGGATTTTTATATTATTTAAAAAAAAGAGCGCCTGGACAAATCTTTGGGGATCGTCCAGGCGCGGTGGTTTATTGGTATCCTTTATTGTCTAGGAAACTTTGCCAGTCAGGATCTCTTACAGGACAGAAGCAGTCGAGCTGACTGAACATTCTTTGTGAGAAGTCATGTTGCAACTCGATTGCTTGTCTAAAGCTGATGTCGCGGATGTTGGCAATGTCTGCTTCATATCCGCCGTGAGCATCAAGCAGTAATTCGCCGTCTGCTCCGATGTTGAGTCCGTACTTGCAGGTCCCGCACACCCTGCGTCCATCAGGTTCGTCGTAGAAGATGATCGATTCATCCCCACGGCTGTTTATTCCTTCAAGCCTGGTTTCTTCTGATAGCCACAGTTCCGGTCTTTGGGTTGCGTGGCCGGTACGTGCAAGGGGAGCAATACTAAATAACAGCCCATTTTTGTCGCAGAATTCACGAATTCGCGGAACTTCGTGAACGTTGTTTGCTTGAAGTGTGAAGTGGATGGCCGCTCTTTTTATTGTTTGGCCATTTTCTCTCCACTCCGTTCCTGAGAAGTGTTTGGCGGCAAGGTCTATTGCCCTCATTTTCCTTTTAAAACTGTGGGGTACGCCGCTATCACACTCATAAGTCTCCTGCACTAATGAATGTAGGCTAAGCACAAGGGCAACTCTCAATCCGACTAGCTCCTTGATTATGGTCTCTGTTAGGCGGTGGCCGTTTGTGATTAGCGTTGTCCAGATGCCCATTTGTGAAGCGATTTGGATAATGGGGATGGTCAACTCGCTCATAAGTGGTTCGCCTTCGCCGGAAATCTCAAGAGCTAGCCCCTCAAATTGCTGAAACTCTTCAATGAGGCGGATATAGTCAGGCATAGCGAGCAGATTCTGGAGTCCAGACTTCCGTTCCAGATAGCGAAAACAGCCTTCGCAATTTGCATCGCACTTGCTGTCTTGGTTTAGGGACATATAGGTTATGGGCCGTGTATGAAGCTCATAACCCCTTACCTCTGCCCAAAATCTCGGGCAAGAGACTAGGATGGGTTTCATACTGTTTTTCCTTTCCCTGCTTCTAAGATATCACGGAAATATCCGAGCAGTGTGTCGTTAGCCACAATGTTTTATAATGTTCAGATTACAGCTTATTTCAAAATAGCCATAAATACAATAAGTTTTATAAAATGTCAATTATCTTAACTGTATTCGGTTGATTACATGCTCATTATTGTTGACTTTATTTATCAAATTGTTACTATTAATGTAGATGTCAAAAATATCGTCTAGTTATGAAAAATTTAGATATTAATAAAACTCTAAGTAATTACGGCTTTAGCGATAAAGAGATCAAAGTTTATTTGTCATTATTGGCTTTAGGTAAAGGAACAGTTAAAGAGATTGCCAAAGAGAGTAAGGTCAAAAGGACTTCAATTTATCCGATTGCCGATAAACTGGTTGAGAAAGGAATACTTGGCCAATATAGCGCTAAATATGGAACTCACTATTTTGCCTCCAGTCCGGAAACATTAATATCTCGATTAGACAAAATCAAGGACGATTTGAATTTGGTTTTGCCACAACTCCAGGCCATTGAAAATAAAGACGAGGGCGAGCCGGTAGTCAAGTTCTTTAAGGGAAGGGAGGGCTATTTGGATTTGCTAAATGATACATTAATTGATTATAGTCATGACATAATGTATATTGGTTCAATGAAAGATTTAAGCGAGGTGGTGTCCGGGAAATATATAGAAAAATATATTAAAAAAAGAATGGAAAGGAAAATTAAATTCTGGCAAATTGTTTTCCTTGACGAATTTTCAAAAGCGCAGAAAAAAAGTGACTTACAAGAGCTAAGGCTGACTAAATTTTTTCCTGACAATTACAAGTTCGTCGGAAATAAAGTCATATATAAAAATAAAGTTGCATTTTTTTCTTCAAAAAAAGAGATGATTTGCTTGGTCGTTGAAAGCAAAGATTTGGTAGACATGGAACGGTCTAATTTTAAATTGCTTTGGGAAAAACTTAACTAAATTTATTTCGTTTTTTTTGACTAAGGTAAATAATATTTGATAAACTGCAAATTATATGGATTACGAACAAAAAATTGGCAAAAGACTCGTCTCAGTTTTATCTGACTCCGAATTATATCCTTATTGTCTTGAGGCTTATACCTCCGCTCTTGCCGGCATGGGGCTTTCGGATTCAGAAAGCCATGCGAAGAAGGTTTTAACTTTTTTAAATAACAAAAAGCCCCTTCGTGAACGAGAAAAAGAGGCTTGGGATTATTTTGGGACTCTCTGTGAATGGCAAATCTTTTGAGGCGCATGTCGCTGGTTTAGTTGCTGAGCGGAGAAAAATAATGTTTGAGCAGATTAGTTCTTATATGCTGCCAACAGGGAAAACTGCCGATTATGGTGCCGGCAATGGAGAATTTATGCGTCTTGTTGCCTCTAAATTTCCCGAGTTAGAAATGGAAGGCTGGGATATTGTAACTGATGATCCTGATGGCCAGGTTCAGTCGTATGATGGGAAGCATATCCCTCGTGAAGATGGATATTATTCGCAGATTTATGCTACAACTGTTTTGCATCACGTTGAAGATCCAAAGTCCGGCGCAAAAGAAATTGTTCGTTTGAGTAGTAAGAGAATTATTCTTATTGAAACCATTGCTGGCGACCGCACTGGAGATAGAACTAAAGATTGGAATATAACATTTGTGGCGGACTATTTTTGGCGTCTCGCTCACAAAAGTTCTGAACCAGTTCCCGGTTCTTATTTGACTGTTTTAGAATGGATTGAGTTGTTTGTAAAAGAATTGGGTTGCCAGTTGTTTACATTTGCTGATTTTGGAAATGATCAAAAAACTATGACAGAGAAACACGTTCTATTAGTGTTTGAGAAATAAAAATTAAAAGATTGTTTTAGACAATATAAAATCCCGCATTTCCGTCATCCGCCAACTGGCGGATACGGAGCGGGATTTTTTAATGGGTCGTACAGGATTTGAACCTGTGACCGTTTGCTTAAGAGGCAACTGCTCTACCAGCTGAGCTAACGACCCATATTTACGAATTATGCACCCGGCAGGATTCGAACCTGCAACCCCTTGGTCCGAAGCCAAGTACTCTATCCAGTTGAGCTACGGGTGCTCAACGCTCTAAATTATCCTAATTAATTTATCATAAAATAGTAAAAAAATCAACCCCAAAATGGGGCTGATTTATATTTGAAAATTAGTAGGACCGTTGAACGGTTATGTTTTGATCAAGCAATTCTTTGGAGATTACTCCTTCTTTGTATAGTTTTATCAATGCATTGTCCATGCTGATCATGCCGTCTCTGGCGCTGGTTTGAATGGCGGTTTTTATTTGAGAGATTTTATTTTCTCTTATTAGATTGGCAATGGCTGGATTGTTAATTAAAATTTCTCTGGCCGCTACTCTTCCGCCGCTTTCTTGTGGCAATAATTTTTGTGCGATAATTCCTTTGAGTGTAATCGAAATTTGCATTCTGACTTGGTTTTGTTGATACGGCGGGAAGATGTCAATTATACGATCAATGGTCTGCGAGGCGCTGTAGGTGTGAAGAGTGGCAAATACCAAGTGACCCGTTTCTGCCAGGGTAATGGTTGTGGCGATGGTGTCTAGATCGCGCATTTCTCCAACCATGATAACATTGGGGTCTTGCCTAAGTACGTGGACCAAGCCGTTTTGAAATGATAACATGTCCGATCCCAACTGCCTTTGTTTTATGATGCTTTTGTCTGCTTTAAATAAAAATTCAATCGGATCTTCAAGTGTGATGATGTTTAGCTTTCTTTTGTGATTTATATAGTCAATCATTGCTGCTAAAGATGTTGATTTACCGCAGCCGGTCGGGCCGGTTACAAGAATCAATCCGCCGTCCATATTACATAAGTCAAAAACAACATCTGGCATGCCGATATCCTCCATAGCCGGAATTTCCGTGGGGATGGTTCTGGCTGATAATCCCATGTTTCCGCGTTCAAAATGCAGATTTATTCTGAATCTGGCGCCATTTTTTGCCTCATAGGCAAAGTCTAATTCTTTTTCAATTGTGAACTTTTTTAACTTTGGTTCGTCGATTAATTTTGTGATAAGAGATTTGATTTCCTCGGCGGTGACTATTTTTTTGTCAGCCTCAGAAAGTTGGCCATCAATTCTAAAAAATGGCGGTAGACCGGCGGCTAAATGCAAATCCGAAGCGCCTAGCTCGACGGATTTAGGAAAGAGGCTTTCTAACTCCATAAAATAATGGTTAAAGATATATATAAAGTATATATGATTTTTAACATTGAGTAAATAAAAAATCCGCCAAAGCGGTTTTTTATTCTGAAAATAATTTTATTGGAGGTTCCACTTTTTTTTCATCAGAGCGCGTTTCGCGGCATCTGTTTGAGCTTCTTGCTTGCTTGTGCCAGTGCCGGACTCAATTAGTTCGCTACCAAGATAGACACCGACTTTGAAAACCTTTGCATGATCGGGGCCAACTGAGCTCAATACTCGATATGTCGGAGTCAAGCCTAACTTCTCTTGGGCTTTTTCCTGGAAAAGGCTTTTGGCGTCAATATATAGTTTTTTTTCTATAATCTCTTCCAGATGGAGGAGAATAAATTTCATGATAAATTTTCTAACGCTATCGATTCCATGATCTAAATATAATGCTCCTATGATTGCTTCCATGGCGTTTGCTAAAATATATTGCCTGGCCTTAGAATTTTTATCTTGAGATTCACCCTTGCTTAGAAGCAAATGCTCGTCAATTTCTAGATCTTTGGCTATTGTAGCTAGAGTGACGCCGTTTACTAGGCTGGCCCGCCAATTAGTAAGTTCGCCCTCAGGATTAGGATAAGTATTATAAAGGTATTCGGTCACAACAAGTTCCAAAACCGCATCACCCAAGAATTCCAATCTTTCATTGTGCTCGGCTTTGAATTCAGGGTGTTCATTCAAATAAGATCGATGGGTTACAGACTTTAATAATAAGTCCTTATTTTTAAACTTAACGCCGATTTTTTTTTCTAATTTATTTAGATCCTTCGTCATCTTTTTTTTGGGCTATTTGGCGATCTATTTCCTTTTCGCCAACTTCCTTATAGATTGCGCCTAAAACGCCGTTAACAAATTTACCTGATGATTCGCCACCAAAGGTCTTGGCCAGTTCAATAGCTTCATTTATGGCCACTTTGGCTGGAATATTTTCATCAAATTTTAATTCAAACGTTCCTAGTCTTAAAACATTTCGATCAACAATCGTAATATGATCCAATGGCCATTCAGGCGCAAATTTTGTAATCAACCCGTCTATTTCTATTAGATTTTCCTCGACGCCTTTCAAAAGGTGAGAAATGAAGCCGCCGTCATCAAATTCAGGGGCAAATTCATTTTTATTATTTGCAAACATTTCTAAAATATCGCCCTGTTTATCATTAAAATCCCATTGATAAAGGGTTTGAATCGCGATTGTTCTCGCTAAATGCCTATTGGACATATTTTAAAGAATTTAACTTTTTGCTAACTCTTTTTCTTTAGCCTTTTCTCTTCTTGCCTGGTCTTTCTGTTTTGTGGTTTTGGCTTTAAGCTTAATTGCTATGATCTGTTTTCCTTTGTAAGTTCCACAGTATCCGCAAGCTTTATGGGGTAAAACCGGTTTGGCGCACTTTGGGCAAGTGCCTAAAGCGGTCGGTTTCAGCGCAAAGTGCGATGCCCTCTCTCTTTTTGATCTCTTGGTTCTTCTTTTGCTAGGTAAACCCATATAAGGTAAATTAAATTATTATTTTTACAACATTAAAATCGTAACATATTTTGCCCAAAAAAGCAAGTCTAAATATAATCTTTTGACTAATCTGAGTTAAGCTGTCCCAAGAAACTTTTGAGCGTTATTGGTAGTGGACTGTTGTATTCAAGTCGTTCTCCCTTGGGTGTTAGAAATGATAGATAGCTTGCGTGCAAAAAAATTCGATCCAAATTCATTGCTTTCTTAGAGGCATGTCTTTTTATATATAGTGGGTCTCCAACGATGGGATATCCATAAGCTAGTAAGTGAACCCTAATTTGGTGAGTTCTGCCGGTAAAAATTTGCACTTCAAGTAGGGTATAATTTTTAAATTTTTTAATGATATTAAATTTTGTGTGAGCTTCTTTGTCAGAAGTCTCTTGGCCATGGGGGCGGGCCACGAAAAGCCCCAGTGCATTTTTGGAGCGGCCAATAGGAAAGGTGATTTCGTCTTCGTCTCTTTTTATTTCTCCATAAACTAGTGCTGTGTATTTTTTAGTAACCTCTCGCAGTTTGAATTGATTTTTATAAAATTCAAAGGCATCTTGAGTTTTTGGAATAAGCATTAACCCCGAAACGTCTTTGTCCAAGCGATGGATGATCGCCGGCCTTAGAGGATCTTCGCCAACCTTCTTGATTTTTGGATATTTCTTTATCAGCCAATCAACCAAAGTATTGGTTTCATTTTTTTCTGTGGAATGGACAAGGAGGCCGGTTGGTTTGTTTATAATGACGAATTCCTCATTATCTTCAATAATTTCAATTTTTTTAAAAATGTCTTTAGAGGTTCTTGATTTGTGAACCGGAGATTTTTTTTCTATCTTTTCTGCATCTGCCTTCGGTTTTTGCGGACTGGATAATTCAGGGTTTAAAATATTAATAATATCGCCTTTTTTTAAAAATTGATGGACGGTTGTAATTTTGTTGTTAACCAGAATTAAGCCATCTTTAATGGCTTTTTGGATTTTGGTACGTGAAAAATTTGGCAATTTTTCTGTCAGAAAACGATCAAGCCTGGTGCTGGATTTGTCTTTCTCGGCATCTTGACTGGTGAATGAAATTGTGGTATTATTATTTGTCATAGTGTTCTGGTTAGTTTTTGGCCGCACATTAAAGGTTGAGGGGAGGTGAATAAGTTGGAGTTTGTTGTTTTAACAAATGGAAGAAAGCTTCGGGTTGGGTGCCATTACACCCTTCCGAAGGAGGGGCATCGTGTTTCTCGGGTGATAAAGGTGTGCAAAGAAGGAGATGGCTTCTACTTCGAACACTTTGATCCGATTTATGGCGGTATCGAGCGTCGATACTTGTATAAGGAGGACAATACTCCGAACGAAGGCCTTTTTGCCATCAAATCCGAGGAGATTGGGAGATTTATCCCCGTGGCAAAGGTTGAGGGGCTCAAGGATTTGTTCAGGGAGCGGCTGGACAAATACTAGGTCTTTCTCTCGTTATCCAATCCGTGGTCCTGCAGCGTACTTGCAGGCCGCGGTTTTTTTATTCCTCATGAATCATCCTTTTTTGTTCTTCCTCATAAAACTTCACATCCGGATGCAGTTTTTTTAATTCCTCATCGGTTAATTTATTAAGTTCAATCGTTCTTTTATTTAAATATTCTTTCTCATTTTTTTTAGGATCTTCTAGTACTTCTCCAAGAAGAGCATTTAAGATCATTCCCACTCTTGGTCCCGGCTTAATTTCAAGTAATTCCATTAATTCTGTGCCATTCATCTTTAACATCTTTGGGGTTATTGGCTCTAACTGAACTTCCTTAAATCTTCTCTCCAGTTGGATTAATTTCCAGGGCTTAGCTTTTGGCCTACCCATGCCCAGTCTGTCACAAATTCTAACATTTATAAAATCATCAATATTTTCAGGACCGAGGCGATGCAATAATCTTCTTACGCCTGCATCAGAAACAGTATCAAGCGCGTAATAAAACATATGATATCTTACCAGGTGATAAACGCTATTAATTATTTCATTTGAAAAATTTAAGCGTCTTAAAATTGTTTTAACAAGCTTTGCGCCAACTAGATCATGATTATAAAAAGTTGAATCCGGACCGTCGCCTTCTTTGGTAACCGGTTTGCCGATGTCATGGAAAAGTGCAGCCAACCTTATTTCTAATTTAAAATTCTTTTCTGCCGCTACGCCAAGCGCTCTTACGCTGTGTTCAAAAATATCGTAAATATGGGCTTTATTCTGCTCCATTCCTACGCCTCTTTCCAATTCGGGAATTAAAATTTTTAGCAATCCAATCTTTTGCATTAGTCGAATTCCATCTTCAGCTTTATTAGACATTATAATTTTTGTGAATTCATCACAAATCCTTTCACTTGAGATCTGGCTAATTTTGTCGGCTTTTAATTTTATGGTCTCAAGAGTATCTTTTTCAATTTCAAAATTTAGTTGGCAGAAAAATCTGATAGCCCTAAGCATTCTGCTGTAATCTTCCTGGAATCTTTGTTCCGGCTCGCCGATTGCTTTGATGATTCTTTTATCTAAATCTTTAAGTCCGTTGAATTCGTCAATTATTTTCTGATTTTTTAAATCCCAGGCCAAAGCATTGATTGTAAAATCACGCCTAGCTAAATCTTCTGTAATCGGCAGGTCTTTATTGCTTTGGATTTCAAAATCTTTGTAACCGCCAGACATGCCGGCATGTTCAGTGCGGGGAAGTGCAATATCAAAAGCTTCAATTTTAAAATCCTTAGGAACAAATTTATATACGCCAAAACTTTTTCCAACCAAATTAACTTCACCTAATGTTGCAAGAAACTTTTCCAATTCTTTGGCGTCAACTTTGGCAATTACAAAATCAAAGTCCTTAGTTTCTTTTTCTAAAATTAAGTCTCTGACTGCACCGCCGACAAGGTAAATTTCAGCTTTGGCAAATCTGACAATTATCTTTTGGACAAAACCAAATTCCGGCTTTTCCATAGTCGTTTTTTGCCAATTGATCAATTTTTTTTCTATCTCTTTCATTCTTTTATTATAACCTATCAGGGGCTTAATTCCTATTGTATTTTGGATAAAACAATTATACAATGAAGTCAGATTTTACCTTATTTTTAGCAAAAAGTCAATAATAGTATCATTTAATAATTATTCTAAATTATGACAATTACAATCTGTTCAAGCGTAAATTTTTCACCAAAAATTATTGAAATTAAGAAGGAATTAGAAGACTTGGGTCATCAAGTTAATATTCCATATATTACTCAAAAAATAATGGACGGTGAAATATCTTTTGAAGAATATATTAAGACTAAAGAAGAAAATGGGGGAGATATTTTACTCAGAAAACCGCATGCGGTTGATATGATAAAAAGATATTTTGATCTGATAAAAAATTCTGATGCTGTTTTGGTTTTAAATATGGAAAGAGAAGGCGTTGGAAATTATATTGGCGGAAGCGTTTTGATGGAAATGGGTTTCGCTTATGGTTTTGAAAAGAAAATTTATTTATATAATCCTATTACTTTAAAAAGCGATAGAATGCATTATCTTGATGAGATTTTAGACACGAACCCCATTGTTATTGAAGGTGATTTGTCAAAAATTAAATAATATGAAAATATACATCGGCCATTCAACTGGTTTTGATTATATAAATGAGCTTTATAGGCCAATTAGAAATTCTACTTTAAATAATGAGCATCAGATAGTCCTGCCGCACGAAGAAAGTAAGGGATTGTTTAATTCAAAAGATTTTCTAAAAGAATGCGATCTAATGATTGCCGAAGTGTCTTATCCGTCAATTGGACTGGGAATAGAAATTGGCTGGGCTGATGCAAATAAATGCCCTGTAATTTGTATTTATAAAAAAGGACAAAAAATTACTGGCGCACTTAAAGCTGTAACTGATAAATTTATTGAATATGGAAGTGAAGAGGAGATGATTGTGTTGTTGGATAAAGTTATAAAGGAAATTTAAATTTTATTAAAATAAAAAGGCGCAGGATATCTCTTCCCACACCATACACTGCGGTCCAAATATGCTTACCGCATTAATTCCTCGGCAAGCCTCGTTACTTCGGACATATCACGGCCCAAGGCACTACATATAGCTTGGAATGTTTGCAGATTGAGACCTCTGCGTCTGCCACACTCAAGCATGGAAATAATGCTCTGTGATAAGCCTGATTTCTCAGCAAGCCGTGGCTGAGTTAAGCCTTGCTCCTTTCTTATCTGTTTGATGACTGTGCCAATGTTCTGCACCGCGGGTAGTCTGTCTGGTTTTTGTTTTCTCTTTCTGGGCTTAATGCCCAATACCTGGAAAACCCTTCTTAGGGTTGCTTGATCAACCCCGTTTTCAATGATTCTCATTTCTTCTACCGATATTCCAATCTCCACAGCTAGTGCATCGATTGACAGCCCCAGTTTTATGCGACTTTTTTTGATGGTCCTACCATCATTATTACTCATGATCCCTCCTCCGCTGATGTGCTGTTTGGAATTTAGTTTAAATTTAGATTTTTGTCAATGATTTAAATTTTCTCATATCTGCCCATCAATTCTGCCTGATCAATAACATGACCGGCAATGGCCTCTTCTATTTTTCTTCTGTCTGCTCCGGCCGGAATTTCTAATTTAATATCTAGCACATAAATTTTAAAATAATATCTGTGAGAACCAGATGGCGGACATGGACCTGTGTAACCAGATTGTCCGGCGGTATTTAATCCCTCAACCGCTTTGGCTGGTGATTTGCCTTCACGGATGTTTGCATCTTTTGGATCGATGTTATAAATAATCCAGTGAGTAAATTCCCCATCAGGAGCATCAGGATCCGTTACAATTAGAACTAAACTCTCAGCCGATTCATGGATTTCAGAAAATTCAATCGGCGGGTTTATATTCTCTCCATCGCAGGTGTATTTTGATGGAATTATTTCACCTTCAGTGAAGGCTGGACTTGAAATGTTAATCATATAATTTGTCTTTAATTTTAATTTTATAATTATAAGCTTATAAGATAAAAATTTGATTAACAAAAAAACTCCCGCTTGGGAGTTTTGTAGTGGACGGCAGAGGAGTCGGACCTCTGACCTCTTCGACGTCAACGAAGCGCTCTAACCAACTGAGCTAGCCGTCCTTTTAGTAGGCCTGGGTGGAATTGAACCACCGACCCCTGCTTTATAAGAGCAGTGCTCTAACCACTGAGCTACAGGCCCATAATAATATGAATGTGGACCCTAGCGGGATCGAACCGCTTGCCTCTTCCATGCCATGGAAGCGCTCTACCAAGTGAGCTAAGGGCCCTGGTAGTATTCTATGTTTTTTTACTATAATCTATTTTAACCAAAATTTCAAGCAATAACCGAGCAGCTTATCTTCTTCTTTACTTCTTCAATTATCATTCTTTCGGCTTGGGCCAAAGAAACGTCTTTTAGGGTAAAGCGAGCAATTTCTTTATTGCCAATTGGATTAAATGCCTGAGAAATGGCTGAGGCATCAAGTTTTTTGGTAGAATAAATAATCGCTTCAACGCAGTTAGCTGATTTATCGGACTGATAAATCAAAAAAATAATTTCTGTTTTGGGCATGGTGATAATTAACTCATCAATGACATCTTGAAGGTCTTCCGGTGAGGTTGAAGTTTCTAAAAAATCATTTGCCGATAGGGCTGACCATACAATACGGTCGTCAAAATCATTTTTTAAGCGTGACAAAACTCGGCCCCACAATTTTAGTGTCGAAATATATCGGCTTTGATAAAGGTTTTGGATTATTTGCTCCCTTCTTGCTCCTTTATTTATCAGTTCACTTGCCATGTTCAATGTTCGAGGCGTAACTTCGAGAGTTTTAAAATTTTTGGTTGACATGATTATTCCGCCAAGCAAATAGGTGGCGATATTATCATCAATCATTTCCCGGTCCAATTCTTTTAGTAAGTCGTAAATTATTTCAGAGGTGGATGATGACGCGATATTTACAAGATTTATGTTTCCAAAATATTCATTAAGCGGAGAATGGTCTACATTAATTTTGGGTTTGGCGTAAAAAAAATCAGCATTGTTGTCATATATTGTACCAAGTGAACTCAGATCGGGACTGCCCAGAATAAATATGAGATCATATTGGTAATCGGAAGTGAAGGTTTTAATGTCCTTTTCTTCAAATGTTCCATCTTCCGGGGTGATATAAATATTTAATTTATCATCTTGCTGATCATAACTGACTTCATTTAACTTTGTATTATTTGTATTTACACTAATGACAAATTTTTGCAGGTTGCCAAGGTTTGGCCTAATCTGGTAGGCAGGCAAAAAAGAAATATTGGAAGTAATTGAAAAATTATCACAAACAATGGAGACTTTTTTCCCGGCATTTTTTAGAAATTCACCCAAAGATAATGAGGCGGCCAGGGCGTCACCGCTCCAGTCGCGCTTTAAGGTTATGAGAATCGAATTGCTTTTTTTAATCAGTTCCGATATTTGCTGTGTTTCGGTAAAGGCCATTTAACCCAAAAAAATTAATCTTAATTTAATTAACTATGTTAACGCATTATTGGGCAGATGTCAACAGGGCAAAAACCTTGAAAAATCCGCCATTTTTGATTAAAATATAACCAGTGCAATAAATTAAGGGACAAATGCAGCATAATGGCGTTAAGCGCTGGATAAATATTAAAATAATATTGATTATATGGTTAAAATTGAACTGGCTAAGGCATATAATGCGGCCGAAGTGGAAGATGCGATATATGAAAAGTGGGAAAAGTCGGGCTTTTTTAATCCTGATAATTTGACAGAGGCTAAAGATCCTTTTGTAATCTCAATGCCCCCACCAAATGTTACTGGAATTTTACACCTTGGCCATGCCTTTGAAAACTCTCTAATGGACGTTGAGATTAGATATCAGAGGATGAAGGGCAAAAAGGCGATGATAGTTCCTGGAACCGATCATGCGGCGGTTGCTACTCAGGCAAGGGTTGAAGGCGATTTAAAAAAACAAGGCATTGCTAACCCCAGGCAGGAATTAGGCAGAGAAAAGCTTTTGGAAAAAATTAAAGAATTTGCCGAGAATCAAAAATCTATAATACTTGGCCAAATCAAAAAAATGGGTACGAGTTGCGATTGGTCAAGGTTGGCCTATACTTTTGATGAGCAGAGATCTGAGGCGGTAAATGAACTATTTAAGATGATGTATAATGATGGCTTGATTTATCGCGGTTACAGAGTTATTAATTGGTCAGTTAAGGGGCAATCAACTTGTTCTGATGACGAATTGGTTTATGTTGATCAGCTAACGAAGATTTATACTTTTAAATATGGCAAGGATTTTCCAATTGCCATTGCTACCACTAGGCCGGAAACCAAGCTGGGGGACACTGCTGTTGCCGTTAATCCAAAAGATGACCGCTACAAGCAATATATCGGCCAAAAATTTACCGTTGATGTCGGCGCAAAAAATTCTTTGACAATTACAGTTATTGCCGATGATGGCGTTGATACAAATTATGGCACGGGTGCTGTCGGCGTAACACCGGCACATAGCCCGGTTGACTTTGAAATGTATCAAAAAAATAAAGACATCGGAATAATTCCTGTTATCGGAAAAGATGGCAAGATGACAGAGGAGGCTGGCGTAAATTATGCCGGTCTAGATGTCTTGGAAGCAAGAGAAAAATTTGTTAACTGGCTTAGAGAAAACGATTTATTGCTTAAAGAAGAAGACTTAACGCACAGTGTTGGCACTTCAGATAGGTTTGGAGATGTGGTTGAAGCCATTCCTATGGAGCAGTGGTTTGTGGATGTTAATAAAAAAGTCAAAGAGAGGGGAATGAGTTTGAAAGAATTGATGCGAGAAGCTGTAACAAGAGGCCACAATGGCAATTCCGATAAAATCATAAACATAACCCCGGATAGATTTAAAACAATTTACTTGCATTGGATTGATAATTTAAGAGATTGGTGTATTTCCAGGCAAATTTGGTGGGGACATCGGATTCCAGTCTGGTATTGTGATGATTGCGACCAAATTTTTTATGGCAGCGAAAATCCTGGTGCCTGTCCAAAGTGTGAGTCGATAAAAATTAGGCAGGATGAAGATACATTAGACACCTGGTTTTCTTCTGGCGCTTGGACATTTTCAACGTTGGGCTGGCCGGCTGAAACGCAGGACTTATTAACATATCATCCTACGTCCTGGATGCAGATGGGCTATGAAATTTTGTTTTTTTGGATGGCCAGAATGATCCTTATGACGACTTATGCTCTTGATGATATTCCATTTAGAGATGTCTATATCCACGGAATTTTAAGGGATAAAAACGGCAAGAAATTTTCTAAGTCACTTGGCAACGGCCTGGATCCGATTGAAATTATTAATAAATATGGTACTGATGCTTTGAGATTAAGCCTATTAAGAGGCACATCTCCGGGAAATGACATGCGTTTTTATGAAGAGAAAGTTGAAGGTGCTAGGAATTTCGTAAACAAGCTTTGGAATATTTCTAGATTTATAATCCAGTCGATTGATAGTCCAAAAATTATTGATAAAACTCCAGTAATTAAAACTCTAGCGGACCAATGGATTTTGGATAAATTAAATAGTATCACTAAGTCTGTTACTGAAGAGCTTGATAAGTTTAATTTTTCCGGAGCAATTGACTATCTTTGGGAGTTCACTTGGGCGGATTTTGCAGATTGGTATTTAGAAATTGCTAAAGTTGAGGGCAATAAAGAAGAAATACTGCTTTATATCCTCCAGAATTTATTGAAATTATGGCATCCATTCATTCCATTTGTGACAGAAGAACTTTGGAAAAATTTTGATGATAAAAATTTATTAATGATTGCCGTTTGGCCGAAATTCATAGATCAAAAGCCAAGCGACGCGGATGAAAATTTTGAATGGATAAAAAATATCATAACCATAATAAGAAATTTAAGAAGTGAAAATAAGGTTGAACCGGCAAAAAAGATTTCAGCTATTATAATTTCTGATAAAATTAAATTACTGGAAAATCAATCGGAGATTATTAAAAAATTAGCTCGGCTTGAGAATTTATCAATTATAAAAAAAGGCGATAAGCCAGCAAATAGCGTCGGCTCCGCTATTGGTTCAACTCAAATTTATATTGAGCTTGCTTCCGCCGTTAATGCTGAAGTGGAAGTAAAAAGACTTCAGAAAGAAATCTCCGAATTGGATAAATATGCGGTTGGCATAGAGCAAAAATTAAAAAATGAAGAATTTTTAAAAAATGCGCCTGAAGCAATTATAAAAAAGGAAGCGGATAAATTAAAAGAAGCGAGAGAAAAAATAGAAAAATTAACTTTACAACTTGAATCCCTAAAGTAACCTTATGCAAAAAATAATCACCGATGAAAAATCAATAGACGCTTTGCTCAGTCGCGGAGTTGAAAATATATACCCGGACAAGGAATCTTTGAAAAAATTATTGATGTCTGGAAAAAGAATAAAACTATATTGCGGCTATGATCCCAATTCTCCTACCTTACATATCGGACATGGAATTACGATTAGAAAGCTGGCAAAATTTTTGGAGCTAGGACATGAAGTAATTTTCTTATTTGGAGATTTTACTGGACAAATCGGCGATCCGGACAAATTAAGCGTACGCGAACAAATCAATCACACGCAGGTGCTGAAAAATTTGCAAGGATGGAAAAAGCAAATAAAAAATATTATTGACATCGATAAGGTTTCCTTCAAATTCAACTCTAAGTGGTTGAGCAAGTTGAATTTTAAAGACCTAATAGAAGCCGCTCGCCACTTTACTGGTCAGCAGATGATGGATAGGGATATGTTTAAAGAAAGAATAAAGGCTAACAGGCCGATTTATCTGCACGAATTTTTTTATCCGCTTATGCAGGCTTATGATAGCGTAGCCATGGATGTTGATTTGGAAATCGGCGGCAATGACCAAATGTTTAATATGCTCGCCGGCAGGACGCTGATGAAGGCCATGAAAAATAAGGAAAAGATGGTTCTGACCATGAAGCTTTTAGAAGATCCGACAGGAAAGAAGATGGGTAAATCAGAAGGGAACATGATTACTTTAGTTGATTCACCAGAAGAAATGTATGGGAAGGTCATGAGCTGGACGGATGGAATGATTGTTCCGGCTTTTGAAATTTTGACCGATATATCAATGGAAGAAATTGGAGCCATGGAAGAAGAGATAAAATCAGGCACTAATCCTCGTGACATCAAAATGAAGCTGGCTTATGAGGTGGTCAAGGTTTACTTGGGAGAAAAGGCTGCCCAGCATGCGCAGCAGAATTTTAAAAGAGTTTTTCAGGATAAGCAGAAGCCATTAGAAATACCGGAAGTAAAAATTGATGAAGTAAAAATGGGAGTTTTGGACTTATTTGTAAAAGCTGGTCTTGCCCAGAGTAATGGCGAAGTTAGAAGATTGATAAAAGAAGGTGCTATTTTAATTGATGATAAAAAGATTGATAATGAAAAAATGGAAGTTGAGATTGGTGATGGCTTGTTGCTTCAGAGAGGGAAGAAGATGTTTGTTAAGGTTATTAGATAATTAAACAGTAACAGTGTTGTTAATTTTGTTCGTTGATAATTATTTTCTAGTCCCATTAACATTTGGACGAAGGGGGGTGTACTGATGGCGTGGTGGAAAAAAGTGGTATATATTTACCACAACGTGTTTAATGCTAAGTTCGCCATAATATCGGCAGTCTGTAATGGGCTGATTGCGATGGTGGTGAATGGAGCATATGGGCCAAAGGAATATTTGATGGCGGGATTGGCACAGGGGGCTTCGAGCTTTCTGTCGACTGGCATAACGGCGAGAGTAGTTCAGCATTTCTCGCCAATTAAATCCGCATTGCCATCGTATTTTTTTGGTAGCTTGGTTCCTGCGAGTTTGACGTTTGTGATGAGTCTTTTGGTTCATTTATGGAATAATACGCCGGAAGTGCTGGCTAGTTGTGTAGCTCCGACCGTAATTAGCTATACGACAAGCTATATCACAAACTATCTGACTCGTCATGGGCGAATGCTACCAGGCAATTACGGAGGACAGAAATAATCTCGTGCCGGATCCAGACAACGGGCCGGCGCGAGAACACTTTATCATGGTAGTAGGACTAGAAAATAATTATTGCTTTGATTTTAACTCGCTTATTCCCTGGCGAGCCTTTAAAATTTATGAAAATAAACGAAATTCAGGCCGCATCAATTATAACAAAGTCACAGTTACCTGATGCTGATTATGTTATAAATCCTTATGTTGGATGTATGCATTCTTGCATTTACTGTTATGCTAGATTTATGAAAAGATTTTCTGGGCATAATGAGGAGTGGGGAGATTTTGTTGATGCAAAAATTAATGCACCTGATTTAATTCCGGCTAAAACAAATAAGTATAAAGGAAAATCAATATTTATCTCTTCTGTTACAGATCCTTATCTTTCACTGGAAAGAAAATATAAACTTACTCGACAGATATTAGAAAAATTAATCCCACTTCAACCCAAATTGGGAATCTTAACAAAATCTGATCTTATTGTTAGGGATATAGATTTGTTAAAACAATTTAAAAATTGCGAAGTTGGGCTAACGATTACAACTATTGATGATGATATTCGCAAGGAAGTTGAGCCGTTTACTTCATCAATCGAAAATAGGATAAACGCACTTAAAGAATTGAGTAAATCTGGCTTGAGAAGTTATGTTTTTATTGGTCCAATATTCCCATATCTTACTGATTGGAAAAAGATAATTTTGAAAACAAAAAAATACGCCAATTTTTATATGTTTGAAAATTTAAATGTTTCAGGTTCTGTCTGGAAATCTATAAAAAGCTGGCTTGAAGTAAAACATCCAGAATTAATGGGAAAATATGAGACAATTTATTTTGCAAAAAATAGTTATTGGGATGAGGTTGAAAATGAAATTAAAAAATTCTGCAAAGAGCAGAAAGTAAAATATAAAATATTTTTTCATCACAAAAAATCTACCTGATTTTTAATTTATCTTTCAAATCATTCAATCTTTCATAAAATCCTTTGCTGTGAATTGAATTGATTTTCAATTTACAAGTATCATAGTGGTGTATCCACTCATGAAGAAGAGTATCTAAAAATGATTTGGGAGCTAAAATCTGCCCTCTTGCTGCTGTTCTGTTGGAGATGGAAATAGTAGCTGATCTTGGGCGATACAAGCCGTATCTTCTCATAACAATTTTATTATTTGATCGCTTGTGGTATTGGTTTTCATCCAAAATTTCCAATTTAATGATATCAATCTTGGATGAATCACAAAGCTCGTCTAAAAGCTGTTCGGATAATCCTTGCCTGACAGCAGCTTCTGAAGAAGTTAAAATATTTTGCGCCAATAAAATAGCCTCGGTTGAAATAGGAATATTTACCGAGGTTATTTTATTACTTTTTCGATAATTTAACGAAGCGAATAGTTTCATTAGTTGCCTTTTTTCTCTTGTCTATAGACAATATAAGAATATAACATTGTGCCGACAAGAACAAGCGCGACTCCGCTGATAAAAGTGATGGTGCCAAGTAAAATTGGTAAGTATGGGGTAATAATAATTAATAATCCGAAAATTATGAAAAACCAACCGCCGACTCGATGTGTTCTGTTCCAAACATTTTCTGAAGACATGGTCCAAGGGGTCCGGATGCCCATAAACCAATTGTATTTTATTTTGCCCATGTAGTTGCCAAGGACGATCATCATTGCTCCGATGACAAATGAAATGATATAGCCGATATTTATATCATATCCTAGATTGAATATGCCAGTAGCGACATAAACTATAAATAACACAGCTATGATGCAGTCTTTGAAAATATGAAAAGTCTTGGAAAATTCCTGGTACCTGTCTCTTTTGGGGTCAATATATGGCAAAATTGTAAAAAGGGCATACATGCCCAAGAGCAAGAAAGGGAAAAAGAAAGCCATAAATGCTTTTGGTCCGTAAGCATCCACTTGGCCGTAAAAATTCCAGTGAGTGGCGACTTTTTCTGGCCAGTATTTATAAAAAACGAAGCTTAAGACAATGGAAACAATGATCATTGCGATTGGAAGGGCTTCGCTTTTCCAACCTAGCTTAATTGGGGATTTCATACTTTTTATTTATGTTTAGGTTTTAAAAATTTAATTATTTTTTCAGTTAATTCCTGGACGACGCTTAAATTCAAGGAATAAATTATCTGTTGGCCATCTCTTCGTCCTGATACCAAATCCGCTCTTTTTAAGACATCGAGATGGTGGGAAAGGGTGGCCATGGTAATTTTAAGATGGGTGCCTATTTCAGTAACAGGCATTTCCTTTTTTTTGAGCAAATCTATTATTTTCCTTCTGTTTTCATCGGATAATGCTGAAAATGTTTTAGATAATGGAGGCATTTGATTAATTAGATATTTAGATATATATCTAAATTATATATTATAAAAAAATTCCTGTCAAGGGAATAAAAAAAGGGGCTTAGGATGCCCCCTTGTGAGTAGGTTGCGATGGAAGATCGCCTTTGAGATAAGGGCTCCATTTGGGAGTGGCGGGCTTTGTTGGGGGAATTACGCGACTAACTTCCTTAAGTCTTTTCTCCATATTTTGGTAGGCCTCTCCCAACCCATCTGCGTTGTCCGGCCAAAAAGAAGCATCCTTATTAGCCATGACGACTTACTCCTTTACCTCTCGTTGTACTATTTGAATGCCCGGGACCATCCAAGTCCAGGGTTTATCGCGTTAGTTATTCCGAAATTTCTTCTCGCTTTTCTCTGATAAATGAGACCGCCTTCTCAAAAAACTCGATCAGCATTTTGAGTGGCGTTTCTATGATAAAATCTAGAATATATATAAATATGTTCACCTTTGCAAAGTTGGTTGAGAGTGTGCGTCCGACCCTTATAATTGGCAGACTAAGGAAATCAACCACAAAATTTTTGAGGTTGTCTTTTCTGGGCAACACCAAAAATTGATTGGCCAAGTTTCTTAACCTGAATCCGAAGAAGCTTACCAACGTCAAAAAGAATATAAATAGCAGGCCGCTAAGCAAATTAAATTTCAGCAATCTCAAGCCGTAAACAACTATGCCGAAGGAGATCAAAAACATTACAAAATAAATTATATTTATGACAACATAAGATGCAGAGCCTTTTTGTAATGAACCTTTGCCCTTGAATATAATTTTTCTTTCTTCTCCGGATACGATTTTTTTGGTTTCTTCTAAAATTATTTGGGTATTTTTTGGCCCAGGTACCCTGATTGTTATGGCAACAATAAGCATTAGAACCGGATGAAAGATGATGTTTATTAAAAGCGATCGCATATTGAGCTCTCCGACAAATAATAAGTCATAAGGCACCTCCAAAACCAATGCCAAGATCGTTTTTGTAAGTAAAATATAGATAATTACCCTGATAATACTTCCGATAAGCTTGCCCCTGATATGGTTATATCTGTGTTCGCAGGTCAGTTTGATTTTTTCTGTCAGTTTTTCGTCGTTTCCAAATATTTCTAAATTTTCTTTTTTGTCTAAGATTTCTTTTAGAATTTGGAAGAAGACGGATTGTTTTTTTACGGCTCTATATAGTTGAAAGCCTATTGGATGATTAAGGTGGCTGTCGATTTTTGCTTTAATGTTAATCAGGTTTTGGCAAAAATCATTTACTTTTTCAGTTGTCAGATTATTCCATTCTGGTATGTGCAGTTTTAGGAGTCGATAGTAGACTTTGTTTTGATCGGCTTTCCCCAAAGTTTTTAAAACGGCAATATAAATTTGAAGATTTTTTTCCTTTGGCTCGATTTCTGTTTTTACAAACGACATGCCAGAAACCATTTTTGAATACATAAAATTAACCATGGCCAACTCTTTGTCTATTGGAAACAGTTGTTCATCAATCTCACAGGCGGCCAATTCTATTACCCAATCAATAAGTTTTTGCTTTTTGGAAAAATTGTTTGCTTGCAAATAATTGTAAATGATCAAATATTTAATGATCGTCTCGGCTAACTCATCAATGATCGTCTCTGGCAGTGTATCATTTGGCAAATATTTTGCTCTGATAAATTCATAGATTAATGAATGACTGATTTTAATCGCCTCTTTTTCTTGAATAAACAAAATTTGTCTTCTCAAAAATCTTCTTAGGGAATTCCTTCTGATTAAATGTTCTTCGTTGTAATCTATTGCATTGCGAAATTTTTCGTAAAAAAAACCAAGATTAGAAACCAACTGGCTAAGCTTGATTTTCTCGGCATCCTTAATATTTTTGGCTACGGGCTCTTGTTTATATGCCTCTAACAGCCATTGCATTTCGCTTGAGATTTGTCCCATATATGACCTTAATTATAGCACAGTTAGCTAATTTTGTTAAGTTGATTATTATTGGTAAAATTGCTGTTAATCTGTATAAAATACAGGTTAAGAATAACTTAAGCATTGCAAATTATAATAAGGTGACAGCCAAAAAGAGTTGAAAATAGTATAATACTGGGTAGGTAGGTGGATTTTAGATGGGTAAATAATTAATTAGAGTTTTATAAATAAAAATAAATTTATGGAATTCATTTGGTTTTTAATAATCGGCTTAATCGCCGGTTGGATTGCCGGCTTACTCGTAAGGGGCAGAGGATTTGGAATGATAGCGGATATCGTCATTGGCATTGTTGGCGCATTTATCGGCGGATTGATATTTAGGTCTTTTGGAATGGGACCGTCAGGATTTTGGGGGTCGCTCGCTACTGCCGTAATTGGCGCTTTAATTTTATTATTTATTGTTAAGCTCTTCCGAGGGCACACGGCATAGGCTTTATCGGATTTCAAAAATCACTGCTTTAGGGCAGTGATTTTTTGTGAATGATTTAAAATTGGATTGGAATTTCCAACTCATTATCATATTGGGATAAGCCGGATGGATTATCTTTTTGTAATATTATTGTTCCGCTCGTTGATGTGCCGGCGCTAAATTCAATTATAGATGTAAATGGAACATAATTTTCCGACATCCAATCTTCTTGGGCAATTCCAGTTGCTGATCCTATGACTTGGCCTCGCTCATTAATTATTCTAATTGGAAAGCTTGCTTCAAAATACCAATTGCCTCTGGCCTCACCTTTTATGGTGATAGGTGAATTGATTTTTTGATTGGGTAAAATATTAGTTACTTTGATTAAGTCGTCTTTTGATGGATAAACAGAAGCA
>JBAYJM010000005.1:0-52858 GCA_041665065.1 Candidatus Buchananbacteria bacterium
AATAAAGTCAGTAATCAGTTTTTGTCCTGATCCTTTTATAATTGCCTTGAAATTATTCCCGTACTGATAATTTGAATATTGTGAAAACGCATTAGCCACAAATTTTAAAATTTCTTTGGCCTGGCTTTCAATTGGAGCAAAAGCAATAATTCTCACATTTACATCAAAGCCGGTTTTTGACGCCTTCTCTTCAATTGACTTAATCATCTGCTCTTCAAGTGGCGATAACCTATAAGGATCTTTTGGCGACTGGGCCGACTTGCTTGTTCCAATCCAGTCAGAAGGCTTCCCTAAAGCATTAACAAGTGGGTTATCCACAGCCATTGCCTGCTTTAAATTTTTTCCTTGTTGCATAGATGAAGCAATTTTAACACCCTTCTTACGCCAGCCTGATGGAGCCGACCTCATCACAAATTGGATTGCCGCCGACTGTCCAGGACCCAACTTGGAAAGCGTACTTAAAATTCCAAGCAAAGGATCATTTTCCATCTGCTTAAATGTCAAAAGCGGAAACATATTGGCTTTTGATAATCTCAAATAACCGGCCGAAGCAAATCCCTGCTGTCCAAAAATATTATAATCCTCTACCTCTTCTATTTGGCAATGAGGATATTGCGACAATAATTGCTGTTTTATATATTGTTCAAGATAGACGGGAATTGCCATATAAAAAGTAATCAGACCGTCTCCACCGACCACAACTTCAAAAGACCAGCTGTCAAATCTTCCAAATAACCAAGTTTTAAATCCCTTTTGTGCCGGTATTCCGCCAACGGCTGAGTAAAAATTTTCCACCGAGCCAATCACGTCCTTAATCTGCTTATTTTGTTTTTCTTTCTCTTCATCGGCATCCATCATCGACGGAACAGTAAGCATAAAAATCTTTTTTTCAAAAATGGCCGGATAAATCTTGTGTGAAGAAAAAACCTTTTTTAAAATTAAAAGGATAACAAAGATTAAAACTATAGCGATTACGACAAAGCCCATAATCCATATGAGCTGATACATCAAATCAAAAGATGGCGCCGATGCCAGAGAGTTTGATGGCGAAAGTTGATTTTGCAACAAATCCAAATCCATATTAAATAATTTTTTTGTCCTTAATCGAACCGACTATCTTGTCTGTTTTGATTTTGGCCATTTGCTCTAAGAAAAACCTATTAACGCCCGGAATCATTTTTAGCCATGATTTTAATAATTCAAAAATTTTCTTGATTTTTACCTTGGGCGCAGAAAGAATAGTAATTATCAAATTGGCGGTTTCTTCGCCTTTTTGTTTGAATTTCTGTTGATCCATTGGCAACATTTTTGCATACATATCAGCCAACCCCTCTTCCATAATGGATTCCAAAATCTTATACTCATTCGGAACTTGAGCCACGTTAGCCGGAACATTATAAAGCCTATCCTGAATTTCAGGAATTGCCATTTCACCATCTCTTTCAAAAAACTCTCCACCGCCAACACTGCCCTCAGTATCCAAAGAGTGTTCAGGCAATCTTTTTTCCGGCATCGGTGCCCCGCCGATTCTTTGCTCAGGATTAAAATTTTGAATTTTGTTTGGAGTCATAATTAACTATATTATACAATAATTTAATTTAATATGCTATAATATATTTATAAAGTTTGTTTCAGCATTTCCCCATGCAAGATAACATTTCTACAATCCAATCCGGCGACAAACAAATGATGTGGATTAACATCGTCAATGCCGGCAAAAAAGAAATCCAATATTTGAAAAGAAAATTTAAATTCAATGATTTGGATTTAAATGATTCTTACGCTCAAAAATTTGCTCAAAGGCCGAAGTTTGATGTCAGAAACGGCTATTGTTTTTTAATTTTGCAATTTCCTTTCTATAATAAAAAAAGTAAGTTGGTTGAGGCCGAAGAAGTGAATTTCTTCATCGGCTGGGATTACGTCATTACTTTGCATAGAAATAGCTTATTACCAATGGTAGAATTATATAATTTCTGCGAAAATGACAAATTTTACAGAAGCCAATATTTTACCGGCCAAAGCGGATTTCTAATTTACGAATTAATTTCTAGGCTCCAACAGCATTGTTATCCAATGCTTGATCATATCAGCTTAGATATTAAAAACATTGAAAATAACATCTTTTCCGGACGGGAAAGACGCATGGTCAATGAAATTTTGACTGTCAAAAGGAATATTTTGAATTTTAGAAGAATAATGCAGGCGCACGAATCAGTCATTAATAAACTCACCAGAGAAAAAATTGATTTTTTAAACCTTAGCGATTTTAAAGATTACTTTAAAAATGCCATCGAGCATACCAGGGAAATTTGGGATATTTTAAATAATCAAAAAGAAATTTTAGACGCCTTAGAAAATACAAACACTTCTTTAGTATCTTTTAAATTGAATGATGTCATGAAAACATTAACTATGTTTTCGGTTATTGTTTTTCCGCTTACGCTATTTGCGGCTTTATTTGCCATGGATACCGGCGGAATGCCATTTAGAGAATCACCTTATGGTTTTTGGATGGTTATCGGATTGCTAGTTGTCATAGCTCTAGGCATGCTTTTATTTTTCAAAAGGAAAAAGTGGCTTTAAGTTAATCAAGAATTTTTAAAAACCGCCGAGATGGCGGATTTTTTATTTGAAAATTTTACTTATGTCTGATATTTTCGAAACCCTTACCAGCTCAGTTCTTAATTCCTTTGCATTCGTCCAGCCTTTTACATACCAAAGCAAATGCTTGCGAAGTTCGATAAGTCCGTGATCATCTTTATCTTTTTGAGCTGCCTTGGCGTGCTCAACACAAACTTTAATTATTTGCTTTTGAGTAAATTCTTTAAATTTTCCGGTTTTTAAATAGTCTTTTATTTGTTTAAAAATCCAAGGCTTGCCATAAATTCCTCTGGCAATTCCCAATCCGTCAACTCCTGTATTAGCAATCATTTTTTTACCATCTTCAGGAGTGTGAATTCCCCCATTGCCTAAAACAACGGTTTTGGTTTTTTTATAAAAATCTTTAACCGCCTTTATCATTTCATAATCCGGTTCGCCGTCAAAAGGCTGTTCATATGAACGTCCATGAACCATAACTGCCGAAATTGGCAAATCTTTCATATAATTTGCAAAATCAAGGGCAGTTACTTTTTCTTTTGAATTTACAATTTTATTTATACTAGATCTCAACTTCACTGACACCGGCAATTCAGTTCCTGCCAAAGTTGCTTCAATTATTTGTTTGCATTTTCCCAAATCGCGCATCAATGTAACTCCCCCGCCATGGCCGGCAACTTTTTTGGCCGGACAACCAAAATTTATATCAATGCCATCAAAGCCGGCTTTTTCCGCTAGCTTTGCTGCTTTGGTAAATTTTTCATGATTTTTTCCAAATAACTGAATAACAACTGGGCGTTCGGATTTTGTGAAGTTTAAGAATTCTAAAGTCTTTTTGGAATCATAAAAAAGGCCGTCAGCCGAAACCATTTCCGTATAAACAACATCAGCGCCATATTTTTTGCAAATCTGACGAAAAGCCGAATCTGTTACTCCAGCCATAGGAGCAAGCGCTAATATGGGCTTATTTTTATTTAATTTGTGCCAAAAATTGGCTTTATCTATTGACATTTTGGTTAATATGTTATATAATTATAATTATGCAAATAGCATAAAATAAATCAGGCGTACATTCTACCTCAAGGGAGTTGCCATGAAAAGCAAGGACGTTTCGGGCAACATCACAATGTGGCTCGCTCTTGGAATGGTTTTTCTTGGCTTAACTAGCCAAGTGTGGAAAAACCACATAGACCATTCCTGCGGACAGAGCTTCATGATGACGGTCATGCCGTTGTCAGTCCAGGTTTCCAGAGCAATTCACGCGGCGATAATCAGGAATTGGTACATTTTGATTCCTGACACAATAGGAGCGGTGCTATCATTAGTACTGCTCTGGCAATACTTTCACTACAACTGAACTGGGAGGATGATCTGCTCATGGAAGTCACGATTACATTTACAACCGAAGATTTGGAAAGCGTGGCACACCTGGAAAGAGCCATGGCTCAGTATTTTGGCCAGAAAGCCATAACTGCTATCCAGCTTGCGAAATCATCCGGCAACCCGATCACCAACGGGGAGGACATTGACGCCCTGCTTGCGAAGCTGATGGAAAAATACGGCTGAAGATCGAAACACACCTGCCACCCCCCCCATACCCACACGGCTCTAAACGTCAAAGTAGAGTCGAGTGGGTGTTTTTTTATTTAAACAATTTCAATAGATCACCTGGCTTCTCAACAAAATATTTTGGACTTACTTTTAATAACTTAGCCTTGTTGTGCCAGCCCCAACTGACTGCAACCGTTTCAACTCCAGCCTCATTGCCTTCGGCAATATCTCCAACCGTATCACTGATGAAAAAATATATATTATCTTTATGCTTGGTTTTGATAAAATTTAATTTTTTAATTTTGCTCGGACTTTTTTCCGGTCCATATACATCTTTAAAATATGCATCCAAACCATAAAATTTCAAAGTGTTTTTTACCGATTTACCCGGCGTAGATGTGACAATATACATAATATTGTCTTGCGATAATTTTTCTAATATCTTTTTCATGCCGGCAAACATCTTTGGTTCTTTGCTTATCAACCTTTCCTCAGATGTGCCTTTCACAATTTTTCCAATATCTTCTTTAGTCAAACCCAATTTTATCAAACTTTCAAATAGATTAACCTCCATCATTTCCAAAAGATGTTTTTTGGATTTAATCACATAATAGCCGTTTCTTTTGCACGACCTAAGATATACATCCATACAAAGGTCAAAAGAATCCACCACTACGCCATCAAAATCAAAGATTAAAATTTTTTTCATCGTTTTCTTATAATTTCAAAAAATAACATAGGCCAATTTAATTTATAGACTCCATTTTCATATTTACAACCTAAAGTATTCCTAAGATCTTTCACAATTTCTTGATCCGGCAAATCATAAGCATGCAAACCCTTAAAAAATAAAACCATCTCAGCTTCTGATTCAAAATCCCAGGTTAGAGGTTTTATTTCTGCTTTTATAATTTCTAAGGGCAGGCCATCACACAATTCATGCAATCGTTTTTCTGATAACCAGGCACCCCTATTGTGACCAGTAAGACATTTTTTTGAAACAACCTTATCAAAATGCTCCGCTAAAATAGTATCGTCTGCAACATCTGCCGCACAAAATCGACCGCCTGGCCGTAACATTTTTGCAACATTTTCAAAGGTTTTCCGCTGATGTAAATTATGATGGATACCGCCAAAACTTGTTACTATATCGATTTGTCCAACTGGTATATAATCAAATATTTCTTGATCTTCAGGATTGGAAACAATGGTTATTGCCTGCGGACAAATGCCCTTCAATATTTGAAGTTGCTTTTCACTTGGATCAACGGCAAAAACGGTATTATTAGTCCATTCAATGAGTTTTACAGTAAGAAAACCCGTACCAGAAGCAATTTCAACTGAGGACTCGCCTTCTTTTGGCTTTATTAATTCATACATGGCGACGAGATCTCCCGCTCGAGCTTTTCCAGCCACCTCCATGGCCAAA
This sequence comes from Candidatus Buchananbacteria bacterium, assembly GCA_041665065.1. Lineage (GTDB taxonomy): Bacteria > Patescibacteriota > Patescibacteriia > 2-01-FULL-39-33 > 2-01-FULL-39-33 > JBAYJM01. Next base: position 5,579 of record JBAYJM010000005.1, read on the forward strand.
CCATATAATACAGCCCGAAGATCAAAAACAGCATCTGGCAAACGACCATGCTTTATTATAGCCTCATCAACCATTTTTTCTGTAAGTTTTAATTCGGAATCAATTTCTTTGCGATAGTAATTAAAATCTACGTTTACTTTACTCTTGGTTGCCTCCATTATTTTCTCTTTAATTTATACCCCTCTTTCAAGTCCTCAATCTCATATCCCAACTTTCCAATCTCATTTCGCAATCTATCTGACTCAGCCCAATTTTTCTCCGATCTCGCAGCCAATCTTTCTTTTGCCAAATCAACGACTTCCTGAGGAATTTTTTCTTCTCTAATTTGATCCAAACTCAATCCCAAAACCTTATCAAATTCCATCAAAGTAGCATAAATATCTTTGCCACTCTCTTTTGATTTAACTAAATCCCAAACAATTGCCAAAACCTGTGGGATATTAAAATCATCTTCAATGGCTTCAGTAAAATTCTTTTTAGAACTTTCAATAATTTTTCCATAACCGTCAGCCTTGAATTCCAATATTTTTTCTTTCAAATTATTTAAAGCTGTTTGTGCTGATTCCAAGGCCTCCAATGTAAAATTCTGCTTGCTTCTATAATGCGCTTGCATAAAAAAATATCTCAAAACCATTGGATTAAAACCTTTCGCCTTTATTTCTGCCAAAGAATAAGCCGTGCCCTGTGATTTAGACATTTTTCCGCCATCAACGGTTAAATGCTCATTATGCATCCAATATCTGACAAATTCTTTTCCATTGGCGGCCTCGCTTTGGGCAATTTCATTAGTATGATGAACTGGAATATGCTCAATTCCTCCCATATGCATATCAATTGTAGGACCAAAGATCGCTTTATTCATCGCACTACATTCTAAATGCCAGCCTGGGAATCCTTCGCCATTTTCAACCAAAGGGGAAACAAATGGACTTGGCCAAGTTTGCAAAGCATTTTCATGCGCACCAGCCTTGAAATACCAAACTGCAAAATCTGCAGAATTTTTTTTGTTGGAATCACTTACCTCTCCCCTACCGGCATCAGAAATATTTTTTGATAAATCTTGTTTGGATAGTTTTGTATAATTTTCAAATTTAGAAATATCAAAATAAATAGCCAAGTCTGCTGTATATGCAAAACCTTTTTTCAAAAGCTCTTGAACCATTTCAATCATTTGAGAAATGTATTCTGTGGCTCGAGGTTTGAAATTAGGATCTTCACAGTTGAGTTCTTTAATATCGTCTTCAAAAGTCTTTATATATTTGTCGGCAATTTCCTTAGGATCTAATTTTTCTCTCTTTGATGCAACTTCCATTTTGTCTTCACCTTCATCATCATCACTTGTCATATGGCCAACATCAGTATAGTTCCTGGCAAATTTAACATCATATCCAAGATACTCCTGCGATCTTTTTATTAAATCTGCTAAAACCATTGCCCGCAAGTTACCAATATGCTGAGTCCAATATACTGTCGGACCGCATTGATAAAAAGAAACCTGCTTGTCTTTAAGCGGTTTAAATTCTTCTTTTTTCCTGCTTAAGGTATTGTAGATTTTTAACATAAATTAATATAGTTTGCCTCCGATTGGAGAATTTGAATCAGGTGTAATTAAAATACATTCGCCGTTTTCATCCGGTACGCCAAGAGTCAAAACTTCGGAAACTTCCGGACCGATTTGTCGTGGAGGAAAATTTACTACACCAAGAATTAATTTTCCAGCTAAATCTTCTTTTGAGTAATTTTTAACCAATTGAGCTGTTGATTTTTTAATGCCAATTTCCGAGCCAAAATCAATTTTTAGCTTAAAAGCGGGCTTTTTAGCTTCTGGAAAGTCATTAACTTCAATAATCTTCCCTACTCTTATGTCTAATTTTGCAAAATCTTCAATTGTTGCCATATATTTAATTAATAGAGTAATTTTAGAATTTTTTTAGCTTTTTTGCAAGAAAAAAAGTCCGGCCGAGAATCGATCCCAGTCGAACAATAGAAAATTACGAGAACATCTTTCATGGTAGAAGATCCAGGTATTTCTGGGCGGTACTAACCTCTCTTTGTGCCGCTTCAAGCTTATCCTTCCAGTAAGCCCGAACGGCCGATCGAATTTTCTCTATAATGTCTTCCAAGGGTGGATTGAGACTCAACTTGACCCTCAGAACTGCAAGGCCTACCCCTACCAAGACGTGATCACCGATATTGTCGGACTGCAGTAGCAATAACGTCAATCCAAATGACTCAGCATCCAAGACAAGAGCACAACCCCAAACACCTTGGGGAAGGCTGATCTTCATCAGCCCAATAAGTTTGTTAGCCTGCTCTCCGCTAAGACCGAGTTTCTTATCGAAGACATCCAGAAGCGCCTCTGGATGGCTTACCCCCTTCTTGTAGACCCGTAAAGGTTTTTCCATAATTACCTCTCCTCCCCACAACTCCAAAGTCCAAAAATAAAATCAGCTCACCAACGGGGTGGCTGACATCTAAACGCTTTTACGTCAAAACCAGCACCCCTGGTCGATAGCAACACCAATAATCGACCTGATTTTATGTGAAAATTAATCTTATATAAATTAGCACTAAAAGTCAAAAAAGGCCGGCCAAACTGATCGCAGTTGACCGGCATACACTCGTTGAATAAAACGGGAGTCTATGCGCTAGGAGTGCAGGCTTCGCAATGCCGACTCCCACTTTTGCGTGCATTTATGCCACAGCGACAGGCACATATGTGGCAGAATTTACTTCCTTCTTTATGAGCTCGTTCGCCACAACAATCGCATAATGCCTTAGCAACGTCCAACATTTGTTGATAGTACTCTCCAGCGACTCCTACCTCTTCTGCGGTGCAATTCGCAAGATAGGCTATAACTGCCCCAAGACTTGGCGTCTCACACTCTAAACCATCAATACAGTCCCGATCGAGACTAACCAACACTTGCTCAGCTTCCGGCAATAGCCTCAGCATTTCTTCTGCCCTAGCTACTCTTATTGCCTTCAATTCTGCCCCCGACAAAGGTGCCATGATGCCCATCCTCCTATTGTCCCTAAATACTCCAAAAAAACAAATCAACTCCACCGATAGGGTGGAGTTGAGGTTAAATAGCTATTAGGCAACTTCAAAACTTCCACCCGAATTTGAGAGAATCTTATCGACTGACAAGATAACTAAATTTTGTGTGAAAGTTTTCATAGTATTATTTTAAATTAATAAATTATTAAAGTCAAATAAAAATGGGGCCTGACCCGAAGCCAAACCCCTTCAACGATAAACGGTCCTCTACGACAACTCAGAAGCCATGGCAAGAGCCACTATAATGGCCAATGCCTCTGAGCTATTAATGCAGTAGCGAACTCCAGCGTCACCTCTGGCAGTTACTTTGTACCCTCCTTTCACCACCTGACGGTTGATTATTCTGGCTCTTGCCAAATCTGACCTGTAGCATCCTAAGGCTGCCTTTACCGCGGAAGACAGGTCCCCACCTTCACCAACGAAGTCGAGTTGAATCATTGTGTTGATTTCAACTCTATAAAGAATGCTGCCTCCTTGGCCGATGGTTTGTAAAACTCCGATACTCCTTATATCCAAATCATCGATGACCATCATCCGAATCCTCCTAAAGGCCAATGGGGAAACCCGCTCTTTTCGAGAGGGCAACTTACACAGGTCTAAAGCTCAACGCTTACAAAAGACTAATTAAAATCAGCTATTCAATTGTGAAAAGCTGAAATTATTATTACAAAGCTGATTATGAAAGTCAAATTAGCCTTTCTTTAACGCCGGATCACTCGGGTTATCATAAGGCACATTATAATATTGCAAAATAAATTTTCCAACAGCTGAAAATACCGGCGCAGCCACCGTTTCACCAACTTTTCCATACTGCGGCTCTAAAATATCTACAAAAATAACAAACTTTGGATCAGCATAGGGCGCAAATCCCACAAACGATCCATTAATAACACTATCGGGCTGATAACCGCCTCCTTTTTGAGGAACCTGAGCAGTACCTGTCTTACCACCAACTCTATAACCGGGAATTCTAGCGCTATTAGCATGTCCGCCTTCTGCAACACTGACCATCATAGCTGAAATAAGCGAGGAAGTTTTTGGTGAAATGACTTGCCTGACAACTTTGGGCTCAATATTTTCAATTTTCTTATCGCTTTTGATAATCTGAGATACAACATATGGCTTCATTAACTTACCACCATTAATTAAGGCGCCGACTGCCGTAACCATCTGCAATGGCGTAACAGTTATGCCCTGGCCAAATGTAATAGTGGCTATATTAACTTCTCCCTTTAGATTTAAATTTGAAACATTGCCAGGCATTTCCTTATCCAATTCAATTCCCGTATAATCGCCAAAACCAAAATTTCTAACATATTGCGCAAAAACTTTTGGCGTCGTTGCCCTCATCGCAAAAATCACGCCAGTATTAATAGACGCCTCTAAAACATTGGTCATAGTCTGTCGGCCATAAACCTTGTCATTATAATTTCTAATCTTATATTTACCATAATCGACAACGCCGGTATCCACATAAGTAGTATCGGGCCTTACTTTTCCCGCATCTAATGCTGCTGCCATAGTAATGGTTTTAAAAACTGAACCGGGCTCAAAAGCGTTAAAGATAGCGGGGTTATTATATGTCTGAATGGATTCAATCTCATTATATTTTGCGGGGTCATAATCTGGAAATGAACACATGGCCAAAATGGCGCCGGTTTTTGGCTCCATAACAATTATAGATCCGCCTTTAGCCTTTGACTTCTCAACCATCAAGAATAATTCGCGGCAAGCCTTATACTGAATAGAGCGATCAATAGTCAAAACTAAATCCGCTCCATCACTTTTTTCTGTTATGGAATTATCACCAACCGTAATCATATTTCCCAATGCATCGCGCTGAGTATGGATTTCACCGACTTCACCGGAAAGCAAAGTGTCATAAAAACCCTCTAAGCCGTATTTGCCTTGCCGATCATCTCCCTCAAATCCCCAAAAACCAAAAACATGTCCGCCCATGCCCTGCTCAGGATAAAATCTCCAGGTTTCTTCTTTAAAATTTATCCCCTCCAAATTGAGGACCTTAATTGCTTCAACCTGTTTATCTGTTAATTTCTGGCGGATTGATTCATAAAGCCTATTGGGCTTTGATAATATTAATATCAACCTGTCTATTTCGTTTTGTTTTTGTTCCTCATTCCATTTTTGCTCTCTATTTGATTGAATCTCTTTTGCCAGCTCCGGATCTAAATTACTGAGCGACGACGAGGAATATTTGGCTTCTTTTGGATCCACATTTTCCGGAAAACCCAATACTTCAAATAATTTTTCAGCAGTGGAAGTGGGATTTTTGATATTTACCGGCACAGCATATAACGTGCTTAGTTTTTGATTTGTAACTAATGGATATAAGACCTTTTTACCGCCATTATTTTCCAAAACATAAATGGAACCTCGTTGCGGAAATAATTTTTTATACAAATCGTGCTGTCCGGAAGCTAAGGCGGAATAAAAACCTCCTTTTATAATTTGCAGATCAAAAAGGCGGCCGATCATAATGACTGCGACAATAATAAAAAAGAAAGCTAAGGCCTTAACTCTCTTGTCATTTGTATTCCTATTTCTAAAAATTGAGGATCGCCAATGCATATATTGTCCTCTTTAAAAAACACCCATCTAAGTAGGTGTCGAAATAAAAGCTATCTCAAAGCCACTGCTCCATTGGCATTAATGACGTCAACATTAGAGACCGGCACTAAATCCATTTTGGAAGCGCTGCCGACTATATTTGCCATTGATTGCCTCTGAATATAATTTAAATTCAATTTTGCATTCGCTTCCTGCAAATCAACAATCTGATTCTCCATATCCTTGATCATATATCCTTTTGTCGCCGTGATATTTGATTGAGCAAAATATATAAATCCGACGACAATCATTAAGCCCATTGCCCAATAATTCATTTTTGAACCGCCAAATAATACGGCAAGAGCCTTGGCCACGCCCTTTTTCTTGTTTAACTCGGGGAAATGATGATTAGATTTCTCTCTTCTAAAAAATTTGCACATAAATTAGTTGATAGTTTTGATAGCAAATAGCTGATTATAATTTTTCTACTACTCTTAACTTTGCACTTCTACTGCGCGGATTTTTTAAGATTTCAGCATCCGAGGCGATAATCGGTTTTTTGATTAACATCTTTAGCCTTGGATAATCAAGATTCGCCTCTTCTTTAAAATAATTTTTTACTATGCGATCTTCCAAAGAGTGGAAAGAAATAATGGCAAATATTCCACCGGGACTCAAAATCTCCACCGCTTGGGGAAGTACTGACATTAAATTTCCCAATTCATCATTTACCGCAATTCGCAAAGCCTGAAAAACTCTGGTGGCGGGATTTTTTTTGGATCTTGTTTTAAAATGCTTTTGGTAAGCACTTGAGACTAGTTGGACAAGCATTTCAACCGTCTCAATTTTTTCTCCAATTTCCCTTTTATTAATTATCGCTTTCGATATTTGCCAAGCAAGAGGCTCTTCTCCGTAATCTTTAAATATTTTAAATAAATCCTGCTGATTATAAGTATTTAGAATTTCCGAGGCAGATGGCCTGGAAGAATCTACGCTATACCTCATATCCAAAACTCCATGATCTTGGAAGCTAAATCCCCTATTCCTTGCGCCGAGCTGATCTGATGATAGGCCAAGGTCAAGTAGAATCCCGTCAATTTTATCAATTCTCCTGTCATTTTTTATTTGCTGATAAATTTTTTTTAAATTCTTATAATTATCATTTACAAGAACTAAATTATCATTGCTACTATCCTTAACCGCTTCACAGTCCCAATCGATTCCTACAACCAGTCCATTTGGCTTTACCTTCTCAACCAACTCTAAGGAGTGGCCTCCTCCGCCAAACGTGCAATCAATAAAATTTTTTCCCGGCCTGGGATCCAGAAACTTTATTACTTCCTTCAGGAGTACGGGTTCATGAATGGTTGCCATAGTTGCTTAAAGGGCTAGATTTACTTTTAGGAAGTAACTGAATTTCTTAAATCATTTAATGTTTCAGCAATGCTGTTATAATTCTTGTCGCTGTCTTCCTTGTAGGTATTCCATTTTTCTTCATCCCAAATCTCCAATCTATTATATAAACCAGCAATAACTACGTTTTTAGAAATGCCGGCAAAGCTTCGCAGATACTCAGGCAAAATAATTCTTCCCTGCTTATCAAACTCAACTTCTGTTGCTCCGGCAAGAATTGCTCTGGAAAATTTTCTATTATCAGATCTGTCTATCGGCATGTTAGCAACCGTTTCTGCCATCTTTTCCCATTCTTTTTGCGGATACAAGAAAAGGCAGTTGTCCAAACCCTTTGTGACCACTGCTGACTTAAGTTCCGCTCGGAACTTTGCTGGAACAGCTACTCTGCCTTTGCTGTCCAAGCTATGAGAGTATTGGCCTATGAACATAATTGCCTTTATTTTTAAATTGCCACCTTCCTGAGATTCACCACTTTTCACCATTTATAGTAATTATACACCACCATTATGTACCGGTCAACATATTCTTCCATTTTTTTACAATTAAAAAATGCCCATTTTCTGGGATTTTTTTATTTCGTTCTTTAATAGTGGATAAAACGGGGAAAACTTTTATCCTAATTATTTTTATTTTAAAAAAAGTTATACACAGCCAATAGTTAAGCCCTTAAATATCGCAAACAAAAATGCTACGTAGCAAGTTACGTAGCATCTTATTTTTAACAATTTGAAATATTTTATCTTCCAAGTATGCCATTTATTTCCAGCTGGACATCGACTGCATTAACCTTGCCATCACCGTCTAAATCAATATAAGGGTTTTGAGTAATCGTTATTTTGCCAAGCGATCCATCAACTACCATTTGCTGATCAGCGGAATTTATAAGCATATCTCCATTTATATCAAACTTACTTCTACTATTTAGATTTGTTTCTGAAATAAATGATACCAGTTTAGGATTAAAATCATCAAAATCCTTGATAAATTTTCCAGCGGCTTTTCTACAAGTTAAGGGGCAAGTTGAGCTTGCTGGCGGTTGAACGCTTATTCCCCAATTGCAATATTTATCCAAGTCCCTATCGGTGCAAGAAATTTTATACGCAGTGGATGATGGCGGTGTAAATGGAGGAGCAATAACCGTATTTTGATTTCCATTAATAATTATTTTTCCATAACCATTTTCACCCCATGCTGTTGACCAACTATTTTTTACAATCCAATATGTTTTACCTATTAATCTATCGCCAGCCATTATTGGCTGATTAGATTGCATGGCGATATATCCAGGGAAAATCTGCGTGCCTTCTTTTATTACGCCATAACCCGTCAAAGTCATGGCATGTTTCAATAATAAATATCCCCTGCCTAAGGGGCCATTCTTTATTAAAGACTCTTTCACTATATTCATGTTCATCTGATTTTCCAAAGAAAAATTAGCGCTTTTCCATGAACGGCTTTTATAATCAGAATTAATCAAACAAGCACCATTATTAACAACGCCCGTGTACGGCATAAACTGCTCATCCGCAATGCCAGCATCACTAAATAACAGCTTTATGGAGTCTTCACTGTTGTAACCAGGAGTATTTCTACAATTAACCAATATCTGTTCTGACAAATCAATATCTAAAGTACTAGAATTATAGTAAAGATTAATCCGTGATTCCATCGGTCCAGTAGCTCCAAATGCCCAGCAAGTACCCTGATCGCCCTGATTTTTAACGCTGGTCATCCAATTTTCACCATTGACATTCCGCCAGTCCCAATTATCAGGCAAAACCATCGTTGGAGAAGCGACTGTCTTTACTTCTGGGCTTGAATCTTTTAATTCAAAGACTCCCCCCTTGTAATATTCCAATCCTTGCAAATTTGGAACTTCTTTAACTGGAGTCCCGTCTTGATTGCTGAATAATTTCTTTTTTTGCTCATAATTCAAATCGGAGACAGAAGTTCTGGCTGCCAACCAGTGCATACCGCTAGACTTTATCTCCTCATTAATCTTGGCAACCTTATAATCTATTTGTTTGGTTTTGAGTTGATTATCGTATGCCTCAACACCCATAGACTTAACCTGAGAATTTACCAACGAAGGCGAATTTAAATAATTCACTGCATTAATGGTAATTTCTGCATCATTTATTTGCAATTTTAAATATGCTGGAACAATTGCATTTAAAACGCAAGTTTCTTCACAAATATTAGAAACGGTTATTTGGCCTTTATTATTTAAAACCGGGTAGGCTTCATAAACCAAATATTCTTTATTATTTTTATCAACCAAAACCACCCTAATTAAACTATCATCTGCCCTTAGATTAATTCCGGCATTAAGTGAAAGTCCATAAACCACTGATGCCATTCCAAGTTGATAGTTTGTCGATGATGAGATAAAAGATTTAGTCGAATTTGTTTTGACACCGTAACTAGAACCACCGATGGAAAAATCAGCTAAGGTAGTTGTACTGCCATTTTGGATATATTGTGCTGAGCCGGATTTAAAATTCGAATTACTTAAAGACTTTATCAAATTACTTAAATTTGGAAACAGTACATTCATCCCTCTAGCGACATTAAAAGAGAAAAAAACCAAAGAAGCCAAAGCACAAATTACAATCACACTTATTAAAATCAAGGTTTTTAAACTTGTTTTTGTAGCAGTTGACCCACCAACCCCGCGTATGGACATAAATAATTTCAGATTAATCTTTATTATATTATACCTCAATTATTATAATTTAGATAAAAGTTATCCACCCTTAGAATAAAAAAACCCGCCGCCAGCAGGTGTATGCGGATAAAAATATTGAGAAAACTTATTATCTAAATAATCCCAAAAAAACAGCCACATAAAGAATAACAACGGCATAAGCAGATAGGATTAAAGTGCCTGCTTTTGTTGAGATGGTGACTTTTGCCTTTGTTTTAATTTCTTGTTTCATATATTTTTACTTTTAATTATTATGAATTACCCGATATTTGGCTCTCTATCATAATATGGCAAAGCGATTTTTTTTGATTTTTTATTTATAAATCCATTGAGAATCTTTTGTACCAGATCATTATTATCCTTAAATTCTGATAGCTGAAGTGAATATACTTCCTTACCCAGGGCGTAGGCTAAGGAATTTGCCACGACCACGCCAATTCTCACAGAAGTAAAGCCACCGGGACCAGAGACAACTCCTATGCCTTTGATTTTTCCGAGTGAAGCACCATTCTCTTTTAGAATCTTTTCAATTGTCAAAAGCAATTTTTCCGATTGACGTCTCTCGCCTTTTACTGTCTTAATTTTAAAACTATCTTTGCTTTTTGCCAAGATCACCTTGATCTGCTTATCGTCTATTGTGTTAATTATTAGATACATAAATTTATTGTAACAAAATTATTTTAAAATAAAAATACTCCTTAGATTCCTGCATCAGAATCCAAGGAGCAAACGGCATTTCGCCGTAGCGGCTGCTAGTCGGGTATGGGCACGACTAATCGACGGTCATGTCCACCAGGCCATATTGTAGTATCCCGGTAACTCATTGGATCACCCATGTCTGGCGTATGTGACGTCGGTTCAACAAATGCTACGTCTACAACGAGGAGCTGACCGTCTTGCTCCGTTAGAAAAAACGTTGAGGCACCACCATGCGCAAGCCAATCTGGATACTTCGTTACAAAGTTGGCTATTTGGCCTGGCGTTAGGCAAAGGTCAAAGACGTCGCCACATAAAGCTAGCGATCCAAACATCTTTGAGAAAGTCCCGCCGTCTTTGATTCCATAAACAGCAGCCTCCCTCGGAGTGGTTGGCGGACTTACATGATATAGAAAATACGTCGAAATCTTTCTGAAGCTGAAAAACCCTCCCGCCTGCATGGTTTCCTTACTGTTAATCGCGTCGATTATCAGCCTTTCTCCGCCCGAGACAAGATGCAAGTAATTCTTCCAAGCCTGCTTACGGAGAAGTTTTTTCAGTTCAGCTAGCCAATTCCAGCCATCTTCGCCAGAAAGCTTTACCATAAGGTCATAAAGCGTTGGCATCATCTCATCAGACAATAACACCAACAAACCAACGACCTTTCTGAGTACGCCGAGCATGTTTTCCATGGTCAGATCCTCTTGATTTTTGCCGAGCCGCCATTACGACACAAGTCGTATTTTGGGTCAGCAGTTAAATGTGCTTTTTAAGTATAGCACATTTAATAATAAAAGTCAATACTAAAATAAATAAAATAGCTAACATTAGCCATTTTATTTAAAAAAATGATACATCTAATAAATCACGATAGGCGTTCCAATATCCACCCAATCATAAATCAATTTGGCCTGAGGCGTATACATATTTACGCAGCCATGGCTCATTGGATGGCCGAAATTATGGTGCCAATAGGTGCCATGAATAGTATAAGCGCCCTTAAAAGATGCAACCCAAGGCACATTCGGCAAATCATAATTCATCGGATTGCCGGCACCATAGTACCAGGACATTCTAACATTGGGCCTTTTATTATAAATTTTAAATTCTCCTTTGGGCGTAGGAGTTCCTGCTTTTCCTGATGATATTAAAAAAGAATCTAATTTTCTACCATCCTGCCAAAATGACAGGGTTTGGGTTTTGAGATTTACTTCAATAAATTTATATGCTTCGCTTTTAATATTTGAATTAATCCTTTGCGGTATGGTAATTATTTCATTTTTCCCGTCGCTGTCAATATCTGCGATTTCCAAATCAATACCTCCAAAATATTTACCTTCATCATACGCCCTGAATTCTTTTATTAAGTCGCCATTGGCATTTATCACCCTCACTAAATAATAGCCATGAAAAGCTGGGGCAATTGCAATTTCATCAATGCCATCGCTATTTAAATCACCAGCCCCAACATTCACTCCACCCTGATAATCGCCATAAGGGTATATTTTTTTAATTTCATTTAAATCATTATCCAAAATTATTATCTGCGATTTATTGCCATAACCGGAGCCAACGATTAATTCCCTTTTGCCATCTCCATTAATATCGCCGCTTGCCAGATTCACGCCGCCGACTTTACTCAAGTTTAATTTCTTTGATTTTAATTTATTTCCTTTTGAATCAAAAACATTAATGACCGGATCACTATTTAAATTCGGCCCGGTTATAATCTCCTCGGTTGAATCGCCGACGATATCCGCAACAAGAACTTTTACTCCGGCCCTGTTATTTTTGTCATAAGCAAAAAAATTAGAGACATTTTCGGTTCCCTTAAACACTCGAACTTGCGGACCGCCTCGATACCCGGCCCCGACAACAATCTCGTCGCCTTCATCTCCGTCAATATTTCCAGCGGAAATAAAAGAGCCTCCCCTAAAGTTGGCGTCAAACACGTCAAATAAGTATTCAAAAACGCCCCCACTCGAATAGGCTTCCACTATTGGAGAATTTCCGCTGCCTCGGCTTATTAATATTTTTTTGCCTGATTTTCCAAAGTCACCAACCGTTAAATCAACCATTCCTTGATAATCGGGATAAAGACCATTAAATGATGTTTTTAAATCTCCTTCCGCATTAAAAATTTTAACTTCGGAATTTATTCCAGCCCTGGCCACGAACGGTATCAAAAATATAGCTACGCAAAAAACGCAGGCAATAATTTTATTCATAAATTTGCGATATCTATCAAACGATTTCGCTTCGTTTATTTATTTTGTCCAGTAAGATTAAATTTTTATGCTCAAAAATACTATATAAGAATCGATCCGTTAATCCCCTTCTATACATGAAGTCCTGCTTGCTCATTATTGTATAATTAACCGGTCTGCTCAATTCTTTTTCTATCTCGCTTATTAACTTTTGAAATTTAGGCTTATTTACATTGCCAACGATCAAAACATCAGTTGGTGCGCCTTCCCAGCCAATAAAAACACCGGAGAGCAACAAAAGCCATATTTCACCAAGCTTATCAATCTTATTGGCGAATGAACGATCCATCAATAAATTAGACTTCATAAGAATGGATCTCAGCTCATCTAAAAAAATAAAGTTTTTATTAAGCTTATAATATTTCTTATTGTCTTTGGTCGCCTTTTCAGTCTCTTTTTCAAAATCCTCTTTAGTAGAAGACTGCACGATACCAATCATTTCCAAATTGCTTAACTCCCTCCTCACTGAATTTAAGTGCAGTTCCAGGTTTCTGGTTATTTCTCTTACAAAAAAGAATTTGTCCGGATTGTTTATAAATGCCCTGAGTAAAACTACCCGGCTTTTGGAACCAAAAATGTGTTCAAGCATAGATTAACGGTTTTTGATTAAAAAACTATTGAGAACTGGCATGATGCGACATTAATTTAATAAATTGACTTACTTACTTGTCGCTGTTTCAACTTTATTGTATAATATTAACAGTAAAGTGTAAAGAACGTATGGATTTATTATCCGTTAAATTCGGCAAAGCTAAAGTCGAAATGACCGATACTTCCGCCGGGGATGTTTTTATTTGTTCTCCCGAAAGAAGCCTGGCAAAAAGCCTGGGCATAATTTTTGGCGTTATTGAATTAAACGGAATTTCTGATGAATTCAACGACGTATTTTTAGAAATTATAAATGATCTAAAAACCGAATATTATCTGCCACCGTTCCATGTTGAAACAGGTCCCGAAAAAAGATTTGAGGAGTGCATTCAAAGAGCAAACAGACGCATCCACAAAGCAATCAATGAATCAATTGAAGCCGTTGACTTAGACAGTATTAATGCACTGATCGGATTATCCTTTAAAAATTCGATCCACATGGCCTACTCCGGCAAAGTAGTAGCGAATCTTTTGCATATGCGAAAAGATGGCAATCTGGTTGGAATAGACATATTAGAAAATACCGGCGAAAAAAAATTAAAAAGCAATGGAGAAAAAATATTCCACGACATTACCAGCGGTCAAATATCTGGCAGAGACGTAGTTTTTATTCTCAGTGAAAATGCCTCAAAATATATAACTAGCCCTGATCTAATCAATGCCGTAGAAAACAATCCGCTGAGCCTTGCCGGAGAAATAGAAGGAGTATTGCGGTCGCAAAGCCAAGATGATAACTTTTATCTTTTAACAATTGAGCCTGATTATGAAAGAATTGATTCAATGGAAACACAGGTCCAGTCGCAAAAACGGGTGGAAAGAACCGTTCCCGCAACCCCTCCAGAACACTCATTAAACAACCTGCTTACAACTCAAAGGAAAACCGAGAGATATCTTACGCCATCATCAATGCCCAGCTGGAAAAAAGTTTTATTACTGACAGTTAAAGGTATCGGAAAAACGTGCGCCTACCTCTATCCAAAATTTAAAAACGTCATTGCCTATATTGCCAAAAAATTATTTAAACTGACAGCTGCACTTTTGAAAAAAATATTCAAAAAAGGCAAGGCTCCGATGAGTTTAATTGATAAAAATCCTAGGCCTGCTGATTTTATAGATACTCCAAACGAGGAATTAATGGGAGAGCTACAAGAGCCGGGTGTTTTTTCAACAATAAGCAAATGGATAAATAAAGTTTTAGAAAAAATCGCCATACTGAAAAAATCGCAAAAAATAATACTGTTGATTGTTTTTATCCTAATATTTGCCTTTAGTGAAAGTGTGGTATTAATGGGCAAAGGCTCGGAGCCCATCCCGCCAAAAGCGTCCCAGGTCAGCGCCAACCAAATAGAAGATAAAATAAACCTGGCCGAAGCGCAAAATATTTTCAGCGACGGGGAAGGAGCAAAAACTTTAATTATTGAAGCCCAGCAACTTTTAAATAAAATTCCTAAGAAAAAAAGTAACTTAGCCTTAATTGATACGCTTCAAAAGAAGATTGATTCAACGAGGATGACAATTCAAAAAATTTCCTCAATCGAAAATCCTCAACTATTATTCGATTTAAATCAGGTTAATAATGGAATTCCAGCCGAGGCAATCGCGCTGACCGGACAAAACATTATTGTTTCGGGCGGGCAAGGCGGAAATATTTGCCAAATTGATTTAACCAAGAAACAAGTACTATCCAGTCCTCTTTCCCAACAAGGTTTGAATGTTTCAAAAATATCACCAATTGACGCAACAAATCTGCTTCTTCTTGATAGCGCTCAGGGCGTATTCAAATATGCAATCAAAGCCACTTCAAGTGAAGGGCTGATTCCTGCGACACAAATAGCTGATTTATCATATTATCTGGGAAACATTTATCTGCTTGATAAATCAAAAAGCCAAATTGTTAAATATCAAATTAAAAAGGGCAAGGCAACTGGCGCAACAACAGCATTAAAAGACAATGCAAATCTAAACCAGGCAAATTCATTTGCGGTCAATGGCGATTTCTTCATTTTTAAAGACAACGGTGAAATAAAAAAATACAGCAAGGGAGCCTTAACTGATATAAAGTATGAAATGCTTGATCCGGTTCTAAAATCACCAGTCCAACTGATCGCTGATAGCCACGATTATCTTTATGTTTTGGATAAAACCGGAAATAAAATTGCCATCTTTGACGACAAAGGCGGGCTAAAAGTTCAAATCACCTCGCCAAAATTTACCTCTATCAAATCAATGGCTCTAAATGAAAAAGAAAAGAAAATTTATTTACTATCAGATAATAAAATTTTTGTTATAAATACTGGGATATAGAAATCCAGCTTATGACAAATAAAAAAGCGCACCGGGTTGCGTGCGCGTATTTGTAGACTATACCCCCCTTGCAAGCCAACCGGCCCTATTCGGCTTGCGATAAAAACACCTTTGGCCATTCTCCACGCAGAATCGGAGACAGCTCATCACGGCATCCTCATTCCACAAACGGCAATTCAACCCCTTGACGATTTGTTCCGGCGTTAAGCCTGGCCGCTCGACAAGAAGACGCCTGATGGCAACGTGAATGGACTCGGACCTTCTAATAACAGGCTCTCCGCTATCTATTCCGCCCATTATCAATGGCCCACTAGCCGCACCCAAGGCTAGAACGCCCGCCTCAGTTATAAACCACAATCCTCCCTTCTTTTCCTCTTTGGTAATAAATCCATTGCGCCCCAAAGTTTGGAGGGCGGAAGACACGATCTTCCTTACTCCATATACGTCGGAGCCTGTGGGATTTATTATGGGACTATCCATAACATGCTCCACAATAGTCCCAAAATTAATTCCAACGAGACCAGCAGAATTGATCTTTTCAAGAATTGCCCACGTGCTTTTTTTTATGGGCACCTTCCTTTTTCCCCAATTATCCATTGGATTTCCTCCCAAATGCAAACTAGCATAAAATTACACATCTTTCAATAATAAAACCACTCCGAACTAAAAAACAGGGCGGAGATAACATCTCTCCGCCCCGATACCTCAGCCGCTATTGCCAAGCTCCCTATCGGCTCGGTAACACAGGCTTAAGGCAAAAGCCTTGGGGGAAATCCACAAAGAACGTGTTGTTCTTGTGGGTGTCCTCGGGTAGCATCACCGTACCGCGGGCACGGCCATGATAGTAAGGGAAGGGTAAACCGTGAAGACGACCCGGTTTAATCACCAAGCGTGTTCTCGCTAACAGTCTAAGAGCCACCCAAGCATCTTGGGGCAAATCTTGGAATCTTGTCGACCTCGTCGCTTCGGGGCCGAGCACCACGATGGTGTCGCAATCAAAACTCAACGCCTCATGGCAGCCGAGATGAAACTCCATCCGGCTGACAACCCTTCTCCGGGATTCGACTATCAGGGGCGACTCCACATATATTTCCCCATTGGGATTAATGACGGCGTCTTTTTGGGGATAGTAGGCGAAGGTATTCGTTTCTTCGCAAACCTCTCCACTATCCTCTTCGACCCGCATCGCCACATGCTCAGGAAGACCGATAATGTTGGCATAGTCCAGTAACCCTTCTGGAATCTGCCACGGAAGGCCTACTAAAAGCGGTACTCGAACCACTGTCTTGCCCATAACGATTCTCCTTCGGTTGAACCCAGTTTAAGCCACGACTTAACATTATCATAAATTTAAAAAAATAAAAAACCACCCTTTCGGGTGGTTTTTTAGAATGAGACTTTTATTTCAAAGTGACTGTAGCACCAGCTTCTTCCAAGTCTTTCTTGATCTTTTCAGCTTCTTCCTTCTTAACTCCCTCTCTTACAACCTTAGGAGCACCATCGACTAAATCTTTGGCTTCTTTCAAGCCTAATTCTGTAATAGTTCTGACTGCCTTAATAACAGCAATCTTATTGGCGCCAGAGTTTGTGATTTCAATGTCAAAGCTGTCTTTTTCTTCAACAGCCTCGGCGGCGGCAGCCATCATGACTGGAGCGGCGGCAGAAACACCAAACTTTTCTTCCAAAACTTTTACTAACTCAGATAAATCAACTACTGACAATTTATCGATTTGTTCTACAAGAGATTTAAATTTCTCTGGAACAACGATTTCTTTTGTTTCTTCTGACATAATATTTGTTTTAATTTATATTTTAATTTATATTAAGCTGTAACTTTTTCTTTATCTTCCCTAACAGCATTTAAAACCCTTACCAATCCAGATAATGGATTTGATAAACAACCGGCAACTTTTGCCAAAAGATCTTTACGTGAAGGAATTTTGGAAAGTTCGGTTACTCTTACGGCGTCAATATAGTTTCCTTCAAAAATTCCACCGGCAAATTTTATTTTATTTTGCTCTTTGGCAAAGGCCGCCAAGATTCTGGCTGGAGCCACCTCATCTTCATAAGAAAATACTGTGGCAATCTCACCCTCAAAACTTTTATCATCAGGCAACAAGCCTTTTTCAATCATTGCTTTTTGCAACAATGTTTTTTTGGCTACCATGTAGTCAATTCCCTCTTCACGGCATTTGTTTCTAAGCTGATCAATTTCTTTTACAGAAACGCCAGAATAGTTAAACATAACGGCCGATTTCATTTTCGCTATTTTTTCTTCTACTTTTTTCAAAATAGCAGATTTTTGTGCTTTAGATTTAGGCATAGTGATTCATTAGTTATTGAAAATTGGAAACTGAGGATAAGGTATTTTTGAAAGAGCGACCTCAATTTCCATTTTTCAATTACCAATTTTAAGCATAAAAAAACTGTGGTTTTCCACAGAAAGAGCCAAAATAAGGCTTTTTTCCTCGGCAGGACTTATTTTTTTATAATGCCCGCTGTCTGTGGAAATAATTTATGTGTTAATTATAGCAAAAATTTCAAAGTTGTCAATACTACTCCAAATATTTTGCAATATTTGATTTATGCTCATCAAAAGTCTTGGCAAAGTAAGCTTTACCATTTTTATCAGTAATAAAATAGTAAAAATCATTAGCAGTAGGATAAATTGAAGCAACGATTGAATTTAATCCAGGATTAGCGATTGGCCCAGGCGTTAAGCCTCTGTATTTATAAGTATTATAAGGAGAATCAATTTCCAGGTCTGAACCCTTCGAACGAGTTTCCCCTTTTCCTGTCAAATAGTTAATAGTAGCATCTGACTGAAGAGCCATTTTGGCATCGATTCTTTTCCAAAAAATATCAGAGATCATTTTTTTATCATTAGCGTACTTGCCTTCTTTTTCAATAATTGATGCCATAATGATTGCCTCATTTAAAGACAGTCCCCTTTGCGCTAAGTCTGTTTTCATTTGCTCTGTCACTTTTACTTCAAAGTTATTAAGCATTTTTTCAATGATTGAACTTGGCGAGGCGTCAATAAAAATTCTATAAGTATCCGGAAATAAATAACCCTCTAAACTTTTAATTTTAGGGTCTTGTAAAAAACTATATTTTCCCCGCCACAAATCAATGCTGGCAACGGCCATAAATTCTTCTTTGGTAATAACATCCCGTTCATTTAAATAATTGGCAATTTCATTTGCGGACCAGCCCTCCAAAATTGTTATGGTCTGTTCCTTATTAATATTACCAGCGTCAATAAGCTTTTCCGCTATGCCGCCATAGTTTAAATCAGCCGGCAAAACATGATCGCCAGGCACAAATTTTGATGCTTTACCTGAGAGCACAGAGTATATTTTAAAATATAGTTTATTGCCTATGATTCCCCTATCTTTTAATTTTTCGGCGATTTCGTTTGAGCCATCACCCTTTTCAATATAAAAATTCTGACTTTTATAATGCCCCTTAGAATTAACGGCAAAAATATAAGATAATCCCACCGCCAAAATTAAAATAATAATTAAAATTGATACTATTTTTTTCATTTTTTTATTATAGCAAGTGAGAGTAATAATAACAAGATTTGTGTTATAATATATCCATGAGAAAAAAGATAAAAATCTTCCTAGCTATTATAATTATTTTACTTGCCATAGCCAAAATGTCTGTTGCGGGCGCAATTTATATTTATCCCCCAATTGTTGAAAATGATGTCGTACAAATTAACTCCAAAAACATTATTAAATTAACAAATGATTACAGGACAAGCCTCGGCCTTAACCCCCTTAAGGAGGACCCGCGCCTTGATCAGGCTGCAGTAAATAAAGCGCGAGATATCCTAACGGGTGGCTTTTTTGACCACACCTCACCCGAAGGGAAAAAATTCTCTGACTGGATCAAAGATGTTGATTATAAATATTTTTACGTCGGAGAAAATCTAGCCATTGATTTTCAAGACGATGATAGTGTTTTCCAGGCATGGATAGATAGCCCTGAACATTATGACAATATTGTAAAGACCCAATATCAAGAAATAGGAGTTTCTGCCGTAAAGGGAAAAATGGGCAAAAGACCAACCATCGTCGTTGTTCAACTATTTGGATCAAGAGTCCTGGGAACCAATTCTTCAGTTGATGATCAAAGCTATGTGCCGTCATCGGCCGCTCAAAATTATTTTTATGAGACTCCCGCCTGGCAGAAACTTTTTAGCCTTGAAAAATTACAAAAAAGCGATATTGCCTTAAACTATCTTCTGACAGTAACACTTACAATATTCTTTTTTATTTATGAAAGAAGAAAACTAAAAAACCAAATCAATATTAAACAGCCAATAATTAACCGGTACCAGGCAAACGCTTTTAGAGAATGATTTGATAAAAATTTAAGTAAAAATTTAATGGCAAAATATCCGGTAATGGCAGAAGTTAAAAAAGCAACGGCAAACAAAGGCATTTGCTGAGCTGACCACTCGCCCACATCCATAAATGATTTGAGCCCGGCACCAAGGATAATCGGGATTGAAAGTAAAAAAGAAAATCTTGCCGCCTCTTCCCGCTTAAAATTCCGCCACATACCTGCTATAATAGTAATACCGGATCTTGATGTGCCAGGGATTAAGGCAACGGCCTGGGCAAATCCCAAAATTATAGAATCCTTTGCCGTTAACTCAGTCAGATCCTTTTTTAAGGAAGCATATTTTTCAATAGCAAAAAATAAAATTGCAACAACAATTAACATAATTGCAACAACAAGAGAAGAGTAAATTGACTGATGAAGATATTTGTTAATCAGATCTTCTGAAAAATATCCGATTAATCCTGCTGGAATTATGCCAATAATAATCATCCAAGCCAGCTTCTGATTCTGATCATTTTTCAAATTCCATTTGACTAAGCTTGAAAAAAATCCTGCAATCAATTTGATAATATCCTTGAAAAAAAATATTATTAATGCGACTAGTGTTCCCAGATGCAAAAGCGCATCAAACATTAAATTGTCCGGCAAGTTGAATTTAAAAATGTCGTGAAATAAAACTAGATGGCCCGAACTTGATACGGGAATAAATTCAGTAATGCCCTGAATAGCACCTGCTAAAATTGCTAACAAATAATCCATAACTTTAAAAATTAATTATATAAAATGTATCTACTTATTCTTATCCCCATCCTAGTGGGAGCGATAACTCAGGCAATAAAACTCATTATTGATGGTATACCAAATAATTTCACTTGGCAACATTTATATCGAGACTATGGAGGAATGCCATCATCACATACTGCATTTGTCGCTTCGCTTGCAACTGTTATTGGACTCCGAGAAGGATTAAACTCTGCCGCATTTGCGATTGCCTTAATTTTAATGTTGGTAGTTATCAGAGATGCCGTAGGATTTAGAAGAGAAATCGGCAAGAATGCTATTTTGACAAATTACTTGGCAAAAAAATTGATTAAAGATAAAAAAATCCCCCTACTTACCGAACGCGTCGGCCATAAAATATCAGAAGTTGCTGCTGGCGTAATCTTTGGGGGCGCCTTGAGCGCTTTGATTTATTTTATTTTTATGATTATTTAAAATTAATATATTTTACTTCTAATATACAATGACTTATAATAATATAGCAACCCACAATAGACTAAACTGAAAAGGAGATTGTTCCTTGAAACACAACGACCGTAAAACAATTCCTCCCTGCAAAGCAGACATGGATGCGGCTGCACGTGGGGAATGGCCAGAAGATCCCGAATTGAGAGAACACATCATGGAGGAGATCGCCTTTTCCTCGAATTGAACTTAAGCCGACCCACCATTGATGGCCTTGGAACCAACGAGAGCTCGAAGCAATTCGAGCCTCATTTTATTTCTGGCAACCCGCGCAGAAATAAGTGCCTCGGCCATTTAATCTAATTTTATTTACAGTGCCTTGGCACTTTTTTGTTTTGCAAATTTTGCCTTGCTGTCCATAGACATTTAAATAATTAAACATACTCCCCTTGCTTCCGTCTGTTCTGATATATGTGTCGGCAGTTGTTCCGCCCTTTTCGATTGCTAATTTTAATATTTTTGGAATAGCTTTAAATAATTTTTTTCTTTCAACTTCAGTCAAAGTATTTGATATCCTAATCGGTAAAATCTGTGAATTAAAACATGATTCATCTGCATAAATATTTCCAATTCCCGCAATAAGCGATTGGTCCATTAAAATCTGTTTGATATTTCGCCTCGGATATCTATTTAAAACATCATTAAAATATTTAAACGTAAAATCATCAGTAAGCGGTTCAGCTCCATATTTTCCGGTTTCTTTTTCCATTAATTCCTTATCCGCATATCTGATCCAACCAAATTTTCTGATATCATTGAAAAACAATTTCGATCCATCAGAAAAATAAAAAATAAAATGAGAAAATTTATTTGGCAGATCAATAGTTGAGGCAATCGGATGTCCGCCGGAAACTACCCTGCCTGCTTTCGGAACAAAAACTAACTGCCCGGTCATTTTCAAATGAATTAATAAATACCCTTTTCCTTCTAAATCAATAATGATCATCTTTGCTCTGCGCCAAACGGATTTTACTGTTTTATTTTTTACTTTTTTTTCAAATTCTAAAACAGGCAGATTAGTCATCTTGGGAATTTTGACATCTGCCTTGCTTATTTTTTTTCCTTTAATTTTTTTATCCAATTCAGAGACGATTGTTTGCACTTCAGGAAGTTCTGGCATAGATTAATTTAATTTTAAAGCACCCATAGGACAAAAGTTAACACATTTTCCGCAATCGATGCATTTTTCAGAAACCATTGGGGCCTCAACTCCAGCTTGAGTTAAGGCTCCAACAGGGCAGACTCTAATAGCTGGACAAGGATGATTTTGCGGACATAAATACTTTTCTACTGTTATCATTTTTTATTATGGTTATTTTTCTAAAGACAAAATCTCGTTTAACTCTTTCTCCAAGACAGCATCGCCGTCGCCAAACAAGAATCTGCCAGTAAACATTTTACCGGCCAAAAACAACGGCATCCAATAGCGATCATCCGGCCACATTTGATCAAGCGGAATTTCATCAACATGATACCATTTTGGCAACATTTCTTCGCTTTCTGTTAATTCACCATCATAATTATCTGTCCAGTACATATGCACCTCAATCACCTCTCCCGGCCTTGAATCGAATTCAAAATTCATTAGTCCGAATTTCTTAAGATCGTTAACACGCAATCCACTTTCCTCAAGCATTTCTCTAATAGTCGCATCTTCAACAGATTCCCCTTCCTGGACTTTTCCTCCAAAACCATTCCACCTGCCCGCTCCAAATCCTCTTTTTTTCATACCTAAAAGAATTTTATCCCCTTGACGGATTAAACATAGCGTCTGAACTTTGCGAATTATATTTTCCATATTTTTATGGTTTTTTAATGAACACTTCACACACGTGAGAAGTATTCGATTTTAAGTTAATTTAGATATTTAAATCTTGGCTTAATTTCTCCGTCTTTTTCAATATTTTCTAAGAACATTTCAATAGGCCTAACCCATAAATTATTATCACTTAATTCTCTATAAACAACCATTTCCTTTAAATTTTCACTATCAAATCCAACCCCAATAACCTCAACCTTCATTCCTTTAAAATGCTCATAAACACCGAGTTTTAAATTTTTTGCTTTTTCAGATAATTCCATAATTATTCTAAATTATTTTTGCTAAATCGTCATTTATAATAATTGGCTTCATAGCTTCAATTTCCGTCTTAAATACAGCGATCTCGGGAATTGGATTTAATAAATATATTTTTTTATTATCAACGTGAGCAAACCCCATCTCCAAGAAAGCGTTGCCACCAATGTAATTATTTATTCCATGCTTATCAAAATTAAGAACCAAAAAACCATCCGCATTTCTCATTCTTTCGATATCTCGTTTCATCGCATCATCATTATTCTTCTGCTCTATTTTTATTTTTTCCTTTTCTTCTTCATTTTTATCAATAAAGGAATCCACAAATCCAGAGGTGATGGCACTATGTCCCATTAATTCTAACTTCCTTTTATACTCCAACATTTCTTCAGCAAATTGCATGCTGCCGATTATACCAATGATCATAAATTTAATAATTCTTTAGCCTTATTTAAGTTTTCTTCACTTACATATAAACCTGCGCCCATAGAATCTCCCCCATCGCCCGGGAAATGAATGCCTGATTTTTCTAGCATTGATTTTATTCCATTGCTGTCTAAAATATTCTTTGCTACTTCAGTCTCCATTATTGATTCAAAGTATTTTAACAATTTTAATTCCATATTTATCTTTTAGTTAGTTCATCGAAGGTTAAGCGCACATAATCAGCGACCACTATTCCTTTTAATTTATAAATCTGATTAGTTGAAAATATTTTTTTATCTTCTGAATTCAAACCAAGCCACGCAATTGCCTCATCAATCCTTTCCCAGCTCGGCGCTTCTATTTCCAAATACGGCTCAAGCCCGGGGAAAGTATCAATATCAAATTCAACGCCATCTTTGACCCATCTGATCCTTTTATTTTCAGCAAAATGCTTTTCTATAAATCCAAGATTTAAGATCAAATTTGCAGTATCCTCAAAATCACTGACAATAATTTCTATCTCTTCCATGCCAGTATCATTTGTAATACCATCATGGCAAGTCACACCCAAGCGCTTTTTAAAACTAAGGGTTATCTTATCCCCCTCATCCCTAAGTCGAAGCCAAGAATAAGCCTTGTCTAACCGCCAATCAGGATAATCAAAAACTCTTCGGCGATAAAAAAATTCACCGACTTTTTCTGCGCCGATTTCTTTTAACTTCTCCTGAATTTCTTCAGGATTAATATTTAAAAATTTTACTTCAATTTCTTCCATATTATTTTATTATTTATTATAGCTCCAATGCCACCACTCCGGCGCATAATTTATAAATCCTACTTTGTTCATTACTTTTTTTAGTAACTTTCTATTTTTGAATGCCTCATCTTCCAGCAGTGTTCTTATACTCTTATTTTCAAAAAAATCCAAGGCGGCTTTTTCTGTTAAGTCATCAAAACCGGTACCCATATATAATTCCTCGCCCTTTTTATTAATAATTGTTAAATCAAAAGAGCCTCCATTTCTGTGAGTACCCAGTCCGACCACCCGCAAGGGCGTTGGGACAGATCCGCAAAACCATACCAATAGTTTTAGCCTATTGGCATTTGATAGATTGGGGTATAAAAGTTTTAACCTTTTCTTAAAACTCTGTTGCATTAAAATATTTGTTTTTCTTTCTCTTAAGCAATCCCAAATTTTAAAATTATATCCTTTTGGCAATAATTTTTTTGCTTCTACTAACTTTTCTACCGCTGACTTTCTGCCAAATATTTTTGAAGAGTTACTCCAGCTATAGAAAAAATATCGTGGTTCAATTATAAAACCATACTTAAACAGATCAACATATTGAATATCTTTTTTTGTCTTCATAAGCTTAATCCGATATAAGCTACCATGCCATCAACCTGCTCTAACCTGTCATGTCTGGCAGAATATAATTTATCTGCATTGCAATAAGTGCAAGTTTCATCAACCGTAATATTATTTACTCCGACACTTTCTAATCTTAATTTTGCCTCGCCGGATAAATCTGCAAATATTTTTCCATCTCGAGTTATGATATTTTGTTTGCTAAAATTTTCAGCAACCTCTTCCCCTATTTCATAATGACAAGGCAAAATATGAGGTCCAATTATCACTTCTAAATTTTCAGGTTTTGAATTGAAATTTTCCTGGAGTTTTTTAACTGTATTTTCTAAGACTCCTTTTACTAGTCCTTTCCAGCCTGCATGAGAAATTCCAATAACTTCATTTGCCGAATCATAAAAATAAACCGGCAGACAATCAGCAACAGTAACTGATAAAAATAAGTTTTTATCTTTTGTTATCAATCCGTCAGAATCTAAAATATAACTTCCAGCATCTTTTTCGCCAACAACAGTAACATTCATTCCATGCTTGATTCCAACCGCAATTACCCTATTTGGATCAATACCAATTTCTGTAAAGTATTTATCCCTATTCTGTTTGATTTTTTCATCAACTGGCAATCTATTCCGCCACACCATCGAGCCATCAGATCTTTCCGATAATCCGGCAATTATTTTTGAATTGTTAAAATTTATTTGCATGTTATAAAGATTGTAAAAAATCTTCTATCGTTCTATATCTTTCTTCAAATATAAGATATAAACTATCAGGTTTTTCAGCTTCACCTATTAAAATTAAATGTTTTCCTAATCCATACGCAATCCCCGCCTCTATGTGTACAGAATTTCCAGCCGGTAAAAGCATAATAATTTTTTCAGCATTTTTTAATCCATTTAGGTCGGTATCAAAAACAAATTTAAAAAAAGAATCATTATAAAAATCTTTAACATTTTCAAATGCTTCCATTTGCCTTTCTGGATTTAAATGTGGATTTTTAGGATCAGCAGGAATATCACAAAAATTATAACAGGTCTTTCCTTTATTTCTCAGTTCAGAAATTAAATAATCACACTGATCTTTGTTTCTAAACTTTGAAATTATAGTATAGTCAGTCATATTTTATTTTTTTATCTACAACCACACATTCAGACTTCTTCCAAAGGATAAATATCAAAAGCAACCTCTTCGTATGGATGAACTTTTTTCATTGCAGAAATTACATCATTTAAAATATCACGGCTACAAACAACCTCTATCCGCTCCTCAGCAACAAACTCCAACTTTCCAACCTTGCCTATCGCCGGATGCGCGCCTTCTTGGGGCAAAAATCGCCCGACACCTTTTGATGAAAAACTACAGAAAGCATAATTGCCAATTTTTCCTGCACCTGCTTTTCCCATAGCATCGCGAACCAAATCCGCATGGGACTCTGGAACAAACACAACGATTTTTACATTATTAGATTGGCTCATAAATTAATTTAAATTTTTAACGTAGCTCGTTTTAATTCCTTAACCTCATCTTCCTTTTCATAAATCTTACCGCCAAACAACTTATGCAACAAAGGAATAACACCGCATTTTTCGCATTCACCCCAATTGCATTTACCGCCATTTTTCTTTGCCAACTTCTTGCACATTGCAACTTCCCTTTCAAAAATTTCTTTTTCCATATTTTTTAACCAATAAGATCATCTCTCTAATCCTGGATCCCGGCCTTCGCCGGGATGACGAAAGAGTGATTGTATTTACTTTTCTCCTTACCATTTCCCCGTCCCCCTTGTGAGTCTTAAAAATCTTGTGCCAATTTTTTGCGAAGCGAACGTTAAGAAACAGCTCTAGCCTCAGCAGAGGCGTTAGCTGTTTTAGTGAGAGAAGTAAAAAATTTGGCCATGATTTTTAAACAGCGAACGTCCGCCGCGGCGGATTCTTTTTGTTAGCTTTTTCTGTTCTTAGAAAAGAAAAAGTAAAAACGTATTTACAAACAAAACCCTACTTCCCATGACAATTCTTAAACTTCTTTCCACTTCCACAAGGACAAGCATCATTCCTGCCAACTTTCTCGCCGTTATAATGAGTTGAGTCTTTTAAAATTTTATCTGCTTTCCTGTTTTCCAATCCCTCATCTGCCATCATTGGAGATTTCATAGACGACTCCTTGCTTGGAGCTGAAAATTGTAAATTATTTTGTGGGACTTGCTCTGTTGGAATTTCCTGAGGAGTTACCATTCCAATTTTATAAATACTGAATGCAAGTTGCTGATCAATAGACAAGAGAAGTTCTTTAAACATTCTAAACGCCTCTCTTTTATATTCCACCAAAGGATCTCTTTGTCCATAACCGCGGAGCCCGATTCCGGTTCTTAAATATTGCATTGATTCCAAATGTTCAATCCAGGTGTTATCTATGATTCTCAAAAACATGGCCTGCTCGATTTGCCTCATGACCGCAACTTCGGGTCGAGGATTCGGCAACATGTTTGCTCTCTCCTCAAGCTCATTATAAGCGAGCACGGCCAACTTCTTTAAATAACCGCCAATCATTTCCTGAGCCGTCTGATCCTGGTCTTTATCACCGGCTTCCGCCCTAAGCTCTTCAAGTTTTTTCCGCGCTTCTTTATTAACGGGAAAAATAGTTCCCGCCATATCATAAATCTGATCCAGATTCCAAACCTTTTCATCGGGATCCTGAGTATAAGTTGTAACCAAGCTATCGATTTCATTTTCCACGGCGGAAATAGTTGCTTCTTTTGTATCAACGCCCTGTAAAATTTGCTTTCGTTTTTTATAAACAGCCTCTCTGTGCTTATTCATTACATCATCATATTCAACCAGATGTTTTCTAGTATCAAAATTATTGCCTTCAACTTTTTTCTGGGCAGACTCAATTGATTTGGAAATTATCCTGTTTTCAATCGGCATATCATCGGGCACGCCTAAAGTATTCATAATAGATTTCATCCTATCTGAACCGAAAATTCTCATTAAATCATCATCCAATGAAATATAAAATTGTGTCAGGCCAGGATCGCCTTGACGGCCGGCACGACCTCTTAACTGATTATCGATACGCCTTGACTCATGCCGCTCAGTACCTATTACACAAAGACCGCCAGCCTCGACAACTTTTTTAAATTCCTCTTCTTCAAAAGGATATCCGCCCAAGATAATATCAACTCCTCTACCGGCCATATTGGTGGCAACGGTTACTGCTCCAACTTTTCCAGCCTGGGCAATTATGTGTGCTTCTTTTTCGTGATGCTTAGCATTTAGGACTTGGTGCTCAATTCCTTCACGAGATAAAAATTCTGACAGCAATTCGTTTTTTTCAATCGCAACAGTACCGACCAAAACGGGCTGTCCTTTTTCATGCCTTTCTTTTATTTCCCTGACCAAGGCCTGGAATTTTCCTGTTTCATTTTTATAAATTCTGTCATTTAAATCTTTTCTAACCATCGGCTTATTTGTAGGAATTACAACCACTTCCAATTTATAAATACTATGGAATTCCTCTGCTTCTGTTTCAGCTGTTCCGGTCATGCCAGACAATTTATTATAGAGTCTAAAATAATTTTGAAATGATACTGTAGCTAATGTTTTGCTTTCTCTTTGTACTTTTACATTTTCTTTTGCTTCAATTGCCTGGTGCAAGCCATCGCTGTATCTTCGGCCAAACATCATTCTGCCCGTAAATTCATCAATAATAATTATTTCATCATCTTTAACTACATAGTCTTTATCTTTTTTAAATAACGCCCAAGCCTTTAATGCCTGCTCAATGTGGTGGACATCGCCAATTCCCCTATCGGTATAAATATTTCCAACACCAAGCAATTTTTCAACTTTGGCGATGCCTTCTTCGGTCAAAGTTACCGCTCTTAACTTCTCATCAATCTTATAATCTTCTTCCGCATTCAATTTTTTTACTAATAAAGAAAATTGATAATATTTATCCGTTGATTCCATGTCGGGAGCGGAAATAATTAAAGGCGTCCTAGCCTCATCAATTAAAATTGAATCGACTTCATCAACGATTGCGTAATGCAGATCCCTCTGCGCCATATCTGTAATATTTTGAACCATGTTGTCCCTAAGATAATCAAAACCAAATTCATTATTAGTTCCGTACAAAATATCGCAATTGTAAGCTTCTTGCCTGGAACATGGAGTTAAATTCTGAACATCCAAAACATCATCGCCTTCTTTTGCTTTTAAATTCGGATCAAACTTAAAAGAGCTCTCATGCTGGATACAGCCGACAGTCATGCCTAAAAAATCGAAAATCCTACCCATCCAATCAGCATGAATTCTGGAAAGATAATCATTTACAGTAACCAGGTGGGCGCCCTTGCCTTCAAGCGCATTTAAATAAAGCGGGCTGGTAGCGGTCAAAGTTTTTCCTTCACCAGTTCTCATTTCAGCTATCTGTCCGCGATGAAGAACAATTCCGCCGATTAACTGCACATCAAAATGTCTTTGGTTTAAGACTCTTTTGGCTGCTTCCCTGACAGTCGCAAAAGCTTCCGGTAGAATTTCATCTAAAGTCTTGCCTTCTGCTAAAAATTTTTTGAGTTTAGGCGTCTGAAATTTTAACTCTTCATCAGATAATTTTTGCAATGTTGGCTCAAATTTGTTTATCTCGTCAACCAAAGGCTCTAGTTGCTTAACGACTTTTTCATTTGGATCGCCAAACATTTTGCTAAATATAGACATATTTATTGAATATAGTTTGATTATTTATACCGATAATGTTATCAAAATATTGAAATTTATTCAAATAAAAAAGGGTCGGGGAAGCGCGTACGCTCCCAAGACCCACCCTATGCGAAAGCAACTGATTAAGTCGCTTATTCTTTCCGAGGCCAACGAGAAGCCACGGCAGAAAAATCTTTGGGGTTATAATATTTCCCCCCAATTAGAATCCTCCCTTGGCGTATAGCCTTGATCACCTGAGAGCCAGTAGTCTTACTTTCCACGGTGTCGCCGATCCTTACAACAAAAAGAGCGCAGGGGTCGTATTGTTTGTCATTTATTATGATCTGAAAACCCTCAAACGCCCCCACAATGCCAATTCGCGAAGAAAGGATATTGCACACGAGACTACCGGGCACGATCC
Source organism: Candidatus Buchananbacteria bacterium (assembly GCA_041665065.1). Classification (GTDB taxonomy): domain Bacteria; phylum Patescibacteriota; class Patescibacteriia; order 2-01-FULL-39-33; family 2-01-FULL-39-33; genus JBAYJM01. Next base: position 35,834 of record JBAYJM010000005.1, read on the forward strand.
GATGCCTTTCAATGTGGTCCTTTATTTGATCGCGCTGAAGCTCAAAACCTTTTTTTTGCTCCAGCCACTGGACCTTCTTTTTCTCCTCCTCGCAACCGGCAATTACTGTGGTTAAGGTCTTCCTCCTTGTTAATCCCAGTGAACGATAAAAGCCCCCGTCTGCCGCTAAACCGGTTCTACTACTCATGTTACTGTCACTGCCCCCTACTTCTTTTGAAGCCTCCTCCTTGACAATCAAAACACCAAAATATTATATCATGTATCAATAAAAAAGTCAATACAAAAAACCGCCTAATTACGGGCGGTTTTGCAATTAAAGCTGTTTTTCTTATTGTTCCTGGTTTTTTTCTTTGTATTTAACCAATTCAACCTTCAATTTATCCCTGACTTCATTCATTGATTTTGTGATGTCATCCATTTCGGCTTCGGCCCTGATTGTTGCGTTTGGAACAACCAGATTCGCTTCAGCCCGATATATGTTTCCCTTTTGATGATGAAAGGTTGTGATTCCCACTTCAACATTTGCCTCGATAATATTACTATAATATTTCATTAATCCCATAATCTTTTCTTCAATTATTTCCCTTGATTCCGGACTCAATTTAGAATTAGTGGCCTTAATGTTGATCCTCATAGTATTATTTTTATTAATAATTATTTTTACTAAATAAAATTTAATATCGTTTTATAAAATTCCATCCTGATTTTCATCAGGGCTAAAAGCAGAGTTCGCCGAAATGATAATTAAAATAAATCCGAGATAACAACGAAACGACACAACGATTAAAATCCTATGTATTCTATCTCTTCCATCAATTGCAAATTGAAAGTGCTTCTGACTTTTTGTTTGATAATACTTATTAGAATGATAACATTTTCTGCTGTTGCCTTTCCAGTATTAATAATAATTCCGGCGTGGTTTTCAGAAACCTTTGCGCCCCCTATTTCTCTGCCTTTTAATCCACATTGGTCAATTAACCAAGCAGCCGGAATCTTTCTATATTTTACATACTGATCCGGAAAATCAGAGTGTTGCTTTTTAAACTGTGTCATTTCCACATCATCAATCTCAATATTTTTAAAAACACAGCCGGCGCAAAGTCCTTTAAATTTTAAAACCCTTTCCTTTAAGATATTTTTTATCTTTTCTTTTGACTCGTCAATATTATTTTTTTCCAACTTTAGAACTGCAGACAAAATTATATCAGCATTTCCTTCTTTCTTAAAAATACTATGCCTATATGCAAACTCGCAATCCTTATTTGACAGTTCTTTAATCTTGCCATTTCTCAAAATTTTTACCTGAACAATATTTTTGCTCATATCGCTTCCATAGGCTCCGGCGTTGCCCCTCACTGCTCCACCAATTGTTCCAGGTATACCTGCGGCCCACTCCAAACCCCCGACTCCTGCTCCTATTGATTCGCCCATTGCCTTGGCAAGTGGAACTCCAGCTTCGCACTCCATCGTATCATCCTTAATTTTAAGACGCCCGTTATTGGCTTTAATGACTAATCCATCAAAACCGCTATCATTAAATAAAATGTTACTGCCTCCGCCGATTATTACATAGGACAATTTTGATTTAATTGCGCTTTCAACTAATAATATTATTTCTTCGGTCGTGTTAGCAATGGCAAAATATCTGGCAAGACCGCCAATTTTAAAAGTAGAATGGTTTGCCAAAACCTCATTCTCTTTGACCAATTCTTTTATTGGATTTAAAAAATTAACCTGCATGAATTTATTTTTTCTTTTTGCGCGAATAAAACTTGTTTTCCTCAATAATCTGTTTCTGCTTGGAAAAGCCGCTTCCTTTTACTTTTTTCTTCTTGGACTTAGCTCTTTCTAACTCTTGCTCTAGGTAGTCTAAATTTAAATTTTTCATCACTATTTATTTACTATTTTTTTGGCCAAATTGTAAATATCTCCAGCACCCATTATTAAGGCCATATCATAGTCATCTTTTAACTCCTCAACTTGTTTTTCGGATTGATCCAAAGTGCCCCCATAAACGGCATTTATTCCGTTTAATTTAATCGCGTCAACTAGTTTTTGTGAATTAACATCAAAATCCTCCGGCTTTTCTCTGCCTTTTGCATAATATATGTCAGGAATAATAAGTTTATCTACACCCGAGAATGCCTCGGAGAATCCCTTGAACAAATTTTTTGTTCGGCTAAATTGATGGGGTTGAAACACTACTAAAACCTTTTTTCCCGGATAAAATTCCTTGGCAGCTAAAATTGTTTTAGAAATTGCATCCGGCGTATGAGCGTAATCGGTAATAACTGTCATTTTTCCCAAACTCCCCAATCTTTCAAATCTTCTCCAAGCTCCCCTGAACTCTGCGAGCGCGCTTTTTATCTTTTCCATATCCACGCCCAAATGGTAACTGACGGCAATGGCGGCTAAGGCATTATAGACATTGAATTTTCCGGGAATTGATAATTGCATTTCAAACATCCTATCTTCAAGGTGCAAATCAAATTTTTGAAGACCATCCTCAACCTGTAAATTCTTTGCCATTATATCAGCCTTATTATTAATTCCATAAGTAATAATTTTTGCTCCGCAATTTTGTGACACTTCCAAAGAGTTTTCATCATCTGAATTAATTATTAAAAAACCATCACTTTGAACTTTATGAAAATATGAGGAGAAAGCTGATTTTATATCGCCTAGATCTTTATAATAATCAAAATGGTCCTCACCAATATAAGTGTTTACAGCTATCTTAGGATTATAGTTTTCAAAGGCTCTTCGGTATTCATCACTTTCAAAAAGAAAATAATCGCTTTTTCCCACTTTCGAATTTCCGGATAAATAATCAACCTTACTGCCAACTATAATGGTCGGGTCCAAGCCGGCACTAACTAAAATTTTACCTACCATGGCGGTTACGGTAGTTTTGCCATTTGTTCCTGATACGCCGATACCGATTTTATCCGCCATCATCATTCCAAGCAACTGAGGATATGTCATTTCTATTATGCCGAGTTTCTTTGTTGCCATTCTTTCAGGATTATCTTCACGCACGGCAACACTATAAACAACAAGCTCAGCATCGCTTGGAACATTTTCATATTTCTGACCAATAATAACCTCTATGCCATCATTTTCAAGCATTTTGGTAATTTCATTTTCATTTTCATCGCTTCCAACTACTTCCTTGCCTTGGAATTTTAAAATCCTGGCGGCAGCTGAAATGCCGTTGCCTCCGATTCCGATGAAATAAATTTTTTTGATTTTATTTAAATCCATTATTTTGTAATTTCCATTGCTAGCTCTGTAATTTTCTTCGCGCCGTCTCTTGCCATCATTTTTGAAATATTTCCTGACAGCAGTGCCATTTTATTTTTATTATCAATTATCTCCTTTATCTGACTAACTAGCATTTCTGCAGTCAAAGATTTCTGGGATAGATTCACGACTGCATTTGATTTTTGAAAATACTGCGCATTGAATTCCTGATGAGTATCGGGCATGGGAATAAGTATAGTCGGTTTTGCCATAATAATTAATTCTGACAAAGTAGAAAGTCCTGCCCTGCTAATCACTATATCCGAAGCGCAAAGAGCTTCGAGCATTTCTGAAGTCAAAAATTCATATTGATAATAATTTGTCAGTTCAAAATTAATTTTTTTGCCTTTGCCGGTGATATGAATTATTTGACAAAATTTTGCAAGCTCAGGAGCGGCTTTATGTACTAACTCATTTATTTTGATTGCGCCGGTTCCCCCGCCAGAAATTAAAACGAGTGGCATGCTTCCCACTAAATCAAAAAATTCTTTGCTCTTATTCATATCACAATGATAGAATTCGCGCCTGACAGGATTACCGGTTAGAACCGTTTTACTTGATGCAAAATCCTTTAATGATATATCAAATGCCACTGTAATTTTTGTAGCGAATGGAGCCATTAATTTATTAGCCAATCCGGGCAAAATATCCTGCTGATGAATAATTATTGGAACGCGAAGCAACCAGGCAGCGACAGCCACCGGCACACCGACAAACGCTCCTGCAATAATTACTATCTTTGGCTTGAATTGTAAAATCTGCATGAGGCTTTGAAAAAAACCAGCGATAATTTTTACAATATCGACAATATTTTTCCAATCAAAATACCTTCGCAGTTTACCGGAGGAAATTGCCTTAAAATTTATTTTATAACTCTCAAGAGCCCGAGCCTCAGGACCAGTTTTTGTTCCCAAAAAAAGAAACTCCGATTGCGGATTGTCCTTTTTTATCTCCTGATAAATAGCTACCAAGGGACTCACCGACCCCATAGTGCCACCCCCAGCAAATAATATTTTCATATAAATAGCGCCAATTTGTGAAATTTTTAACCTCTTACTATATCTTAGCCTGTTTGGAAATATTAATCAAAATTCCAGCTGCGGCAAGACAAGCCATAATTGACGTGCCACCATAAGAAATAAACGGCAAAGTAACTCCCGTAAGAGGCAAAATTCCAAGCATAGCTCCAATATTAAAGAAGGCTTGAATCATAAACCAAGCCATGATCCCAACAGCCACAAGCTTTCCAAAATTATCTTCGCATTTTTGGGCAATCTTTAGACATCTCAAACCGAGATATAAAAATAAAATTATAACCAAAGCAGTTAATATAAATCCGAGCTCCTCAGAAATTACTGCAAAAATTGAATCTCCTGTAACTTCCGGCAAATAGGCAAATTTTTGAAGCGAATGTCCATAACCCTTGCCGATAATTCCTCCGGAACCGACGGCCAAGAGCGCCTGATTAATATGATAACCTTTGCCAAGCGGATCCAACTCAGGATGAAGAAAAGTAGTAAAACGATCTGTTCGATATGGAGAAATTTTTAAAAGTAAAAATAAAATACCGGCGCCCAAAATTCCCAGCCAGCTTAAATGCCTTTTTCTTCCACCGGCAGCAAAATATACCACTAGAGACATTAAAACAATAATCATCATCGTACCAGTATCCGGCTCCATCACAAGCAAAAATGCAATTACCCCAAGTATTACCAAAAACGGAATAAAGCCATATTGAAGATCTTTAAGATGATGATCTTCTTTAGACGAAAGCCAGGCCGCTAAATATAAAAGAAAAGTTAGTTTAACAATTTCAGATGGCTGTACGGAAAAACCAAAAACCTTGATCCAACTGTGAGCTGTCCCCCATGGAGCGCCAAGACCGGGAATGAAAACTAAAATCAAAAGTATAATAGAAAAGAATAAAAGCATTGGGGCATACTTCTTCCAAACTCTATAATCAATTTTAGAAAGAATGAAACAAATTATCAGCCCAGGTATTACACCAGTGAAAAATTGATGTTTTACATAATAATAAGGATCATGGAATTTATCCCAACCTTGAGCCACGCCAGCCGAGGAAACCATTATAAGACCCAGAAGAGTTAAAAAAATAATTACCCCAATAAAATACCAATCCGGCTTATCGGTTTCTTTTTTAATGAATAAATTTTTTATTGATTTAATGCCTTCTTTAATAGAAAGACCTTTTCGCCTCATATTTTTAATAAATTCTAAACATTGTTTACTCTAAATTTAGATATAATTTTATAAATTTAACTCATGGACTATTGACAAAAAATAATATACGTGCTTAAATGGGCATGTTCCATTAATTGTTTTGCGGGATATAATCATAAGAACTTTGGCCGGCTGGTAGTACCGACTGGCCGACCCAGCAAGTCGAGATGTAGGCCACGTGTAGCCAACGCAACAAATCTCGACTGTGCAACTGGGCGGGGAGCTGATTCTTGAACCATTGCTCCTCGCCCAGCCCATCAATTTTGTTTTTTTTCGCGTGTCCATCTGGAACGACCTGTTCCCCAAGGCAAAACCAGCTACGGGGACTAAGTGGCATGATGATGGCATGCGTGCATCAAACCTTCAATGCGTTGTGGTTTCCATCCCACCCAGGGAACGGGGAATCATCAAGCTGAAGGCGAGGGCGGCGAAGTTCGACGATTCCCGCCCTCATATTAACAAAATATTTATCCCCCCGCGGTCCCTGCTTACGGGCACTGGACCACCCTAAGGCGGGAGAGAAGGAATAGTAGCTAGCCACTAAGAGAACTAGCCACGAAGCCACGCTCTCCCGTCTCCTTTTTTTCTAAAAATTTTATAAGAACAGAATTAATTGTTATTTTGATTAAAATCCACCCGCTTTGGACTTTAGCCGAAATGACAATTTTTTTATTTTAATTTTTTAACGGCTTTTTTAAACTCACTTCCCTTTTCTTCAAAATTTTTCCACAAGCTATAACTTGGCGACGCAGTCGATAATAAGCATATCTCTCCCGGCTTTGTATTTTTATAAGCAAATTTTACTGCTTCTTCCATTTTATTGGTTCGCAAAATATTTAAAGCACCGCCATTTTTAAACATTCTTTTTCCGGTTTCAGGAAATAAAACCACATTTTTAATGCCAGCTTTTATAACCTCTTTTTCTAATTCTTTAAAATCATATCCCCTATCCTCTCCACCTAAAAATATCGTCCCAATTTTTGGCAAAGATTTAATTGCCATAATAGTCGATTCTGGAGTTGTAGAAATCGCATCATCATAAAATTTTATTTTTTTAAACTCACCGACAAATTCCAACCTATGAGGCAATGGCTGAAAATTTAAAACTGCCCTCTTTATAATTGTATCAGAAATTTTTAAAATCTTCGCGACTTTAGCCGCTGCTAAAATATTACTTTTATTATGCTCGCCCAATAATTTCGAATCAAAATTCAAAGATTCTTTTTCAAATATTACTTTTTTAGCGGCTGAATCCTTAGCCCATTCTTTTAAGCCTAGGAATTTAGAATTATAAATAAAGTAATCTTCCGAGCCTTGGTAATTTATAATATTTTTCTTAGCAATGTAATATTTATCAATATTTCCATGATAATTCATGTGCTCGGGAAACAAATTTAATACTACAGCAATATTTGGTGAAAATTCCAAATCATCCAATTGATAACTCGATAATTCTAAAACAAAGACTTCTTTCGGATCGATCGGCTTAGACAAAACCTCGAGCATTGGATTGCCGATATTTCCAAGCAGTCTAACTTTTTTGCCAGCAGTTTTTAAAATATCATAAATCAAAGATGCTGTTGTAGATTTGCCTTTTGTTCCAGTAATACCAATCGTCAAATTTTTTATTTGTGAGAAAAATAAATTTGTGGCAGTCGTATAAGGAATTGAAATTTTTTCTTTAGGTATGCCTGGAGTTTTAATTGCCAAATCAAAATCGCTTTGTTTTTTTAAATAGTTGTCGCCATCCTTTTGGTCAGCGATGCCGATTTTTAATTTTGGATATTTCTGGCTCAAGTATTTTTTGGTAACTTTGCCTTCATTGCCATAACCGACTATCAAAACATTTTTAATGCCTAAAAATTTAAATGCCGTCGGCATTTTCGCCTCAGATTGGTATGTCCCAAAAACTTTTTTTAATAACTGTTCAGGATTCTTAATTTCAAATTTTGACAATTCTTTTACGATCGACTCATTCTTATATTTGTCTTTTGCCAAATATAGAGCCGCTCTAGCTTCATCAAATGTGCCAACACAGTCAAACGGCTTCATTTTCCCCCAGCCCAAAACATCCTTAAATAGAGAAAGCAATTTAAGGTCATCAAATAAATTTTTGCCAAAGATTTTGACTAATTTTTCTTTCGATAAAAATGCGGATAAAAGTAAAAATGTATAGATGCATTTTGGGCACTCGCCGCACCATAATTTGTCACTGTGACCTGAAATTTTAAAATTCCTATTACAGCTGGAAAAAGTCGATAAGTATTTCGGATATTTTGATAATAATTCTGCAATTCTGATTTCATAAAACGGACGAAGTGCAGAAAAATAATTTACATTCTGAGCTATGTATTTTTTACAATAATCCTGGAACATTTTTTCAAATTCCGCCGACTTGCTCCATTGATGATTAATTTCCAATCCTTTATATTTTATATTTCCAAAGTTACTGCTATATTCATTTGAAACAACGATATTTTTATAATCATAAATTATTCCCGTCAACACGCCAATAAAAGCCAAAACCGCCGAAATAGGAATGTGGCCATTAAAACTGTCGGGATGTTTTTCAAATATTTTTCTATCTAAAAGTCTTTTGATTTTTAAAGAATCAATATCTAATTTGGAAATTACATTTTTAATCAACTGCGAATCAAAGTTGGTTTCAACAATCCAGCCGGTAAAATCCATTTTATTTTCTTTCATGAGTTCTGCCACCACCAAAGAATCCTTACCCCCGCCAATTCCCACAAGTGAACGACTTTTTCTTTGATAATATACTGATTCGAATTCTGATTTTTTCTGAGATGGAAATTGCGGTATTATTTTTGGATCTAATTTATTCTGATACAAAAATTCTCCCAAGCCTTTTTGATAAACAGCATGCCAAAAATCAGCCCCCTCTTTATTAAGCTTGTATTTCATCTTGAATTCCGGCGGACAATATAATTTAAAATAACTAATGCCCAAAATCAAATGCAGATTAGCTAAAGAATTTTTTAAAAGCTGGGCAGGAATTTTATCCAGTTTAAACGGCTTTGGAAATTCTAATATTTCAGTAAATAAAAGCGGCTTGGAATTTAAAAATTCTATTTTATAACCAAAAGAAATCCGATTTTTTACCGGCTCAATTTTATATGATGTAAATTCGAAATATTTTGGTTTTATCATTTATTTTTTATAAACATAAATCAAACAGTTGGCCAAGTGTGGAAAAAATGAAAAAAACAAATCAATGGAACCAAGTATCTTTTTATGTCCAAACAAGCCAGCACCATATCTTGCAATAATTTTAAACTTAAATTTTTTGGCAATATAATCCAATACCGTACAATTTAAAATTCTGATATGTCCCGATGGCGGCGGCGGATTAGAAGGAAAGTCTCTTCCGCCTATTGAAAAAATTGGCACATTGTCAAAAAGAAAATACTCTTGAAATCGCGGAATCATGCCAAATAGTATTAAAAAGCGATTTAAATAACTGTTTAGATTCGGCGTTGATACAAGCAAAATTCCATTTTTATTAAGCAGCTTAGAGACAATTGCAAGATATTCATCCAGATTATAAATATGCTCTATATTTTCTAAGGATAAAATGAGATCAAATTTTTTGCCGTTCTTTGCAAAAGAAGCTATTTCCTCCTGACTAAAATTAATATCATTATAATTATTTCTGGCTATCGCAATAGCCTTTGCGGAAATATCTATGCCAAAACATTCAATAGACGGGCTTAACTTTTTTATAAAATCCAAAAAATATCCGGTTCCCGTACCAATATCTAAACAATTTTTTATTTTATTATTTTTAATTATCCCTCTTAATATTTTTTGCGTCTTCTTTATTCTATTTCTGGCAAAACGAATGTTTATATCATTTCCAAAGCTATTATTCTTATCGTAAATTAAATCTTCCATAAATAATTATTTTCCAATCTTAAAGACAGCGGAATCAATTAATTTTCTCTTACAAATTTTGCAGAATTAATGCCATCCTCCCCTATCCATCAAAAACAATATCAATCCGATAACTGAAGTCATGGCCGAAATAACCCAAAACCTCATTACCACTTTTGACTCAGGCCAGCCTTTGGCCTCAAAGTGATGATGAATTGGCGCGGATAAAAATACTTTTTTCTTCCTAATCTTTTTTGACAATACCTGAATTATGACAGACAAGGCTTCTATGACAAACATTAAGCCAATAATTGGCAAAAGCAAAATAGAATTTGTATAAATGGCAATAATTGCCAAAACAACCCCCAGAGACATCGCCCCCGTATCGCCCATAAAAAATCTTGCCGGTGCGATATTAAACCACAAGAAGGCGAGGAGTGCTCCAATAATTACTGCGCAGAATGTTGCCAAATCATATTTACCTTGAACAAACGCAATTGCACCAAACGCCCCATAAGCTGTCAGAAGCGTTCCGCCTGATAAGCCATCGAGCCCGTCGATTTCATTAACCGAAAAAGCGGTTCCAACAATAACAAAAATCACAAAAGGAATAAACCACCAACCGATTGCGAAATTACCGACAAAAGGAATTCTGACTATATCCCAATCTAATCTGAAATAAAACCAAAAAGCGGCAACAATGGCAATAAGCGCATAAACAATCAATCTATACTTTACCGACAAGCCACCACCATATGGACCAATTTTTCTAACATTTAAATAATCATCAAATAAGCCAACTAACGCCGCTGCAACCAAAGCGCCAAGAGGAAGTAATGTTTGCGGCCTAGTTAAAAAGTTCAAAGATGAAAAAGAATGATCAAACCACATGCCGAAATAAAAAAAGAAGACCGCTAAAATCAAAGTCGTCAGCCAAATTAATATTCCACCCATAGACGGTGTGCCGGATTTTTTTTCATGCATCTTGGAAAATATCGGCGACTTATCACTGGTCCTAATCTGCTTACCTAATTTAAATTTGTAAAGAAAATGAGTTAAAATTGGCGTCATTAAAAAAGCAATCACAAAAGAAAGCGAGGCCAAGAAAAAAATCTTTATGACAATAAAGTTAAAACTCATAATTTTTACAAATTAAAATAAATAAGCAGCATGCCGGCCGCGAATAAAATAACATTTAGAAATAAAGCCGACGATACCAAAAAATATCCAAGCAAAGAATTTTTTAAATAAAGAAAAAAGGCAAGAGCAAAGTTAACTAAAATAACAACCAGGCCAAACAAGGGCATAAGAAGTATTTCAAACCAAAACCCTAAGTCGCTGATTCCAAAGTATATATTATAGTGCAAAATTATGAACTCCGGCGCGTTGAAAAACTTAAAAAGCAAAATAACCCAAAGCAAGATGTTTAACACCAAGGAGGAGAATAAACAGGTCAATATTATTTTATTTCTTCTAGCCGGGCTTTTGGCGATTGTTTCGCGTAAATTAAATAAAAACATTCGTATGACTTATTAGCTTTATATATTATAATTGTTTTTCTAAAAGTGAGCAACTATTGACAATTTAGATGAAATGTGTTAATCTGGTCTATTAATATATTAAGTGGTAATTTAACATAAATTATCTAAAATAAGTATAAATATGGAAAACAGAGAATCAACGGCAAAAAATATCTTAACTATTATCCTCATAGCCATTATTATTATGGCTGTGGCTTTTGGCTTAAGTTTATGGCTAACGCCCAAATATAAAGCCGCCTCAAAGCTGATAGTTGTCTTTAGTGAACAAGGAATGGACGCCTACACTGCCTCCAAAAATTCCAGCTATATTACAGGAATACTTTCAGAGGTTGTTTATTCAAACTCCTTTATTAATGGCGTCTATGACAACAACTTCAGCCTAAGAGACGACCTAGGCACCAGCCAGGATCAGCGCTTAAGACAATGGAGAAAGGAAATTAAGGTTAAAACGCAAGACACCAAGGGAATTATAATTATTGAATCTTTTAGTAACTCAAGAGACCAGGCTTATCAATTAAACCAAAGCGTTGCTTCCAATTTAATTTCAAAACATGGCCAGTATGACGGTTTTGATCAGAAAGCCACATTCAAAGTAATTGACAACCCCTCAATAGCTGAAAACTGGAATCAGGTGCAAATAATTCAAAACTCCCTAATCGGCTTAGCGCTGGGATTATTTCTGGGATTTAGTTTTGTTGTAATATTTCCAAGGCAGCAAATTTTTAAAGTATTTTCCTCTGAATATAACTCTTTCGTCAACAAAGACGAAACAATCGGGCTTGGAAACGGCGAAGCGATAAACAACTTCACCCCGTATGACCCCCACTGGATGGATTACTCCATTCCTAGCAACGACCCTTCAAACCCTTCATTAAGAGAAGAGTCATAATATAAACAAATGCGTTCTATCTCGCATACAATAACTGACGATTCCGTTTTGGGAAAAGATTTTTATATTCAAGGCACTTTTGCTTTAGCATTTTTTTGCATTATAATTTTGGCCTATATTTTCACTGGCGGATTGACTATGCCGTTTTTTTTGGCCATAGCGTTGTGCGCTCTTATTTTCTTTTTGCCCTCTTATGAGTATCTGGGACTTATCTGCATAATCGGCCTGACAATGTTTTTTGAAAAGCTTTTTACGCTGCAGCCGCTTATAATCGGCGATAACGCTTACAAACTCTACCCGATAGATGCGTTGATGGCTGTTGTTTTTTTGGCGATAATCATTAAATTACTAATCCACAAAAAATTTAAATTTAACTGGCCTGAAATTTTTTTAGGTATTTTCTTTTTAATTGTCTGCGCCAATATGTTAAGAGGCACGATGGATCTTAATGCCCAATTTGCAACGGCTTTCAGTTCATTTAAAAATTATTTCTGGTATCCGCTGATATATTTTGTGGTAATCTATGCCGTTGACAGCAGAGAAAAATTTAAGAACTTCATTAAAATATTTTTATTATTTTCAATCGGCCTAATCGGTTTTATTGTTTATGGAATTGCAACCGGCCAAGGGCTGTGGACTGAATTCACCCCGCTTTCAACTGAAGGCACAAGAATTCTTGCCTTCACTCATGCTTTTTATTTATCTGTTGCGATACTAATAGCACTTGGCCTCTTAATCGCAAAAAAATTAAACAATATTTTATTTTCCTTAGCGTTGATGTGGATATGGCTAATAGGTATAGTCGGATCAATGATGAGGCATCTTTGGGTAGCTTTGATTATCGCTGTTGGCGCTCTATTTATAATTTCTCCAAAACAAGAAAAGGGTTATTTTTCAAAAATATTTGCTAAAAATATAGTTATCATAATTACTCTGATACTGCTAGCACTTTTGCTTGCTAATCTGATGCCGGCGTCAGAGTCTTCGGGATCATTTGTAAATATAGTCGACAGCACCAAAAACAGGGTTGTGTCATTTTTAACCGCCAGCGACGATACTAGCGTTTCATGGAGAATGGACTTATGGCGAGATGCGCTACATAAATGGGAAACCAATCCCTTTTTTGGAATCGGTTTTGGCAAACAGCTGTCACTGGAAACATTCGATTGGCAGACATTTGAAGATGTAAAAAATATCCATAACTCTCCCCTAGCTATACTGGTCCAAACAGGCATAGTCGGTTTTGTATCTCTTGGACTATTTATTCTTGCCGTATTATTTGCCAGCTATAAGCATATTGTAAAGGATAAAGATTTAAGGCCTTATTATGCCGGAATTTTTGCGGCCATAATTTTATTTTTATTATCAAGTTTTTTTCAACCATATTTAGAAGCCAATTTTACAAGCATCTTTTTATGGATGCTATTAGGACTGCTGGGAACCAGCAAGTTTATAACCAACAAAAATGAAAATTCTTCAAATTAACAAATTCCTCTATCCTAAGGGCGGAGCTGAAACATATTTTCTGGAATTAAGTAAACTCTTGGAACAGAACGGCCATGAGGTAATTTATTTTTCGCAGAAAAATTCAAAAAATATAACTTTAAAAAATGAAGAGCTTTTCATATCTGATTTGGATTTAAGTAAATTTTCATTCACGTCGCTTTTTAAATTAGGAAGAATCTTCTGGTCATTTAAGGCGGCTAGAAAAATTTCCAAGCTAATTAAAAAAGAAAAGCCGGATATTGTCCATATCCATAATATTTACCATCAAATTTCTCCGTCAATATTAAAAGCAATAAAAAAATTCAACTTGCCGATAGTAATGACCGTCCATGATTTTAAGCTAATTATTCACGACTACACCCTGCGAGCTGACGGCAAAAAAAAGACGCCAAAGAACTCCCATATAGTCGACCGCCTGCTAAAAACAGAATTTGCCTTCCACAAATTTACCAAAGTTTATCAAAAAAACATTGACTTGTTTATCACGCCGTCGCAATTTGTCAGAAAAAAACTTATTGAAAACGGATTTGACAGTAAAAAAATAATCACTGTTTTACATTTTACAAAAGCGGAAAACGTCGGAGCCAAAAAAAGAAAACACCAAAACTATATATTGTCTTTCGGCCGACTTGATGAAAGCAAGGGCATAGACACATTGCTTAAGGCATTTAGCCGTATCGCCGACAAAAAAGTCAAACTAAAAATTGCCGGCACAGGAGACCAAGAGGCGACATTAAAAGCCTTAGCCCAAGAATTAGAGATTGATGATCGCGTCGAATTTTTAGGGCACAAAACAAAAGCGGAAGTAGCAGAGGCCATAAGCAATTGTTTGTTTACGGTTTTTCCGTCACGAATGCATGAAACCTTCGGCTTAGTAATTTCAGAAAGTTTTGTCCTGGGCAAAACAGTCGTTGCCAGCAAAGTCGGCGCCATTCCTGAACTGGTTAAAAATAATAAAACCGGCCTATTGTTTAATGTTGACAGTGCCAAAGGACTAGCCACGGCCATAGACTCGCTACTGGCAGATCGTGCCAAACTAAAACTGCTGAGCAAAAACGCCAAAGCGGAGGCCAAGAAATACGACTCCGGCAAGCATTATAAAAAAATAATTAGCCTATACAATAAATTAATTGCCCAGAGCAAAGCGACTGCCGGTAAACAAATTGACAAAAAAGAAAAAAGAGCTAAAACCAAAGAAGATCACTATCTCCTATTTCAATTTATTTTTACCTCCGGAACCATAGCCGTTATCTTGTTTTGTGTTGTGCAGTTAATGTTGGTTTTAACTACACCAAGTCCGCGCGTTCTTCCAAAATTTACCGAAAAGGAATATCAATATCCCCGCCTGGCTAATTTATATTGGAAAACACCAATCACCAAGGAAGATGCCACCGCGCTTGCCAAATGGGACTTACTGATTTTGGATATGTCAGCGCAAAACCAAAGCGAAGAGGCCATTAAATATCTCAGGCAACTTAATCCACATATAATTATTTTGGCCTACACTTCCTTTACTGAGTCGCCAAAATTAAGCCTAAGAGAGCCGGGAGACAAAGGAGTCTGGCATGACTTGGCTTCCGGCATTAAGCCCGCCTGGAAGTTCAAGACATATGACGGCCAAAATGTATCATGGTGGCCGGAGAACACCTCGCAAAATCCTTGCGCCAAAGATGCCAACGGCAAATATTATATGGATTATATGGCAAACTTTTTGGATAAAAAATTAATCTCCTCAGGATTGTGGGATGGGATATTCTTTGACACCACCTGGCAAGAAGTAGCCTGGGTCAATAACAAAATAGATATTGATTCTGACGGTAAAGCAGATGATATAAATAAAATAAATAAACTTTGGCATCAGTGCCATCAGGATTTTTTTAATAAACTAAGGGCGCGGCTAGGAAGCCAATATATAATTATGGGAAACGGCGACGGCGTGTATGACAATGTAAATGGCAGGCTGTTTGAAGGCTTCCCTGAATTTTGGGAAGGCGAATGGGCCGGCTCCATGAAAAGATATCAAATATCCAACAACGCCACCAGTACGGTTCCTCGCATTAACATAATGAACAGCGACACCAACAACACCGGTAACAACAAAGATTATCAAACCATGCGCTATGGCCTGGGAAGTGCTTTGCTTTTCAACGGCTTTTATAGTTTTGATTATGGAACGCAACTGCGAGAACAATTCTGGACTTATGATGAATACACACAAAATCTCGGCCAACCGGTAGCAAGCGCGCTTAATGTTTTGCCCAAGAGCAATAAAGAAATAAAAGACGGCGTCTGGCGAAGAAATTTTGAAAACGGGATTGTCATAGTCAATGCCACTGATAAAGATCAGAATGTAAAGTTGGAAAAAAATTATAAAAAAATATTAGGAACACAGGACACTTCTGTCAACAATGGAGAAACAGTCAATAAAGTTTCCCTTAAGTCAAGGGATGCTATTATTCTTTTGACTATTAAATAAATTAGCTCATTCTTAATCAGATTTTTATCTAAATTGGGATATAATTAAAAGCTAAAAATAAACTTTAGTTAAAATATTGACAAAATTTAAATAATGTGCTAAATTAGTCTATTCTAAGTGGGCCTTTATCTCACCTAGAATGTACTAATGTAGTACATTTACAACAAGGTTTTTGAAAGAATAACCTGGCCCGCTTGATGGCGGTGTCAGATAAGGATAGAAAAAGAGACGACTCGAGGATCGTTCTAAGAGCCGTCAACAAACTACAGTGGATGCCCCATTGGGGCAATTTGCCCTCCGGGGCTAAGGAAGGAAGCATCATGAAGAAAAATGCCTGGAAACATTGGTTAGGCCTCGCCGTTTTGGCGGTGGCCGTATTCATCACCACGGCGGGATGCCCCATCCCAACGAGGGTCACGCCTCCGCCGCACATCTTGGTCCAGCCGATCGATGGCGACCTTTGGGTGGACGTGTACTTCGACAACAGGCCGTTGAAGGACCTCTTCCACGACCTAGACAACTACGTCCCTCGGATCACGGAGACCCAATACCAGACGATCTACGCATATCGCGAAGATCACTACAGGTGGGTACCGTGCAACGACGGCTACTACTACGACGAGCTAGTCGTGGTACAACAGACGTCGACACCGGCACCGCCGCTTCAGGTTTTCTTGGCGGTAGAGTTCGGGCCAAACGCGCAGATTCCCATGTTATTCACGCCATCCCAGGCCTTTGTGCGTGGCCAGTCAATGCGCGTGAACCTGTCGAGCCTTACGCCCGACTGGGCCACAGAGCTGGCATTTACAGTGGCGCTGATACAGCCATGGAATTCCCACCCGGAATATACCCCGAATTGGTGGAGTCCCAACGTTGGGAAATTCTGCTGGGGTAAGCTTGGACATTTCGTAATCGGCGTCGGCAACACGACGCTCGGCGAGGGCGATATCACCGACGGCTTGATCCATATCAATCTGCCATTCGGTGTACAGACCCAGCAAAAGCCGATTATCACCCAGCAACCGGGAAACCAAATCGCCAATGTCGGCCAGAACGTCACGTTCACGTCGGCTGCGACTGGCACACCTACGCCTACGGGACAGTGGTTCCGCAATGGAATCGCAATCCCTGGCGCAACCGGTACGTCGCTTACGCTAAACAACGTTCAGCTCGGC
>JBAYJM010000006.1:0-47055 GCA_041665065.1 Candidatus Buchananbacteria bacterium
ATTGTAATGTCTGGCGGATCGAGTCTGCTTAGAAATATTGATAAATTAATTACTCAATATACTGGCATATCGGCTTATGTTGCGGAAGATGCTCTGTATTGCGTAGCGAAGGGGACTGGTATTGCTTTGGAGAATTTGGAGAGTTATAAGAGAAGTATTTTGGCTACGAAGTAGTTGCTTTTTTCCTCCCCTTACCAGGGGAGGCTAGGAGGGGTTTGCCGAGGCTTACTGTCATTGCGAGGAGCGTAGCGACGTGGCAATCTCGTGGAATAAGTAGAATGTATTTTAAAAGTCATTTCCACTTTTCTTTTTTTAACAAAAGAAAAGCTGGACAAAAGAAAAAAGCGTTCGCCGTTTAAAAATCATGGCCAAATTTTTCACTCTCTCACTAAAACAGCCAACGCCTCTGCTGAGGCTAGGGCTGTTTCTTAACGTTCGCTTCGTAAAAAATTGGCACAAGATTTTTAAGGCTAACAAGGGACGGGAATAAGATAATGTAATTTAAATTTAAATTTAAATAAAAAAGACTCTGGCCGAAGAGGGCGATACTTCGGCGCAGAGCGTGTGTTGCGAGTTTCGTCATGGGATCTCCTTAAATATTGGCGCTAGTGCGCAAATTAGTGTAGTGACTGCCACTACAATCAACGCAACTATCGCTATTGGTTTCGCCAACGAATCAAGTACGGGAATGTGATTGTGTGGCATAATCAATCCTCCTGTATATTAATATATTCTTATATTTAATTTAATTCAAGTTTAGAGTAATATGAAAGATATTTATCAAATATTAAATGATTTAGAGATTGAATATCAGAAGATTGATCATCCGGCTGTTTTTACTGTTGAGGAGGCTAAAAAGTATGACACACCGGGAGTTGGTCATTGCAAGAATTTATTTCTAAGGAATAAAAAAGGAGACAAGCATTATTTATTTGTCTTGCCTAGCGAGAAGAGAGTTGATTTTAAAAAATTATCAGAGACTTTAAATGAAGATAGGTTAAGTTTTGCTTCTGATGAGCGATTGCAAAAATATTTAGGACTTACGGCTGGATCGGTTTCGCCATTTGGGATTATAAATGATGAAAATAATGAAGTGGTAGTTGTTTTAGATCAAGAATTGTTTAATGAAGAAAAGTTAGGTTTTCATCCGAATATAAATACTGCAACATTGATAATTAATAGTGATGATTTAAAAAAGTTTATTGATAAGATTGGAAATAAAGTATTGCAAATTGAAATTTAAATAAAAAAAAGACTCCGGCCAGGCGATCGATTGATCTGCCTGGGCGCGGAGTATTGCCTGAAGGTGGTGGCATTATCTCATTGGCGTGGTGACGGTGTGGGGCTCTGTTGCCCGCCGTTGATCTTCTTGAATTCTTTGGTTTAACCCACACCATAATCCAAATGAAACTAGCACAAGCTGCGATGAACACCATCGACATAACGATGTGAAACGTTGCGCTGTTTGCTTCTGAGGTGGTCATCTTTGGTTTATTATCCATAGCTATCCAGCCTTTCATTTTGTGGTCCGTTTGAGTAACCGTAAATAATTATTATCATATTTTAGGCAAAATTGCAATTTATTAAAATATTATGTTAAAAATAGGAATAGACGCCTCGCGCGCTAATAAAGATCAAAAAACTGGTACTGAATGGTACTCTTATTATGTTATTGAAGAATTGAAGAAATTACTGCAAAATTCAGATAAAAAAGTGCTTCTTTACACAAACGAACCCCTTAAATCCAATCTTGGCAAAATGCCAAACTCCAATTGGCAAGAAAAGATTTTGAATTGGCCGCCAAAATACCTTTGGACGCAAATCCGGCTTTGGTGGGAATTGTTTAAGAACCCGCCTGATGTTTTGTTCGTGCCGGCTCATACCATTCCATTTTTGCCGATTCCTAAAAAAACCAAAGTCTTAGTTAATGTCCATGACGTCGGATTTAAAAGATTTCCAAAATTATATAAGCCCATCCAAGTCTGGTATCATGATTTTACGATGAAAAAAATCAAAAGCCGAGCTGACGTTATTATTACCATTTCAGAATTTTCCAAAAGAGAGATAATGGAGTTATACCAAGTCAACGCAGAAAAAATTAAAGTTGTTTATTTGAGTTTTGACAAAGAAAAATACAATGAGCAGACCAGAGAAATTCCTAAAGATGAAGTACTCGCAAAATTCAAAATCACTAAACCATTTTTATTATTCTTAGGCAGGATAGAAATCAAGAAAAATATTTTGAATATGGCTAAGGCTTTTGCTTTGACTAAAGAAAACAATCCCGATTTGCAATTGGTTTTTGCGGGATCGACAGGCAATGGCTATGAAGAACTCCAATCATTAGTCAAAGATTTGAAAATTGAAGACGATGTAATTTTTACTGGTTATGTCACTGAAAAAGAAGCTCAAGTTTTAAATGCTAACGCCTCGATATTTTTGTTTACAACATTGTATGAAGGTTTTGGTATTCCAATTTTGCAATCAATGGCTTGCGGAACGCCAGTTTTAATTTCTGATCTTGATGTCCATAATGAAATCGCCGGCGGAGTAGCAATTCCTGCTGATCCATATAATTCAGAAAAAATGGCGGAAAAAATTAATCAGATGTTAAATGATGAAAATTTAAGGCAGGAATTGATTCAAAAAGGACTTGCGAGAGTCAAAGATTTTTCCTGGGAAAGAACAGCGCAAGAAATACTCAAAATAATTTTTAATTAGTTGGTTAGGGCGGCTATTTATGTTAAAATATATGAAGCATACGACTTTCAATTGGAAAATTTGCGGCCATGAAAATATTGTTGATTTTTTGGGATCTTCAATCGCAAATAATAACATGTCCCAAGCGTATTTGTTTTACGGACAAAGCGGATTGGGCAAATATTTCATGGCCAAAGAATTTGGCAAAGCGGTTTTGTGCAATGATAATTTTAAGCCTTGTCAAAAATGTACCTCCTGCCAGCAAATAGAAAAGGGCGGTCATTTCGATTTTTTTGAGCTCAAAAGAATTGCTGATGAAGAGACAGGCAAGCTTAAAAGGGATATTTCAATGGAGCAGGTGAGGGATTTGATATCAAAGTTAAAGCAAGGATCGCTTCTTGGCGGGCACAAAGTTGCCATTATAAATGGAGCTCAATATTTAAATATTAATGGAGCCAATGCGCTGTTAAAAACGCTTGAAGAGCCAACTTTAAAGACTGTTATTATATTAATTGTCGATGATATTTCAAGGATTCCCAAAACAGTAGTATCGCGTTGCCAGCCGATAAAATTTTTGCCAGTATCAATTAAAAAAATTGAATCATATTTGATCCAATTAGGAGCAGAAAAAGATGAGGCAAAGATTCTTTCCAGAATTTCTAATGGTCTTCCCGGCAAGGCGATTGATTTCTATTATAATGCGGATTTAAGGAATGACTATTTGAAAGATGTTAATAATTTCTTGGCGCTTATTAGCATGCCGCTAAGCCAAAGATGGAAAATTGTTAATGAAATTTTAAGCGGTAATGCTGATGGAGAAATAGTATTTGATAATTTTTTATGTTTGGCCAGGGATTTGCTGCTTATAAATAATTCAAATGAAACGTCAGCCTCAAATTTTAACTTTCTAGAAAAAGAAAGTGCCATTGCTTCGCAACAGGATGAAAAAACAATTGAAAAGATAATAGAAAATATAAAATTTGCGAAATTAGCACTAAGACAAAATATAAGTTTTAAAAACGCGTTAGAAAATCTAATAATAAATTTATGAAATCAAAGATTAATTTTTTAATCTTAGGCTTGGCCATCACCGTTATCTTGAGTGGCTGTACATTGTCCCAATCGGGATCCAAAAGCTCTAAAACATATGACGGCGGCATATGGCGATCAACAGATTCCGGCAAGTTATGGAGCCAAATTGTTGCTGTCCCGACCGCTACCGGCAAAACGGCTACCATAGCCAATGTTGATGTTAGAAAAATAATCTTTGATCCGTCGGACAGCTCGGCAATTTATCTGACCACAGAAAATAACGGAATCATTTACAGTTATGACGGTGGCAATAGCTGGATGCAATTTAAAAAAATCAATACGGGTAAAATTTATTCTCTTGCCATTGATCCAAAAGACAAGTGCAACCTATACGTTGTCGGGGAAAATAAATTATTCAAGTCAACTGATTGCGGGAGATCTTGGGTGATGACCTATTTTCACCAAAAGGACAATGTTTTAATGACAGACGTTATTATTGACAGCTTTAATAGTCAGGTGGTTTATATGGCTGACAGTATCGGTGAAATATTTAAAAGCACAAATGGCGGCCAGACCTGGAACACGATTTTCAGAGAGCCAAATTCTAATTTATTTGCCGAACTCGTCATGAGTCCGAAAGATAGCAGGATAATTTACGCCGCGACTTGGCAAAAAGGTATATATAAGACAGTTAACGGCGGTCAAAGCTGGGAATCGTTGGGTGAGGGATTGTCATCATATTCAAACAGTTCCGAATATAAAAAATTAATAATTGATAAATCATCACCTGATAACTTGATTTTAGCATCAAAATTTGGCATTCTTAGGAGCAAGGATGCAGGAAAGAGTTGGGAAATAGTGCCTATATTGCAAGCCACCGGACAAACAAATATCTATGCTATTGTCGTAAACCCCAAAAATATCAAAGAAATTTATTACACCACAGAAAATACTTTAGTAAAATCAGTAGACGGAGGCAATAGTTGGTCATCCTCAAAGTTGCCGTTTGCCAGACTTGCAAATGTCATGGCGATAAACTATGATAATCCAACCATCCTCTATATTGGCACAAAAAATCCGCAAAATTAATAATAAAATTTTATATGAGTATCATTGAAAACCATTTAGGAGATTTCAGTAGCGCAATAGACCATTTCAGGCAGGACATTTCCACTCTAAAAACAGGCAGGGCAAATCCGGGAATTTTAGATAATGTAAGGGTTGAGGCTTATGAGTCAATGACGCCACTCAATCAAACGGCTTCGATTACCGTGCCGGACGCCAGATGTATTTTGATCCAACCCTGGGACAAGAGTATTTTGAAAAATATTGAAAAAGCGATAAACGAATCGGGATTGGGTTTAAATCCAGTCAACGAGGGAGATAAAATTAGAATTACAATTCCGCAAATGACCGAAGAATCCCGAAAGGATATTGTCAAAATTTTAAATCAAAAAGCTGAGCAGGCTAAGATAGCGGTCAGGCTTGTAAGGGACAAGGTAAAGGAAGAAATTTTGGAAGCTGAAAAAAATAAAGAATTTGGAGAAGATGAAAAACATTCTTTGTTGGAAAATTTGGATAAAAAAACTTCAGAGTTTAATGAAGAAATAAAAGGCATTGTAGAGGTTAAAGAACAGGAGATAATGACAATTTAAAATTAAGCTATGATTATAACCCTGATAATATTTTTAATCGTTTTGTCTCTCTTGGTATTTGTCCATGAACTTGGGCATTTTTGGACTGCGCGTAGATTTGGGGTGAGAGTTGATGAGTTTGGATTCGGCATACCGCCGAGAATTTGCGGCATCCAAAAAATCGGCAAGAAATGGAAGTTTACTTGGGGTGGTCGGCAGATTACAAATGAAGAGCCAGTCATATACTCACTTAACTGGATACCAATTGGCGGGTTTGTAAAAATAAAAGGAGAAAATGGTGAAGATGTGGCTGCAAATGACAGTTTTCCATCTAAACCGATTGGCAAAAGAATATTAATTATTGCAGCAGGGGTGATAATGAATGTTGTTTTGTGCATTGTTTTATTGGCAATCGGTTATGGATTTGGAATGCCCGGGGCGGTAGAGGGCCAATCTAAATACGCAAAGATTTCAAATGTCCAAATGCAGGTTGTGCAGGTGCTCAAAGATTCTCCAGCCGAAAAATCAGGATTAAAGATGGGTGATGAATTAATGTCAGTAGGCGGCATTGGAATTAAGTCGGTGGATAGTTTGCATGATTTGTTAGCCAGCAAAGAAGGCCAGTCAGTTCGAGTTGATTTGGTTAGGGCGGGCCAAAATATTTCTGTTGATATTACGCCTCAAAAAATTAACGATAATGTCAGTTTGGGAATCGGATTGGTGCAGACTGGCATCATCAGGTATCCTTGGTATATTGCAATTTGGCAAGGTGTAAAAACCACCTTTGTCTGGGTATGGTTGATTGTAGCTGCATTATTTTCCATCCTTAAAAATCTGATAATTCATAAGCCTTTGGGCATTGAGCTTTCCGGACCAATTGGAATCGCAGTTATGACCGGCCAGGCGGCTAAGTTGGGATGGGTGTATCTCCTTCAGTTTACGGCTTTACTTTCAATTAATCTTGCTATTGTAAATATTTTACCTTTTCCAGCGCTTGATGGAGGAAGGATTTTATTTTTAATTGTTGAAAAATTTCGAGGCCGGGCCATGAAACAAAAATGGGAAAACATGGCAAACAATATTGGATTTTTAATATTGCTAGGATTAATCATTGCGGTTTCTTTCAGGGACATTACAGTTTACGGCGGAAGAATCGTCGGGGCATTTAAAGGATTAATTGGACTATAATTAAATTATGAAAATACAAATACCTGACAATTTAAATCCCGTAGATGCTATAAGAAGATGCGGTTATGGAATGGTCAATGACCGTCGAGCTGAACAAGTGAGTTTTTCACGCCGGCTTGGGCAGGGGATATACCCTCGTTTTCATGTTTATATTAATGATCGAGTTATAAATTTGCATTTGGATCAAAAACAAGCAAGCTATGAGGGCTCCAGTGCCCATAGCGGGGAGTATGATAGTGAAGTGGTACTTCGTGAGGGAGATAGGATTAAAGAGCTTTTAGATAAAAATTCAGCCGAACAGCTTGGTTCAGATATGGAAGAATTTGAAAAGGGAGAAGAGAAAGAAGAGAAAAAAGGATTTTGGGGTTGGTTTAAATAATTTTTATTATTTGTGGGGACGCTGATGAGGCGTTTTTTTTATTTATTAAAGCAAAAATAAGTTTTAGAAACAAAAGAACCCTCACCGTAACGCGTGTGTGAGGGGCAAGTTTTACAGACCTTGCGACTGCGGATCTAGGGATTGACTCGAACCTTCTCCTTGGATTTGTCGAAGTAGCGATTGCCTTGCGCATCCTTCCAATATCCTGGAGTGTCCGAAATTGGTTTGATTTCGGTTGGAGGCATGATATGAATGAACATCCTCTCTTTTGGTGGCGCGAGGACAGGAATCTCGTCAGGGGAGTAGATCATCCATGCAGCTTTCAAAGTCGTGAAGGCATCCATGGTTGCTCGGAAGTCTTCATTGCGTCTTTTCGCGATTTCTATCACGACTTCCAAGTTTGCGGGGCTGACGCCATCCCTGAACCACGATTTCGTCGGGTCGATAGGTTTCTTGTTCAGGTAGTCCATGCCCATTTGGACTTTTGTCTCATCGGGCGGCGTGGGTGGCAAGCTGGCGAAGTGGGTCAGTAATCCGGAACACGAAATGATGATTAACGCCATAATCACCAGGCCAAGCCGTATTTTTGTGCCCTTCTTCATTTTTTTCTCCCGTCCTAAGGACGATAAACCGTGTTTCTCAAAGTAGTCCTCGTTGGACCACATAGAGACATTATATCATATTTAGACAAAAAAGTCAATAGATAGCCCAATATATTATCTAAATTTAGAAAATATAATTAACTTTGAAATTAATAAAAATTTAAGGTATAATTAAATAACAAAAATTAGCAAAATAAATCTGGCCGGCAATACGGAATTGCCAGTTTTGCATTTTTATAACAAAAGACTTCAAAAAAGCCTGGACTTTAATTCCCATTAATATTAAAATAGTGACAATATCAACCCTATGGACAAAAAAATAACATCAATGAAAGAAGATTATTCACAGTGGTATTTGGATATTATTGATGCCGCTGACTTATCGGAAAACTCATCAGTTCGAGGATGCATGGTTATCAAGCCTTACGGCTATGCAATTTGGGAAAAAATGCAAAAGGCGCTTGATGGCATGTTTAAGGAAACCGGAGTCCAGAACGCTTACTTTCCATTATTTATTCCACTTAGTTTTTTAAATAAAGAGGCAGAACACGTTGAAGGATTTGCTAAGGAGTGTGCTGTTGTAACTCATCATCGTTTGGAAAAAGGTGCTGATGGCAAATTAAAGCCGGCAGGTGAATTAGAAGAGCCTTTAGTCGTTAGGCCGACATCTGAGACAATTATTTATGATACATTTTCCAAATGGGTTAACTCATATCGAGATTTGCCTTTGCTTATCAATCAATGGGCAAATATTGTTAGGTGGGAGCTTCGAACTCGGCCGTTTTTAAGAACGATGGAATTTTTATGGCAAGAAGGACATACTGCGCACGCAACTAAAAAAGAAGCGGATGAAAAAACTTTGCAGATGATTGGCGTGTATAAAAAATTCTGTGAGGAATATATGGCTATGCCGGTTATTGATGGCATGAAAACTGAAACTGAGAAATTTGCCGGTGCTGAATATACTACTTGTATTGAAGCTTTAATGCAGGATGGCAAAGCTCTTCAAGCTGGAACTTCTCATATGCTCGGTCAAAATTTTGCCAAGGCATTTGAGGTAAAATTTTTGGATGACAAAAGCGAAACACAATATGTTTGGCAAACAAGCTGGGGAGTCAGTACAAGATTGATTGGTGCATTGATAATGTCACACAGTGATGATAAAGGATTAGTCTTGCCTCCAAAACTTGCTCCAATTGAAGTGGTTATGGTTCCTATTTGGGCAAATGAAGAAGAGAAAACACAAGTCATGGATCAGGCTGAAAATATTATCAAATCAGTAAAAGAAAAATTAGATATTACAATAAAATTAGACTCACGTGATCTTAGGCCAGGAGCTAGATTTTATGAATGGGAGAAAAAAGGCGTGCCGATTAGAATTGAAATCGGACCAAAAGATATTGCTAAAAATGTCGTTCAATTTGTCAGGCGTGATAGCGGTGAAAAATTCACCGTTGAAATCTCAGAAGTATTAGAAAAAGTTTCACAGACATTGGACGATATTCAAAGTTCATTACTTCAAAAATCGCAGAAATTTTTAAATGATAATATCACAGAAATTGATTCTTGGGATAAATTTAAAAAAGTAATTGAAGAAAAAGGCGGATTTTTGTCAGCTCATTGGTGCGGAGACGGAAAATGCGAAGAGAAAATCAAAGAAGAAACAAAAGCCACGATTGCCTGCGTGCCTTTTGACCAGAAGAAAGAAAAAGGCAAATGTATTTTGTGTGGCAAAGAATCCAAGGGGAGGGTTTTATTTGCTAAATCCTATTAATCCTCATGAATTTTAAAAACTTTTTTAGAAAATTAAATAAAGGATTGGGCATTGACTTGGGCAGTACCCATACTTTGATTTACCAGCAGGAAAGAGGAATCGTCATTTCCGAGTCTTCGGTTGTTGCGGTAAACACTCGGACTGACCAGATTTTGGCTGTGGGTGATGAGGCCAGAAAAATGCTTGGCAAAACACCCCCGCACATTATTGCCACCAAGCCTCTTGAATATGGCATTATTTCCGATTTTGAAATTGCCGAGAAAATGTTGAAGTTTTTTTTGGGCAGAGTACGCTCCTTGGATAGGCTGGGATTTTCGGCATCGCCAATTGCTGTTGTGGGCGTTCCTTTGGACGTGACTGCCGTAGAAAAAAAAGCGGTAGAAGATGTGGTTAAATCCGCCGGAACATCAAAGGTATATCTGGTTGAAAATATCATGGCATCGGCAGTCGGTGCGCGTGTGCCCATTCAGGATCCGACCGGAAATATGGTGGTAAATTTGGGCGGCGGTTTGACTGAAGTGGCTGTCATATCACTTAGTGGAATTGTAAATTGGAAGGTATCGAGAATTGCCGGCATGACTCTGGATAAGGATATTATTAATTTTGCCCGAGATGAATTCGGATTGGTTTTGGGAGAAATGGTTGCTGAAGATATTAAAAAGAGAATCGGATCGGCAATGAATTTAAGAGAAGGCTTAGAGATGCCGATGAGAGGAAGAGACATTTTAACCGGCTTGCCAAGAGAAGTAATGGTTTCCGATATCCAAATCCAAAAAGCCATATCGAAGTCAATGGAAAAAATTCTTGATACTATTAAAACCACTCTTGAGACAACTCCGCCCGAGCTCGTAGCTGATATTTATCAGAAGGGTATTATTTTAACTGGCGGAGCTGCTCAACTTAAAGGCTTGGATAAATTTATATCCGATGTCATTAGAATTCCTGTCCACATTGCCGATGATTCGCAAACGTGCGGAGCAAGGGGAATGGGAATTTTTTTGGAAAACGAGCCGTTGTTAAACGATATATCGGTGCCTTCATCTCAACAATAATAAATCACAAAAAATGGGAAAGATTATAAAGTCTTTTTTAATGGTCTTAATTATTATCGGAGTATTAATAATGCTTCATTATGTCGGCTGGATTAAGCCGGTCGAAAATTTGTTTGTGAGAATATTTGCTCCCATAGAGGGAGGACTGAGATCCGGATCTTTGGGAATGAAAAGTTTTTATGGCAATTGGATAAACCGAAAAGATCTGATAGCTGAAAATGAAGGATTAAAAGACCAACTAAAAAATTACCAAATGGATCTTTCCAGAGCTAACAGCTTGGAAGAAGAAAACGATTTGCTTAGACAGGAATTAAAATTTACAAAGGATTCAAAATACAAATATGTGGCCGCTAAAATTATAACCGGGGTTTCTGACCCCATTTCTCAATCCGTGGTTATAAACAGGGGCAAGGCGGACGGTGTTGTTAAAGGGTTGGCTGTTGTGGCTGGAAACGGCATAATGATCGGGAAAATTTCAGAAGTGCAGGACAATTTCAGCAAAGTCCTTTTGCTTACAGACAGTAATAGCAAAGTTGCCGCTACCGTGCAAAATGTAGATAAGACGGCAGGGTTAGTCGAGGGCCAGTATGGTTTAAGCTTTTCGATGACAAACATTCCGCAGGATCAAAAAATAGACGAAAACGACCTGATTGTCACCTCCGGCCTTGAGGGACAAATACCTAAAAACATTTTAATCGCCAAGGTTGAAAGAGTAGAAAAGGTAGAAAGTGAAATTTTTAAAACTGCAATTTTAAGCCCGCTTATTCCATTTGCAAATCTTAGCGATCTTTTAGTAATTATACCTTAGATGAAAAAAAATATTATCATAATTATCTTACTTCTTTTTCTGTTGATTTTTCAAATCTCTTTTTTGAATGACTTTGATTTTTTTCTTTTGAAATTTAATTGTGTTATAGTTGCTCTAATTTTAATGTTAAATATTTTATCTTTTAATAAAGTCATTGGCCTGGCTTTAATGTGCGGATTTTTTATGGATATTTTCTCCAGCATGCCTTTTGGGACATTTTTAATCACCTACACTTTGACTATTTTTATTACGGAAGTCTTGTTTTTGAATTTTTTAACAAACCATTCATTTTATTCAATAATATTGTTAGGCATTATTGCGGTGGTATCGTTTAATTTTATTTTTTTGGCTATAAGCGGAGTTTCTTACTTTTTTAATATTGGCAATTTTGGAATTTCCGGCAAATTCTGGCTGGATCTATTATTGCAGATTATTGATCACTCGATTATCTTGGGAATTGCCTTTTATTTCATTAACAACCGATCAAGATTATTTAAACCGGTTTTTTTACGATCATGAATAATAAGGAAGAATTTTTTTTCATCGCGGAAAATATTAATTCCGGCCGGAGAAGTTCTCTAAATTGGGTTGAAAGCAGTGCAAGCACTTCCTGGCTCAATTCTGAGGGTTTAGATACCGGTTTTTTAAGCTTGTCCATGAGTTCAAAAAAAATCAGGTTTTTCTTTTTTATTATTTTGGCCGGTATTTTGTGCTTGATACTTCGAACAGCATATTTGCAAATATTTAGAAATGATTATTATTTTGGTTTGGCCGAAAATAATCGAATCAAGACGGAATATGTTAAGGCCCATCGGGGCATAATTTATGACCGCAATGGTAAAGCCTTGGTGCAAAACGTCTTTGGCTTTACATTGTCTATGGTGCCGGCTTCTTTGCCTAAAAATGACATTGATAAAAAACAGGTCATTTCGGAGGTGTCAAAAATTACCGGCGTTTCTTTGCAGGAAATTGAGCAGAAGATGACCTCAACAAATCCATACTATTTTCAGGCCGTACCAATTAAGACTGGAATTGATTATGACAAGGCGATGGATATAAAAATCAGGGCGTCAGAACTTCCCGGAGTGGAATTGGATATTGATTCATGGAGAAAGTATTTGGACGGCTTGTCTTTTGCACATATTTTGGGCTATGTAGGTAAAATCAATGCGGAGGAGTATGCTAAGTTGACTGCGTCATATCTCCTTAATGACAATATCGGTAAGACAGGACTGGAAAAACAGTATGAAAACTATTTAAAGGGCCAGCATGGGCAAAAGAAATATGAAGTTGATGCATTAGGCAGAGAAAAGAAAATTATTTATCAGGTGCCCTTTAAGGCGGGTGACAATTTAATTTTATCTGTCGACGCTGATTTGCAGGATAAAATTTATCAGGTTTTGGATGGAAAATTAAAAGGCAATTTTACGGCTTCGGTGATTGTTTCAAATCCGCAAAGCGGGGAGATAATGGCAATGGTGGATTATCCTAGTTATGATAACAATCTGTTTGCCAGAGGTATAACCAAAAATGACTATAAGGCATTATTGGAAAATGAGCAAAAGCCTCTTTTTGCAAGATCCTTTTTAGGCGAATATCCGTCCGGCTCAACTGTTAAGATTGTTGAGGCTGCCGGGGCGCTCCAAGAGGGAATTATTACCAAGAACACAACCGTCAATAGTAGCGGAGGTATAAGGATTGGCCAATGGTTTTTCCCCGATTGGAAGGCTGGCGGGCATGGCAGTACAAATGTAGTTAAAGCCATTGCTCAATCGGTCAACACCTTTTTTTATTATATTGGCGGCGGTTATGGAGATTTTAAGGGCATGGGAGTACCATTGCTTGATAAATATTTTTTACTATTCGGTTTGGCTGAAAAAACCGGAATTGATTTGCCTAGCGAGGCAAAAGGCTTTGTGCCGACTGAGGCGTGGAAGCAGGAGACCAAAAAAGAACAGTGGTATATTGGTGACACTTATCATTTGTCAATCGGCCAGGGTGATTTATTAGTTACCCCGCTTCAAGTAAATAATTATACCTCTGCAATTGCCAATGGCGGAAAATTATATAAACCGCACTTATTGCATCAGATAAATTTTTACGATGGACAATTTGAAATTGTAAAACCGGAAATTATACGCCAAGATTTTGTCCATCCGGGCAATATTAATATCATCAGGGAGGGGATGCGTGAGACAATAGTTTCCGGTTCGGCAAGAAGTCTCTCTTCCTTGCCGGTTGAGGTTGCCGGAAAAACAGGAACTGCGCAGTGGAATACGACTAAGCCTAATCATGCCTGGTTTACTGGCTTTGCGCCGTTTAATAACCCCACATTTTGCATAACGGTTTTAGTTGAGCAGGGAGGAGAAGGGTCTTCAATTGCTGTTCCAATTGCTCATGAAATCTTCGATTTTTGGTTCGTTAACGGAAATCCTCGCCATGCGATTTAATTATTTTTTAATGTCCTTGACACTAGTTATTTTAAATGATATCCTATCTTCAATAAAGATTTAAATTTACTTAAATTGAGAAGGTGCTTTTTTATTTTTATATTTAGATTAAATTAATCAAATTACAACATGAGAGAAAACTATATTTCCAAAGAAGGCTTAGAGAAAGTTAAAAAGGAACTTGATGACTTGATTCGTATTGATAGGCCAGAGGTGATAGATAGGATCGCTCGGGCTAGAGAACTTGGCGACTTATCAGAAAATGCCGAGTATCATGAAGCGAGAGAAAAACAGAGTTTTATCGAGGGCCGTATTCAGGAATTAGAATATCTCATTAAAAATGCGGTTATCATTAAAGCGAGCAAAAATAAAGACATTGTTTCTTTGGGAACGACTGTTCATGCAACATGTGATAATGGCATGGTTATAAAATATACTATTGTTGGCCATACTGAGGCAAACCCGGCTGAAGGTAAAATTTCAAATGAATCTCCGCTGGGCAAAGCTTTTATTGGCAAGGGTGTTGGACACGAATTTGAATTGGCGATTCCATCTGGAAAGATTAAATGTAAAATTGATAAGATTGAATAATTCTTAAGCCCCGCACATTGCGGGGTTTTATTTTTAAACTTAATTTTTACTTTTTTCTTTTCTAGGAAAAGAAAAAAGCTAACAAAAGAAAAAAGTCGCGAGCCTGTAAAAATCATGGCCAAATTTTTTACTTCTCTCACTAAAACAGCTAACGCCTCTGCTGAGGCTAGAGCTGTTTCGTAACGTTCGCTTCGTAAAAAATTAGCACAAGATTTTTAAGGCTCACACGGGGAGGGGAATAAAAAAACAAGGAATTAATTCCTTGTTTTTTTGCTGGTTACTAAATTAGATGTCCAAATTCTGTACGCTCTTGGCGTGAGTTTGAATGAACCTTTTACGTGGGGCGACGTCTCCGCCCATTAAAATATCAAAAGTTTCGTCAGCTTTTTCTACATCTTCAGCGGTGATTTTTTTCATCTTGCGTTTGGCAGGATCCATGGTTGTGTCCCAGAGTTGTTCGGGATTCATTTCTCCCAAACCTTTGTAGCGTTGAATATTAACTTTAATTCCACCGAATTCTTCTACTTTAACTTCGCCCTCTTCAGTATCTAATGCTTCTTCGGTTTCTGCCTCATCTTCCTTTTTAGATTTTGTTTCCTGTTTTTGGGATTTTGCCAATCCAAGCATTTCTTGTTTTGATTCTTCAAGTTCTTCTTCCGTATATGCCCACCTTACTTCTTTCCCGATTTGGATTCTATATAAAGGTGGTTGTGCTACATAAATATGCCCTTGTTTTATTAATTCTGGAAAATGTCTGTAGAATAATGTTAAAAGCAAGGTCCTGATATGTGAGCCGTCAACATCAGCATCAGTCATAATAATTACCTTATCATATCTTAATTCGGCAATCTCAAATTGTTCACCAATGTTTGTGCCAATGGCAATTATTAAAGACTTTACTTCGTTATTGGCAAGCATTTTATCAAGTCTGGCTCTCTCAACGTTAAGAATCTTCCCACGAAGAGGTAATATGGCTTGAAATTCACGGTTTCTGCCTTGCTTTGCACTACCGCCCGCACTATCTCCCTCAACAATGAATAATTCTGATAAGGAAGGATCTTTTGATGAGCAGTCGGCTAATTTGCCTGGCAATGAAAATCCGTCCAAAGCGCCTTTACGCAAGACAGTTTCGCGAGCCGCTCTGGCCGCAACACGGGCCTTTGAGGCCAAAATACATTTGCCAATTATTCCTTCGGCGTCTTTGGGATTTTCTTCCAAAAAGGTATTAAAGGCTTCAGACATTACCTTATCCACAGCCGCTCTTGCCTCGACGTTACCCAATTTGGCTTTTGTTTGCCCTTCAAACTGCGCCTCCCTTATCTTTATGGAAACAACTGCGGACAGACCCTCGCGTACATCCTCAGCGGTTAAATTGGGATCCTTTTCTTTTAAAAATCCTTGCTTTCGGGCAAAATTATTTATTGTTCTTGTTAGTGCGGTTTTAAATCCAACTACATGCATTCCGCCTTCCGGATTAAAAATGTTGTTGGCAAAAGGCATGACTGTTTCATTATATTCCACTGTATACTGCAAAGCGATTTCCACATTAATGCCCTCGGCTTCTTTTTCAATATAAAATATAGTAGGATGTTTGGATTCTACATGGCTATTAATGTGTTTTACGTAGGATTTAATACCGCCTTCAAAATAGAATTTATAACAAAGATGCTTGAGGGGATCGTTTTCTCTTTCATCACAAACTATGATAGATATCCCTTTAGTAAGATAGGCCTGTTGGCGTAAATAGTCCAAGACTGTTTTTAAGTTAAAATCCAAAACGCTAAAAATAGTTCCATCCGGCTTGAAAGTGATTTTGGTTCCTGTGCCCTTGGCGCTCCCCATTTCTTTGATTGGCTTGACCGGAATTCCGATTTTATATTCCTGCATCCACAATTTTCCATCGCGTTTAACTTCAGCCTTGGTATATGAGGAAAGAGCGTTGACCACAGAAACACCGACGCCATGCAGTCCACCGGAAACTTTGTATCCGCTGTCGCCGAATTTTCCACCGGCATGTAGTTTGGTCATAACCGTTTCCAAAGCGGAAACTTTAGTGACCTTGTGCTTATCAACTGGAATTCCTCGGCCATTATCTTCTTCTGAAATCATGCCATCCGCAAGTAGTTTTACTCTAATAGTATCAGCATGCCCAGCCATGGCCTCATCAATGCTATTATTTACAACTTCCCAAATCAAATGATGCAAACCGGTTTCTGCCGTGTTGCCAATATACATGCCCGGCCTTTTTCTCACTGGATCTAATCCTTCTAATACTTGTATTTGCTCAGCGCCATAAGCATTCTCATCTTTCTTTGTTTTTTTGTCTATTTTTTGAGCCATATTATGTCTAATTTTACTAATTTATTTGTTCAGTTGGTTAACTGTTAAGTATTACTATTTTATCATTTTTTATGGTTTATGGCAACAATATTTTAAGTTAATTTAAATAGTTTAATTAATTTAAGTTAATAATTTTTTGTTTATTTGTTATAATATATTTATGCAAGAAGAATCAATGGACGGTCTTACTGATCGGCAATTAAAATTGAGTTATTGGTATATTTCCCACAAGCTTTCTTTAAAGAGACTCTGGACTATTTTTTTAATTATCCTTTCCATTGCTTTATGGTCTTATGTAATTTTGCAAATGACTCTTTTTTTTATGAATTATTCTGCGCATAAGCAACTGGAAAATTATTTGCTTTTTACCGCAGATCCTTCTTTGTCGCGTATTGAATCATTAATGCCCAAAAATATAAGTGTTCCGAGCGTCCAGGTATTTGGCACTGGTAATGGCTATGATTATTTAGCTACTATTTCGAATGGGAATAAAAATTGGTTGGGAGAATTTGAATATAGGTTTACCAATGGAACAAACACACCTCAATATAAAAAGGGATTTGTGTTGCCCGGATCAGAAGCAAATATTATGGATTTTAGCCGAGAGAATGATTCTCCGAATTTTCAAATAAACAATTTTAAATGGAAAAGAATTGAAGGCTATGAATCGTTAAAAAATAAGATGGATTATTTTTTGGTTGAAAATGATCGTTTTGATATTGGAAGGGGAGATAAAGAACCATCGACGCTCTCATTTGAAATAACAAATAATTCCCCATACTCTTATTGGCTGGTGGATGTCCAGGTGATTGTTTACAGCGAAGGAACGGTGGCGGGAATTAATCATTATACTTTAAATCAATTTAAGTCGGGTGAAAAAAAGCAGATTTCACTACTCTGGAATCATGGCTTGCCAACAGGCTTGACTTATGTCATACTGTCTGCAGTCAATTTCTTGGATCCCGACAATATTATGTCGGTTGGGACCCAGTAACAAAATAGCCCTAAGCGAAGGGGGAAATGGGTTATGGAAAGCGACATGGCGTCATCTTTTGATGCTACCAATCCTCCTAAGCCGGTAGAGGCTTTTGCGGGGGGTGTTCCGACGGAAGAGGAGCTCGAACAGCTCTTTGCTTATTTCTGGTATGAGTTATGCCGGGAGGCGGAAGCAAAGAAGCAAATGGGCGTTGGACAGCGAATGGCTCGCGAGGGGAGAACCAAGAAAAATGACAACGTCGAGTATGCCAATCGGGCATACGGGCCAACAATAGAGAGGATTAGGAGAGATCCAGGTCTTTGGCAGTTGTTTGCTTCACTGTATTTGGCGCATCTGTCCTCTAAAGCCGTTGGTGCAGACAAGGGGAAGTATTTCCAGGCCACTGTCTTGGCAATACAGGACCTTGGCCGTGAGGCACCGCGTCCGCGTCCACGACCAAGAAAATCCGACAGCCGTGACTTTGAGGATTGACAATACAACGATAAGGAGACACGCTCTATGACATTTCGGCCCTAAGGTTTTCTTGGGGCTTTTTTTATTTATAATTTAGCTAAAATATAATATGTTTATTGGGGAAGGCTTGGGGACTTGACAAGTCCTTTTTTTGATTATATATTTATATTAGCACTCAAGCACTAAGAGTGCTAAAGGTTAAAACCCTTAAATATCCTTAAAATGGCAGAAAGAAAAGACGAAGTATTAAACAGTATTGTAGAAGAATACATAAAAACTGCCGTTCCGGTCAGTTCCAGTTTGATTGTTGAAAAATACTTCACTGATTTAAGTTCGGCTACAGTAAGAAATGACATGTCTGAACTTGAAGAAATGGGATTGATTTTTCAGCCCCATACTTCAGCTGGCAGAATTCCAACGGTAAACGGCTATAAAAGATATTTAAAAAGTATTAATATTGACGATTGGTATGATGTTCCTTTGAAAATAAAAAAAGGCATAAATGAGGTTTTAGGTTTTGAGGAACATGATATCAAGGTCATGGCAAAACTCTTGGCTGAAATGTCAGGTGGCGCTATTTTAATCGGTTTCTCACCCATGAATGTATATTATACGGGCATATCCAATATTTTTAGGCAGCCAGAATTTAGAGAGCAATCAATAATATTTTCCATATCGGAGATTATTGATCATCTTGATGAGGTAATGAATTTGATATTTCATCAGGTGGACGATAATCTAAAAATTTTTTTAGGCGATGATAATCCATTTGGCGAATTGACTTCAGCTGTTGCGGTAAAATGCCAAGTTAAAAAAAATGATATTTTGGTTGGAATACTTGGTCCTAATCGCATGGATTATAAACAAAATGTCAGCCTCCTAAAATATATACAAAAGACAATAAATGAAAATAACGCCAAATAAATTATGAAAAAAGACGACCAAAATATTTTGGATGCCGAGTTGGAAAAATTAAAGCAAGATTTTGAAGAATTAAAAACACAAAATCAAGAATATTTGTCCGGATGGCAGAGGGCCTTGGCCGACTATTCTAATTTTCAAAGGGAAATGGAAAAAAGACAGAAGGATATGATTGAATATGCAAATGCCGCCACCGTTTTGGATATTTTGCCGATTTATAATAATTTAAAATTAGCTCTAAGGCATGCTAAGGATGATCAAAAAGAGAATGATTTTATCAAAGGCATTGAGCAGATTAAAAAGCAGTTTATGGACTTGTTAAAAGGATTCAAAGTTGAAGAAATTAAAACAATAGGCGAAAAGTTTGATCCAAATTTTCATGAAGCCGTTGAGTGTGCTGAAGTTGAGGGATGTGCAACTGGAATAATTTATGATGAGGTCAGTTCCGGCTATATGATGAATGAGAAGGTTATTGAGCCGGCCAAAGTAAAAGTAGCAAAATAAATTTAACATAATTAATTATTAATTATTTGGAATTTCCAAGTAATTAAAGAAAGGAAAAACATATGGCATTAATTAAATGGACACCATTTTTAGGCTCTTCGGATGATGTTGATCGGTTTTTTGATAATTGGCCGATGAATATGGGAAATTTTACGCCGGCCATTGATGTTTATCAGGATAAAGACAACGTCATTGTTGAAACCCCGCTGGCAGGCATTGATTCGGACAAAGTGGATATTTCTGTAGAAAATGATGTTTTAACAATTAAGGGCGAAGTTGAAAAAAAATCGGAAGTGGAGGATAAGGATTATTACCGAAAGGAAATAAGAAGCGGAAGTTTTTATCGGGCAGTACAGTTACCAACCAGAGTATCAGGCGATGAGGCTGAAGCCACCTATGAAAATGGAATCTTAAAAATTTCCATTCCCAAAGCAGCTGAAGCAAAGCCCAAGACCATTAAAATTTCATCAAAAAAATAATTATTTTGAGGCCGGCTCTGCATGTCAGGGTCTGCCGATTAAGTACATTATTTCAAAAAAAATACGCTCATCAGCCACGCAAGGAGGCTGACGAGCATTGAAAGGGTGATGTGCGTGGTCGTGTTTCACGCGCTGGCCGGCATGTGGTTTTTCACGAGGTCCACACACGTTTGAAGGGATATGTCTCCAGACATGTCCACCAGGCTCGGGGTGTCGATCGGGAGATTAAACTCGCACATGAGTTCGCCGTCAATCTCCATTAAGTCGAGCGAATCAATGCCCAAATCCCTCATTAAGTCCGTAGCTGAGGTCAACTCTTCTACAGAGACGTCGAGTTTTTCGGATATGATTGCTGTAATTCGCTCAGCAATCGGGTCTATTTGTTCAAGCATGCTCCGTTTTCTCCGTTGTTGTCTACTCCTACCTCGAAATACATCAGCAATTATTCTAATAATAATTTATAAATTTGTCAATAAATAAGTTTTAATAAAAATTAACGAAAAATATGTCAAAAATTCTAGGAATTGATTTGGGCACAACTAACAGTGCCATGGCCGTGATGGAAGGCGGTCAGCCAAAAATTTTAGAAAACAAAGAGGGCGCAAGAACTACTCCTTCTGTTATTGCCATTGCTAAAAGCGGTGAAAGAATGGTTGGTGTTGCCGCCAAAAGACAGGCTGTCACAAATCCGACCAATACTTTATTTTCGATCAAAAGATTGATTGGAAGAAAGTGGGAAGACTCTGAAGTGCAGAGAGATTTGAAATTAGTGCCGTATGAAATTAAAAAATCAAACGGCGGGGTTAAAATTGTCATGGGCGGAAAAGAATATACACCCCAGGAAATTTCAGCCATGGTTTTAACAAAATTAAAAGAAGACGCTGAAGCAAAATTAGGTGAGAAAATTACAGAAGCAATAATTACTGTGCCGGCATATTTTGATGATGCCCAAAGACAAGCTACCAAGGATGCCGGTGAAATTGCCGGCTTAACGGTAAAAAGAATTATAAATGAGCCTACGGCCGCCGCTTTGGCTTATGGTTTTGAAAAGAAAAAGGGCGAACAGATTGCGGTTTATGATTTAGGTGGTGGAACATTTGATATTTCAATTCTTGAAGTTTCGGAAGATACAGTCGAAGTAAAATCGACAAATGGAGACACTCATTTGGGTGGGGATGATTTTGATCAAAAAATAATGAATTGGATTTTGGATGAATTTAAAAAACAAGAAGGAATAGATTTGTCAAAAGACCAGACAGCGCTTCAAAGAGTAAAGGAATCGGCCGAAAAAGCAAAAATCGAGTTATCTACTCAAATGGAAACTGAAATTAACCAGCCATTTATAACTCAAGGCTCTGACGGTTCACCGAAGCATTTGACTCTTAGGATGACCAGATCACAATTGGAAAATTTGGTTATGGATTTGGTTGATAATACTTTTGAGCCGGTCAAAAAAGCATTAAGTGATTCAGGAATATCTGTAAAGAACATAGAAGAAATTGTTATGGTTGGCGGTATGACCAGAATGCCTTTAGTATTAAAAAAAGTTGAAGAATTTTTTGGTAAAAAACCAAACATTTCAGTAAATCCCGACGAAGTTGTGGCTCTTGGAGCTGCGGTTCAGGCCGGTGTTTTGCAGGGCGATGTTAAAGATGTCTTGCTTTTGGATGTTACGCCTTTGACTTTGGGAATTGAAACAATGGGATCAGTGATGACGCCGTTAATTGAAAGAAATACAACCATTCCAACCTCAAAGTCGCAAGTATTTTCAACCGCTGCCGACAATCAGCCGGCAGTAGAGATTCATGTTCTTCAGGGTGAAAGACCAATGGCCGGTGATAACAAAACCCTTGGTAAGTTTATTTTGGATGGAATTCCGTCCGCTCCAAGAGGTGTTCCGCAGGTTGAAGTTACATTTGATATTGATGCTAATGGAATTTTGAATGTTAAGGCCAAAGATAAGGCTACAAATAAAGAACAGCATATTACCATAACCGCCTCATCCGGCTTATCTAAAGAAGAGGTTGAAAAAATGAAACAGGAGGCTGAGCTTCACGCCGAAGAGGATAAAAAGAAAAAAGAAGTAATTGATCTCAAAAATCAAGCAGAAAGTTTAGTTTTTACAACTGAAAAAACTTTAAAAGATGCTGGAGATAAGGTAACTGCCGATGTCAGAAAAGATATTATGGATAAAGTTGAAGACTTAAAAAATGCAACCAAGGGCGAAGATCAGGAACTGATTAAAAAGAACTACGATGTCTTGTCTGAGGCAATCCAAAAAGTAGGCGCTTCAATGTATGAACAGCCTCAGGCCCAGCCAACAGAAGGACAGGGTGCAGGCGAACAGAAAGCAGGAAGCGAACCAGTTGAAGGTCAATATGAAGAAGTAAAGAAAGATGGGGAGGCGAAAAAAGAAGAATAAAATTTTAGAATTTGACGCATAAAAAGCAGAGACGGGGTATTACCCCGTCTCTTTTAAATATTTTAATAAAAAAATCACCAAAATTATTAATGGATCGTCATGGTAGCCAGATTATTATCTACGCGGTAGGTTTTGGTAGTATTTATTTATATTTACAGTAATAAATTTTATTTACGGTGGCGACTATGCTATAATATGCACATATGGCAGAAATCGTAAAAAAATGGAATCGGATTATTTTTTTGGGTGCAGTAAATGATGGCAGTATTTAATGTTTTAATAAAATATATTTTATAACTAATCGATTTATGTTATGCGAAAAATCCCCACGCAATTGGCGACATCCAGCAAGATTGCAGTTCATCAATCAGTAATCTTCAGCATTGGACTGATTTGCGGCGTTTTGGTCATTACGGTCTTCGGCCTCAGTATTGGGTCTTCATCAAATTTGATGGCGGCGGCTCTTAAGCCAACCAAAAACCAAAGTGTGATGACCAACCGTACTTGCGGTATGGATGTAATTAAAGGCAAGAAAGTTTATCGGGGCTGTGATATTGATTATTCACAATTCAGCCTCAAGCCGGTTGTTGGTGTGCCATCAGCCAAATTAAAAGCTGATACAGCCTTGGCAGCTAAGTTAAAAGCGCTTCCCAAAGATAGGCAAGCAGAATTGAATTATCAGTTGAAGCAGACTCAAGACGTAATTCAAGCTAAAGGAGGAGGTTGGAAGGCAGGCTGGAATTCTAAAATGATACTGGATGACAAGGAAAAAAAGAATTTGACCGGTTTATTAGATAGTCCTCCAACTCAATTAGCTTCTATATCATTATCTAAAGATAAAATTTTATTAAGTGCTACTTCGCCGGCGGGCAGTGTTGATTTGCCTGATTTTTATGATTGGCGCAGCATGGGCGGGAAAAACTATATTACTTCAGTAAGGGATCAGGGAAATTGCGGGAGTTGCTGGGCCTTTGCTTCTATTGCTGCTTTTGAAGGGCACATACAGGCATATTATAATAATTCGAATATAGCGACTAACTTGGCTGAGCAGGATTTAGTTTCTTGTGTCTTGCCTTATAATCCTAGTGTTAATATGGGCGGTTGCAGGGGCGCTTATTATAGTCAGATAGAGACTATTTTTAGTTCTTATTGGATTAATCCTGGCAACGCCATCGAAGCTAATTTCCCTTATGTGGCTGCTAACGTAGCTTGCAGTAATAAGCAGGCAAATTGGCAGCAGAACGCCTGGAAAACAATGGGTTATAAGCCAATTGATTTGACTGGCAGCCTGGCTGATCGTGTTAGTAAAATAAAGCAAGCAATAATCGAGAATGGACCAGTAGCGGCAGGTATGCTCGTATACAATGATTTTTTTAATTATCAAAGTGGAATTTATCAGCATACTACAGAAGATGCTGCTGGAGGACACATGGTGGCGATTGTCGGTTTTGGCAAAGAAGACGGCCGCGATTATTGGATTGCTAAAAATAGCTGGGGCTCGAATTGGGGTGAAAACGGCTATTTTAAAATTGCAGTCGGAGATTCTTTTATTGACTATTGGCATGTCTATGCCGTTAATATTCCTAATCCGCCAGCCTCAGCTCCGCAATCAGCTATTTGCACTGATAATGACAGCGATGGTTATTGTTATTGGGGTTTAGACGCCAAGCCGACAGCTACCAGTACTTGCCCGTCTTCTTGCTTGGCACAGAGTCAAAGCGATTGTGATGATTCAAAGAGCGATATTTATCAAAATTGCGGAAAAACGACAGATGAAATAGGCACACTATCTATTACTTCCGCCACCTCTCAAGCTGAAGTCTATGTTAAAGATTTTGGTGGCGCTTATATTTATCGTGGCAAAACACCCTTAACTATTAATTTGGGAGTTGGCAACAGGGAAATTAAGGTTTCAAAAGATCTTTATTCAGCACAGCCTCAGACCGTGACAATAAGAGCAAATGAGACGGTAAATTTGAATGTAACATTGAATCCGCCTATCGGACTCCGTGCCGGCTGGCCGATCGATATTGGCAATTGGAATTTTGCATCTTCTCCGGCAATCGCCGATATAAATAATGACGGCAAGAATGAAATCATTGTCGCCTCCGGTAGGCTTGTTGCCGGGGGATGTCTGACGTGCAAAGGACTAGATGAAATACAGGTCTATGATCAGGATGGCAGGCTTCTGCCTGGCTGGCCTTTCGTAATCAATATGGCGTATTCTAACCAATTTCGAGAGATGGATTTGGTAACTAATCCGACAGTAGTCGACTTGGATAAAGACGGCAAAAAGGAAATAGTATTCGAGGTCTATGACGGCTATGATACGGCGGGAGGCGGCGATCAAGTCGCAGTTTACGCCTTAAGATCCGACGGCACGGTTATGGACGGCTGGCCGATAAAATTCGGCAATTTGTCTAATTTTTCTATTAATTCTTTGGCGGCCGATGATATTGATAATGACGGAGAAGTCGAGATTGTTGTTGCACTTGATTATAAAATCCATGTCCTAGATAAAGCCGGCAGGTCGAAAACTGGTTGGCCAAGGGATGTTGATTGCGCCG
Organism: Candidatus Buchananbacteria bacterium; assembly: GCA_041665065.1. Classification (GTDB taxonomy): domain Bacteria; phylum Patescibacteriota; class Patescibacteriia; order 2-01-FULL-39-33; family 2-01-FULL-39-33; genus JBAYJM01. The sequence continues at coordinate 24,894 of JBAYJM010000006.1, forward strand.
CTTTCAATGAGGTGGCGATCGGAGATTTGAATAATGACAATAGCAAGGAAATTATTTATACTTGCGATTCGCCGTTAATTAATAGCAAAATTTACGTTTTTAAAAATAATGGCGTCTTGATGAGCGGATTTCCTAAAGACTTCGCCTATGGAATAAAAAATTCGGTAGTAGGCGATATTGATAACGATAAAAATTTAGATATCATTTTTACGGTAACCGGAGATGGCGTTATCGGCGATAGGATTTACGCTTTGAATTCCAACGGTACCGTAAAAAACGGTTTTCCGGTTAATTCGAGTATGTATATCGGAAGCCTGTCTTTAGGCGATATTGATAATGATAATAATGCGGAGATTATTTTTGCTTCAGGCGGTTATCTGAATGCCCTGAAGAAAGACGGCAGTCAACTTAGCGGCTGGCCTGTCGCTATCCCTGAATCCACTTCAATGGCTGTTATCAGCGATGTCAATAATGACGGTTTTCGCGATATAATCTTTGCCGCGCCTCAGTTCGGCAGCCGCATGTCGGGAATATATGCTTATAGTTATACGGGAAATTTGCTGCCAGGCTGGCCCAAAAATGTTATGGGTTCGATATGGTATGAAAGCCCTGCTATCGGCGATGTTACCGGGGACGGCAAATTGGATCTTATTGCGACTGGAGTGCTTTCGCTGGGCGCTTCTGTTCCAAAGGCACTTACTTTTTATGAATTGGGTGTTCCCTACAGCTTTAATGAGCTGGATTGGCCGCAGTTCCAATATGATCCTCAGCATACTGCTTGTTATAATTGCGAAAAAGCCGCTATACCGCCTGCTATAACAGTTGTTTCTCCTAACGGCTCAGAAAAATGGAGAAGAGGAAAGATTTATAATATTACATGGTCAGCGACCGGAGCGGCAGCAACGGATAAAATTAATATATCAATTGATAATTATGCTATTAATGCCACTACCAGCATAGTTTCTAATTTAGCCGGCAACTTGCTTTCTTATTCTTGGTCAATCCCGTCAACTTTCGCGATAGGCGGCAATTACAAGATGAAAGTCGAAGTTTGCCGCCAAGCCACGTGTTATTCCGATGAATCCAATAATTATTTTTCCATAATTGATAGTGCTGTTCCCAATGCGCCGAAGAATCTCGTTGCCAGCGCCGGCACGGGACAGGTGAATTTGACTTGGACGGATTGGTCGAGTAATGAAGACGGGTTTAAAGTCGAGCGTGCCGCCAGCTTATCTGGACCGTTCAGCGAGATTGCCGTCATTCCGACACCTCACACGGCGACAGTATCCTATGTTGATGCCGGATTAAGCGCTGGGATTTACTATTATCGGGTGCGAGCTTATAATACGGCGGGAAATTCCGGCTATACTAATATTGCTTCAGCCAAGTTAGGCACGGATATTAATCAAGCGCCGATAGCCTATGATCAATCAGTCGTAACCGTAGAAAATAAGGCAAAAAGCTTTACCTTGAAAGCGACAGATGCTGATGGCGATACTCTGTCTTATCCAATTTCTGATCGGACTACTCCTAGTCATGGGACGCTTACGGGAACGGCACCGAATCTTATCTATACTCCCGCAGCAAATTATCATGGCAGTGATTTATTTACCTTTAAGGCTTATGATGGTAAAATCAGTTCCAATGCCGCTACGGTGTCAATTACTATTACGGCGACAATTCCCAATGCCCCAAAGAATTTATCTGCTAGCGCCGGTACGGATCAAGTAAATTTAAGCTGGACCGATTGGTCAGGCAATGAAGATGGATTTAAAATTGAACGTGCTACCAGTTTATCCGGACCATTCGCCCAGATTGCCAGTATATTAACTCCGCATTTGGCAACAACAACATACCCCGACATTGGATTGGGTTCCGGCATTTACTACTATAAGGTTCGCGCCTATAATACGGCGGGAAATTCTGGCTATTCTAATACTGCTAAGGTCTCTTTCTAGGATTAAATGATTACATATGACAGAAATCGGAAAAATAATCAAGCAATAATATGAAGAAGTAAATAAAGATGGAGAGGCGAAAAAAGAAGAATAAAATTTTAAAATTTGACGCATAAAAAGCAGAGACGGGGCATTACCCCGTCTCTTGCAAATAAACATTGAAAATCTTTATAATTTTTAGTAAAATAGTATCATCGCGATTAAATATTAGTTATGAAAATTGGCATACCACAAGCAGGAATATATTATGAATATTATCCGTTTTGGAAGAAGTTTTTTGAAGGTTTGGGATTTGAAATAGTCTTGTCGCCCAAAACCGATAAAAGCATAAGTGAATTGGGTTTGAAAACTGCCAATAGCGAATCTTGCTTGCCAATAAAAATATTTTATGGCCATATCAATTGTTTAAGAAGACATGGTATAAATACATTTCTTTTGCCTCATATGGATATGGTAAGAAATATTTATGAAAAAATCGGTCCCAAGTCATATTTTTGTCCGTATTTTGTGGCAATGGCTGATGTAATGAAGGCAGAATATCCTGAAATTGAAGTTATAAATCCAAAGATGATTTTTGATGGCAATATAATTAATTCCGACTCTTGGATAGAATTGGCACTAAAGTACGGTAAAAATAAAGAAGAAGCTCAAAATATTTTTAATGAAGCCTTAAAAGAACACCTCGCCTTCTTACAAAAAATGCAGTCTGAAAAATTAATGCCGATAGAGATTTTTGAGAATGTAAAAATCAACAGCAATAACAGTGAAAAAATTGCAATCATTGGCCACTCATATATTGTATACGATCATTATTCTAATATTGATTTAATTGATAGGGTTATTTCAAAAGGATATTCTGTATGGACCAAAGAAATGATGACTGACGACGAAAGGGAAATCGCCGTAGAAAGCGTAGATTGGCAATGCCATAATCATTGGGTTATGACTAATGAGGAAAGGATGGCAATTTTAAAAGCATCCAGAGATGATAGCATTAAAGGAATTATATATGTAATACCCTTTAATTGCGGGCCGGATTTTTTAATGGAATATTATTCACTTAAAGACGCCAGGAAAAGTAAACCAATCACTTCTATTTCAATTGATGAATCAAGCGGTGAAGCCGGACTGGCAACAAGAATAGAAGCTTTTATTGACGTATTAAAATAGCTATGAAATACGCATCATATCCAGGATTAAATGAATACATAGCCATGCGAGTCATGTTTCAGTTTTTTGGTAAAAAATTTGCTGACTTGCCAGAGCTAAATGAGAACATGCTTAGATGGGGAGAAGCAAATGTTCCCGAATACGCCTGTTTGCCGCTTAAAATTTATATGGGGTTTTTTAAGGAATTGGTCGAACAGGGAGTCCATGATTTTTTTGTTTATGGCGTTACTGATATTAGAAGTTGCCGGTATATGGATTTATGGGAGGGTGGAAAAAAAATTCTCCATGACAAGGGCTATGATATAAATATCCATTATTGGGGCGGATTTGGCGGTCTGAAAGAGGCTTTTGATCGGCTACAGGTTGTTGTTGGCAAACATTCAATGCCAAAATTAATGCTAGGAATTTTAGCTTACAGTGATGCTTTATATGCGGTTGATAAATTAAATGATGAAGCCAATAGATTGAGGCCAAGAGAGATTGAAAGCGGTTGCGCTGACAGATGGTTAAAATTATGGCAGGACAAAATTAAAAAAGTAAGCAAGCCGTATAAATCAATTAAAATAATGGAGAAGGCCTTAAAAGAAGCCAAAAAAATTAAAATTGATAATGAAAAAAAATTAGTCAAAGTCGTGATAGCCGGTGATATTTTTAAAATTCATGAACCATTTTTCCATTTTAATACAATTAAAAAAATAAATAAGCTTGGGCTTGAGGCTAAACAGCCAATAAGCTTTTCTCTCTTATTTCTTGGACAAAATCCGGTACCATTTCGTGGAGAATTTAGAAAAAGATATAAGGCATATCAAGAGAAGGCTAAAAAATATTTAAGTTCAACGCCCGCATCATACTTGGATATTAGCGTTGGTGAAATTATGACTGAATTAGAGAATGGGGCTAAGGGTATTATACATTTCCAATCATTTGGCTGTATGCCTGATATTCTTTTTAAGCCGATTTTAGATAGGATGGCTAAGGATTATAATGTACCAATTATGCATTACATGAGAGATACCCATTCTTCAGATACGGCATATCAGACGAGACTGGAGGCATTTGCGGATTTAATCCATAGAAAAAATAATTAAATATTTTATGTCTAATAAAGCCTATTTAGGAATTGATGTCGGATCTGTGAGCTGTAACGTTGTTGCAATTGATGAAAATGGCAAATTAATTTTTAAAAAATATATCAGGACTCAAGGCCAGCCGATTGAGGCTGTTAAATGCGGACTTTTTGAAGCAAGTGGCATTTTGAGTAAATATGAAATAGCCGGAGTGGGTACGACCGGAAGCGGAAGGATTTTAGCGGGATTTTTAGTTGGCGCTGATGTGATAAAAAATGAAATTACCACCCACGCAGCTGCAGCCCAACATGAGGCTCCAAATGTCAGGACAGTAATTGAAATTGGCGGACAGGATTCTAAAATTATTCTTTTGGATGATGGCGTTGTTACTGATTTTGCAATGAATACGGTTTGCGCAGCCGGTACTGGATCATTTTTAGATCAGCAGTGCTCAAGGTTAGGAATTGAAATTGAAAATTTTGGAGACTTAGCTCTTCAATCGTCAAATAGTGTTAGCATTTCTGGCAGATGTACAGTATTTGCAGAGTCTGATATGATTCACAAGCAACAAATTGGCGCAAAAAGGGAAGATATAATAAGAGGGCTTTGCGAGGCATTAGTGAGGAATTATTTAAATAATGTCGGCAAAGGCAAGGAAATTGTTGAGCCGATAATTTTTCAAGGCGGAGTAGCGGCCAATAAGGGAATTAAGGCGGAATTTGAAAAAGCATTGGGCAAAAAAGTAACAATTCCGGATAATTTTGATGTCATGGGAGCAATAGGAGCGGCTCTTTTGGCAAAGGAGGCTAAATTAGAGAAAACAAAATTCAAGGGTTTTGATATTTCTAAACATACTTTTGAAACCACGGCTTTTAATTGTCCTGACTGTTCAAATAATTGCGAAGTCATTGAATTTAAAGAAAATGGGAAGATAACTGCGCGCTGGGGAGATAGGTGTGGAAAATGGGAAGAAAATTTAAATAAAAGACCCGAAATTAATTAATAGTTAAAGTAAAAATAAATATATGGAAGCCAATCAACAACAACCTCAAGCTGGAGAAATTCAAATTAAAGATGGGTTTGCCGGCGGAGAATATGCTAACGCAATGCAGGTGAGCCACAATAAAGAAGAATTTTTGTTAACCTTTTTTAACATTATCGCGCCATCTGGCCGAGTTTGTGCTAAAATAATAACCAGCCCGGGCCACATTAAAAGGATGATTGCGGCATTGGATGATAATTTAAAGAAATATGAGGCACAATTTGGTGCCGTTGAAAAAGCTGAAAGTCCTCAGGCGGAAATAGGATTTAAAGCTTAGGGATTATTAAGGTGATAGAATTAAATTATTTAAAGATTTAATAAAAATGAGTAAGGATTATTACAAAGTTTTGGGTGTTGATAAGGGTGCTTCCCAGGATGATATAAAAAAAGCATTCAGAAAGTTAGCGCACGAACATCATCCGGACAAAAATAGCGGAAGCGACGAGAAGTTCAAAGAACTTAATGAGGCATATCAAGTCTTGGGAAACGAAAATAAAAGAAAGCAATATGATCAGTTCGGATCGAGCTTTGGCCAGTCCGGAGCGGGGTTTAATTACCAAGATTTTGCCAGATCTGGCGGTAATCCATTTTCTGGCGGGAATGATTTTCGAAACGGCGGGGTGAATTTCGATTTTGGCGGTTTTGAAGATCTGGGCGATATATTCGGCAGTTTTTTTGGCGGCCAAACTCAAACAAGAGCCCGGACTAAGGGAAGGGACGTTGAAGTTGAATTAACAATTGATTTTAATGAAGCTGTTTTTGGGGTTGAAAAAAATATTAATTTACAAAAAGATATTGCTTGTGATGTTTGCGGAGGAAACGGCGCCGAGCCTGGCTCAAAAATTTTGACCTGTAAGACATGTGCCGGTTCGGGCTATATAAGCCAAACTCAGCAAACTTTTTTGGGTAATATCAGGACGCAGAATGTTTGCCCAGAATGTCATGGCGAGGGTAAAACATTTGAAAAAAAATGCCACAAATGCCGGGGAGCAGGTTTTACACAGGGCACTGAGCAAATTAATATAAAAATACCAGCAGGCATAGAAGATGGGCAATCGCTTAAAATGCCAGGCAAAGGCGAACCAACAAAAAAGGGGCACGCGGGCGATTTGTATATAAGAATTAGAGTGAAATCAAGCCCTAATTTTACCCGTGATGGCGATAATATTTATTCAGAGCATCACATTAGCATTTTGCAGGCGGTTTCCGGAGATAAGATTCAAATAAATACCGTTGATGGCTTGGTAAGCCTTAAAATTCCTGAAGGCACTCAAAGCCATACTCAGTTTAAGCTTCGTGAGAAGGGGGTTCCTCATTTACAAGGAAGGGGGAGAGGAGACCATATTGTTGAGGTAATCGTTGATATACCTAAAAATTTAACTCGTCAGCAAAAAAAACTCATTGAAGACGCTGGCATCTAAAAATTATGTTAGTAACAGTTTATTTAATCATACTTTTGATTATTGCTTTAGTGGCTTTGTTCTTGGCTGTAACTTTTTTGACCAGCCTTTTTATAACCGGTGTGCCTTTTATTTCGTCGGCAAAAAAAGATTTTCGCAATGCAATTAAGGTTGCAGATTTAAAGTCGGGCGAGCTATTATGCGATCTTGGTTGTGGACGTGCCCATCATTTAATTTATGCAAATAAAAAAGTGGGCGCCAAATGTATCGGCTATGAATTGTCGCTTTGGCCGTATCTCTTGGCAAAATTAAATATTTGGCTTGCCAAGGCTGACGTGAAAGTTTATTATAAAAATTTTTTTAAAGCAGATTTATCAAAAGTGGATGTGGTATATTGCTATCTGTTTCCTGAGATTATGGATAAATTAGAGCCAAAATTCAAAAAAGAACTAAAGCCTGGCGCAAGAGTGGTTTCCTATGGCTTTAGAATGCAACATGTAACACCCCAAAAAGCAGTAATAACCCATGAGGATAATGTGGAGTTGGGCAAAATTTATTTGTATAAGTATTAAGGTCTTGAAAATTTACTGAAATTTTGTTTAAATATATTGACAATTTGGCCCTATCGTCTAACGGTTAGGACGTGGCCTTCTCAAGGCTAAAATCGGGGTTCGATTCCCCGTGGGGCTACAAGTGGAGAACTGGCATTGGCCAGTTTTTCTTTTTGAACGAAAATTGGAGAAAATTCCGGGGTTTCAAATGTAGAATAATTATAAATCGTTTTTTTCGGAAAAATTAAACTCTGGAGTTTGACCTTTTGTTCGAAGTCACCATTTTCCCAATAATAGGGAATTTTATTTATAAATTTAAAAACATAGTCCATAACCTCCTCCAAATTAAAGTCCTCAGTTTTGATTTCAATTAATTCTGATTCTTCTATTTCTATCTTGTTATTTATTTTTTCATAATGAATTTTGAAGTCTTTGTCAGATAGTAGTTCCTTCTGCTTCATTTCGATTGTTCTTACTTTTTCTTCTTTAAGTTTTTCAATCTTTTTGATCTTTTTTTCTCTTACCTCGTTTAGTTCCTTATACCTGTTATTCCAAATTTTTAAAATAACAGAATGTAATGATTCCAAGGTTGCCTTTGAGGGAGTAATTGTTTTGAGGTGTTCAATAAATGCTTCCTCGATTATTTTTTGGGAAATTGATTTTGGAGAATCACATTCTTTATTATAGCAACGATAATAAGGGTATTTACCACCTAGTTTTCCAGTAGAGAAGGCAGCCGTCAGTGGTCGACCACAATGACTGCATATAGCAAAATGCCTAAGAGGGAATGAATCATTTGATCTGCTAATGGCAATATTCTCACCACGTTCTTCTCTTTTTAGGTTAACCTGGCATTTACGGAAAATTTCTTTTTCTACCAGTGGAGCGTGATTACCAATATACTCCTGACCCCAAACAGCCATAATGCCAATATAGAATTTGTCGGTTATTATTCTGTATATGAGTTGGCTGGAGATGGGCTTATCCTTCCATGTCCTAAGGCCAGCTTCGTTTATAATTTCCCTAATTTCTTCAACCTTGTATGCACTAGTAGAGAATTTTTCAAAGGCCATCGTAATTAATGGTGCCCTTACTTCGTCAATGCAAATAGTTGCCTTTTGGTTTTTGTCTCTTGTATTCAGATAGCCAAGAGGGGCTTTCCATGCCCATTCACCTTGCTCAATCTTTTCTTTCATTCCGGCTTTTACCCGCTCACTTCTTTGGTCATTATCATATTGTGAAACCACTGCAACCAGCCCTCCCATAAGTTTGCCTGCTGGTGTTTCCCCGACGTCTTCAGTAACAGATCGGTAATTTATACCTAGTGCCTCCAGTTCGGTTCTAATTGCTAGAAAATCATAGGCATTCCTTGATAGCCGATCAAGTTTGTAAGTTATGACAAAACTAATGGTATTGTGATTTTTCCTGCAGTAGTCTAACATTTCCTTGAGTCCTGGTCTGTCGGCGGTTTTTGCTGATACCCCGTCATCATGAAAATATTTCAGTATCTTGATCTCATTTCTGTCGGCAAACTCGGTGCATATCTTTTTCTGTTGGTCTAAGCTATAACCAACCTTGGCCTGCTCATCTGTAGAGACCCTGTAGTATATTATTCCATTTTTAGGCTTTTCTTGCATGGCGTTCATTTATCCAATAATCAAAAATCATGTTTCCAAGAATAAATAGTTGCTCTGTAAAATTATCTGCCTCATGGTTATTGCCAATTATTTTTTGTGTTGCTTTAGCTGTTACCATATGTATATATGAGTTTAAATCCGTTGATACTTGCCGGTAAAATCATTTTATTTAAATTTAGCCAATATTTATTATTATACATTCTTGAAATTTTGTAAATTATCAATGTATATATTTCTTGGTTTATATGAGTTAAGACTGTTGGTTTCTTAGGTCAGAATTTTTGAGATGTATAAATTATCAACTTTGACCTGAAAACGTCTCCTAGACGTAGAAAATCGGTCTAGAGTCGGAGTTAGAATCCAGTCTTTTTATAGGCTTGGTACACGGTTATGGCATATGCATTAAAATCCCGTATGCTTGCATCTTCTGACTTTCTTCTTAATACGTCCATCTTGTCTCGGATAAAATCTTTATTTCTTGCCATGTCTTCGGCCGGCTTTTGTTTGACACCAAAGGAAATTAATTCCTCATATGCCTCTTCGTTTAATTGTTCCGTTGATACGGACAGTTCTTGATTAACCAAATTGGTTTGGTTCATATTTTTTAAATTTATTAATTAATTGGTAAATGATTTAAAATTGATGGCATTCATGGTGCTTTAGTACCATGAATATCTTTTTAATTATCCATTATTTACCATTATTTTAATTATTGATTGTGGCCATCTGTTGGTTAATTTGCTGGCTGTTCATTGGCTATCTCATCAATCTGATATTCATAGGAATGCCAGTCCCGTTGGTATTTTTGCCAATTTTTTATGGTAATGACCGAAAATTTGTTGTTGGCTGAAATTTTAATACTTCCTCTATTTGAAAGTTTGGCCATAATCCTTCTATATTGAGCTTCACTTATTCCCAAAAAATCGGCTGCCTTTTTCCGACCTGTTATAAATTGGCCTTCAATCAGATGGATTAATCTATCGTTAAATTTGATATGATGCTCTTTGTGGGAAGCCTTTAATATGCACCACAGGAAAACCTTCAGCATCAATGGATCATCAAAGATCTGATCGAACATTAAATCTCTATGGATTTTTATAAAACCACCACCCCGGGGTCTGACAATTCTATAGTTTTGATTCTCTGAATTCATATTTTTGAAATAAAAAAAATGTGGATTTCTCCACATTACCATAAAGTTGATTTTAAATAAGTTTTTTTTAATAAATTTTTTAAAAGCCACAACTTTTTCTTAACCTTCTTATATCGTGGTAGACACTTCTTATGCCATCGGTATTAAGGTTGCAGTTATATTGGCTATTGATTTGTTTTGTAATTTCTATTTCATCAAGTCTTTTTTTATATCCATTCCATTGTTTTAATTTGTGATTTTCTTTTTGTATTTCCAAAAATTCTTTATATTTTTTATAAATTTCCATATCACGATAAAAGTTATTGCAAGCTTTATTTTTTCCTCTGTATCCTGGGAGTTTCATTTGGAGTGGGATAATATATTTTTGCCATTTATCATTTATGTCTTCCTTTCTTGTCCAAGGATATATTTTTATATATAGGCCGGTTTCTTCTTTGGCCTTCTTCGACTGACCATAATATCGTATATTTTTAAACCGTATTGAGAAAGAATCTCTTTCTGGGTCTTTGTTAAAAAATATATTATTCCAGATAGCCCAAAAGAATAGATAATTTTTATCCGTGCTATTGATTTCAAAATTTTTCAGTATTTTAATAATCCCTTTTTCAGCCGATGGGATTGTAATTTTGTTTGTTTTTCTTCTGACCATCCTTTTTATGGCAGGGGAAAAAATTTTATCATTCCATTCCCAGAACGATTTTTCATCCTTAAATTTTGAATCTGGTATGGGAGAACCAAAATCAGCAAACTTTTTTAGGAATGCCTCTACCAATTTTTTATACTGGGAACTTTCAATAATTATCTTAAGTTTATAATAATCGCCATCAAAATAAGTAGCTCTAGGGTTCCCATTTGGTTTTACAATATTATTTTTCATATTAAAGATACTACCATTTCAAAACTAAATTTACAACATAATATTTACTTTTCTCTAATCTTATTATATAGTATAAATACAATTTAAGAGACCTAAACCTCACCCTCGTGAGGCATGGTCTAAAAAACTCATGACAATACTGATCCCCACGATCAGCAACTTGTCATGAGTCATGCCTGGAAACGGGTATGTGGCCGAAAGGCCTAGCTGGCGTGGGGCTTTGTGTTTCCGCCGGATAACTCAAAAACATATGAAAAAATTCCATTTTGTTTTGAAGAGATTCAAGACGAAGCAAAAAAGTGTAAACATTGTGGTTCTATGGTAGACGGTGGTAGCAGGGAGCAGTCAGTAGCAAATTCAGTTCAGCAGACTTATGTTACCAATGCCAAGGTTGGTAAAAAGGCAATAATATGGGGAAGCATATTAGCCGTAATTGGAATAATGGTTGTTATAGGAGGTGCTTCTGATACAAGTGGTACCAATAATGCACCGGGTATAATTATAGGAGTATTAATGGCAATTGTTGGAATAATTATAATGATGGTCGGTAAAATTAAGCATTGGTACCATTGGAAATAAGTTTGTTTTATGGTAAAATTGACCTTTTAAAAAAGGTCTTTTTTTATCTTTTTTTTATTGAGGTTTAATGTTATAATTTAATCATATATATATTAGGCAATGCCACCTTTATTTTATGGGGAAAGTTGCTTTTATTAATAGAAATAATTTAAAGATTGCTCGAGAAAATATCGGCATGGATGTTTTTATTGCATCAAAAAAAATTTCTAAGTCAAAAAAAGAATACGTTTCTTTATGGGAATCAGGAGAAGAATTACCTACTTGGTCTCAAATAAAAAAGTTAGCAAATATATATGGTGTTTCTGAATTATCTCTCGTTTCAAAGATTGATATAGAAAAAAATAAAGATATACCGGATTTTCGAGTGGGATTATCGGCGGATGAAAAAAATGACGTTAAGAAACTTTTAAACTTAGTTTTAAAAAGACAGAAGTGGTTACAAGAATTTTTAAAGAAGGAGGGATATAAAAAAAACCAATTATTAGGATCAGGGAAAAATCTCACTTCAGCTGTTGCTTTAGCTAATAATATTGCCGATAGCCTAAAAATAGACTTAGAAGAAATAAAGTCTATGTCGGGTGTGGGTGCTTATAGGAAGGCTCTAAAATATCTTATCACTAAGGCTGAAGATCAGGGAATTTTTGTTGGAAAAACTATCTCTTATCATAAAATTCCCGTTGAACATATGAGGGGACTTTTTGTATCGAATGATTATTGTCCCTTTATAATTTTAAACAGGCAGGATTCTATTACTGCTCAGATTTTTTCTTTTATACATGAGTTGGCACATTTTTTCAGAAAAAGTGAAAGCATATCAAATAGTATTGATTTTAGAGATTCGAATAATATTCAAAATACAGAGGAGGTATTCTGCAATAAAGTAGCAGCAGAATTATTGTTGCCAGAAAAAGAATTTGAAAGAGATAATTATAATAAACAAGATATATTAGTTATTGGTGAGAAATATAAAGTAAGCCCACTTTTTGTTTTTTATAGGTTAAAGAATTTAAAAAAACTTAATGGATCAAGTTTGTCTGAGTTAGAAGAATATTTACAAAAACAATCTAATATAAACGTTGAAGGTAAGAGAAGTAAAAATAAGGGTGGCAATTTTTATAATAATATGAAAGATTCTAATGGTGAATTATTTAATAAAATTATTGCTAGCTCTTATTTTGAAAATAAAATTAATTTTGTGGAGGCGTCTAATTTATTAAAATTTTCTGTTGGGGTATATGAATATTGAAGAAAATGAAACTATTTTTGTTTTAGATACTAATATTCTTATAGAATCAGCTTATTGGTATCCATTTGAGTTTTTTCCTGAATTTTGGCAAGTAATGGAGAAGCTACTTAAAGAAGGTAGGTGGATTTTGTTGGATGTTGTTGAACAAGAGATAGGCGGACCAAAGAAGTTGAAAAAATGGATAAACACACAAAAAGTAAACGGATTAGTGAATAAAATTACTGACGAAGTAAGAAGTCTAGCAGCAGAAATAAATGATCAATATCAAATTATTGATGGTATAAAATCTCAGGCTGATGCTTATATAATTGCCTTTTCCAAAATTAATGGCTGTACATTGTTTACTAGAGAAGGACATAGAAAAATGCCTTCAGATATATATAAAATTCCAGACGTTTGTGATATTCTTGCAATAAAATATATCCGATATGTGAAGGATTTTATTAGATCTGTTGGATTTGAGATTAAATTTTTAGATCCAAACATTAAATTGGAGCCAATTAAAATTGTATAACAACAATAGTATATCAATACCACCATATGGTGGTCTTTTTTATTCTTGTAATTACTGTAAATTAGGAATAAAATGTATTTAACTAAATTAACATGAATAAATTACAAAGAGTAAGTCAATATTTTAATATTAATCATGAGACGTTTCAAAAATATGGCATTTTTGATGCCATAGTTGGCGTTGATAGTTTATTTTTTATCGATCCTCTCCTTCTTTCTAAAAGTTCTGTTCCAGAATTAAATAATTCTCTAGAAGAAATTAGAGATTATTTTAGAAAAATTATTGTTTTAATAAAATCAAATAATAATCAAGCTTATAAAAAAGCAATAAAGAAGTTGACCCTTAGAGAAATTAAGGGTGTAGGAATTGGATACGGAAACTCATCTGATGATGGGTCTGCAATCGGTCCTGAATTAGCTAAAAATTTAGCATGTACTGCCAAAGAGTTGATAAATATGGGAATTGATGACCCAGCAATATTTGAAGTTATGGGTCTTTTTGAAGAAAATTACGGCCCAGATAGACTAAGTGACGCATTAATATGTATTTTACAGGATCGATTTTTTCAATTTACTGAAAGAATTAGTAAAGAATTAAACATTGAAAGAAAAATAAAAATAGAAAAATATGAAAGGGTTTATAATTTACCAAAACATCCATTAGAAAATAAACCATTAATATTTATCCCATCAGATATTTTACGAAAAATTCCAGTGGCCGTTTCATTTAGTGATATTTCAGTATTGGCTGCATTTAATGAAGATTTAAGAGAAAGATTTAATAACCTTATTTCCCCATGTTTTTCAGGCAAAAAACCCAATAAAGAAACAATTAAAAATTTTTTTTTATCTTCTACTGAAAGAATGGAAACATTGGTGGGTTCATATATAGAATTAAATCCAGATCATTATGATTTTGAAAAAGATCCAGATGGCCTATATTCATGGTTAGAACAAGCAAGAATGATAGTTAAAAATTTATCAATTAAGGTCACTACCCCTGAAAATTATAACGAATTATTAAATGTGGTTAAAAAGATTATTAATTCTTTTAAGAGTTCTATTGAAGTTAATGGATGTTGGAGACTATTATATAATAATTCTGGTAAGCCCTTAGATGAAAAACATGCTCGACTATTTTTTTATGGTATTGCAAGAATTGCTTGTGAATCAACTAATATTGATATTTCTCCTGAATCAAACGCTGGCAGAGGGCCAGTAGATTTCAAGCTTAGTGCTGGAAAAAATAAAATTATTGTTGAGATAAAGCTGTCAAAAGGTAAGGTAAAACAGGGATATGAAAAACAAACGAGGATTTATCAAGAGAGTGAGGGAGCCGATAAGAGTTACTACATTGTTATTAAAATTACTAATAGTTGTTTAGCTTTAACTGAAATACTTAAGTTACAAAAAGAAGAAGTTAAAAAAAATATAGCTCACCCTGAGATAATCGTTATAGATGGACTTAAGAAAAAACCTGCTAGTAAATCATAAAATTTAATCACTAAATTAATTAGTCCAAGCATAAAACTTCAAATAAAGATGTTAAAAAAAATATTACAAAATTTCTTTTTAAAAGAGAGGTCAGATGAAATAATTAGGCTGGTTATGGCTTATAAGGGCGAACCAGTTAATTTGGCTATCGGAGTGTCCAATGTATATAAGAAATTTAAAAAAACTATTGTTTGCATAGAAGAAAAAGGCAGGATTTATAAGGTTATATCAGCAAAAGCGGGATCTGATGGAAGTATTAATATATTATTTCCATATTGTAAAGAAAAGAAAGCTTATATTTACCAACATACTCATATTTATAAGCCAGGTTTTCAAAGACTTGAATTGCGTCAAATAAAGAAAGAATACATAGTTGATATTGATTCAAAGGTATCGGTTCATAAGAGTGGCTTTGTTCAACTTTCTGGTGAAGGTATTTTATCTGGATTTAATAAATATACAGGAAAGCCAAGGGGTATTGGAATTTTTACAAATCCCTTAAAATTTCCTATTGCTAGTGGCCCAACAATTGGATTTCAATGTTGGGGTATAGAGAATGGATTTCAAGAGTTAAAAAATAGGAAGAAGGATGTACAATATATTATTTTAAAAAAAGACGATTTTTATAATAGGAATGATTATAATAAAGATGCTAATTCCTATACCTTAGAATTATGGATTTTTCCCAAACAGGCAAATAATTTTGTTTATGAATATGGCCAAGAGCCATATATTGACCATATTATTGGTAATTATGTGCCCCTCCCAGGAGCTAAATTTACTCATCCTGTAATGGATATTAAGGGATTTAATTCTGTTCTGGCCGTATTTCCAATAACAAATTGGTGCCAATATGCTGATGAATCTGAACATGGTTATATTTTAGGAAGTCCTGGCGGTTCTAATAATAGATATCTCCCAATTAGAAATAAAGTTTATCATTGTTTTAGAATAATTTGTCCAAGAAAGGATGGTTGGCCTCAGAAAACATTAAATCCCCCAAGTTTGCATTATTCAGAGTAGAGGTTTTAAATAATTCTAATTCTAAACTAATTTAATGATTAGAAATCAATTTTTTGTGTTTGATGGTAACATAAAACCCATTTAAATCCGATATTATTGTGTTCCAATTCTCAATACAGTGGTCTACTATTAACTAACATAAAAACGTCCAGTTCACAAAAATTGGATGTTTTTTGTTTTTAAATAAAATGGTATAATAATTACATTAAATTAACTCAAAAATTATGAAACAACAGTTATTGTTTAAGGGTTTTATTATAGCAATTGTTGCTATTTCAGCTTTTGCCTTGGTATCACAAGCAAAGGCTGGTGCAGGTACGACCCCTGATTTAAAAGTATCTTCAATTTTAGTAGATAAATCTTTAAATGAAAAATTCGAGATAATAGGAAATACTTATCAAGTCGGTTATGGTGATTCAGTTCTGCTTTATGTTGGAATTGAAAACATTGGTACAGCCGAGAGCAGTGATATGACTGTGAATATTTATGTAATGAATTCGTTAAGTGATGAAGAAAAATTAGTATCTACTCAAAATTATTCTAATACTAATGGCAATGGAGGAACCTTGGCCCCGGGAAATTTAATTGATTATAAATATGGAATAGATGCTTCTAATTTTGCAGAGGGTAAAAATACAATTACAGTTAAGGTTGTCGACAATACTAAGCAAAATGACAGTACAGGGGTTTATCCGGAAAATAATTTAATGAACAACCAAATGAGTGCTTCAATGGCCGTTAATAAGCCGACTGTTGTTGCTGACTTGGCAATAACGGGAATCACTTTTCCTGCTAAGGCTGTTTTGGGTTCTGATGTAATGGTAGAGGCAATAGTTAGTGATCTTAGTATGTCTGGTATTAAGGAATATTCCATAATTACTTCAGTTATGGATAGTCAAAATCACATAACCGTTGTTAGTGATAGGATTTTTAATGGTGGTACAATCGGAAAAGAGGGAATAATTTATAAGTTTTTAATTGATAACTCCAAATTGAAATTAGGAGTAAACACAATAACAGTACAAGTCAATGACGAGGGTAATGCTGAGACCACATTAGAAAATAACAGTTTAAATAAATCAATAGAAATTATTAATCCATCCGTTGTAAATCGACGTTATCCGAATAGTGTTTTATTACGATCAATAACAACAGGAAAAATTTATTTAATAAAGGCTAATATGAAATATTATATTAGTGGAATAGCTGAGTTAAAGAGTTATAGGGGATTAAAGATGTATGATGTAGATGATTCTATTTTAAATTTATATTTTGACTATAATATTAAACCTTATGGCGACAATGTTGTTTTAATCAGTAAAAGTAATAATAAGGCATATTTAATAAAAAATGGAATGAAATATTATATCAGCACTTTAATCGAGCTTGGTAAATATAGAATGAATAAGCATTTTATAGTTTATGATGGAATATTAAATTTATATGCCAATTCAAAATAGTTAATATTTAGAGTTTATTTATAAACTAAAAACCACCCTAGGGTGGTTTTTAGTTTGTTCAGGCGAACTTGTAAGCCGAATTCTGTATCCGCCGAGGCGGATGATGATCATCTGTCTGCCAACGCCATTACTGGCGCGGTCAAGCTCCCTACTGTACTTGGGATTGCATCAGGTAGAGTTTACCACGGGCACTCTATTGCTAGAGGCCGAGTGAGATAGCATTAAACTAAGGAGATATCTCTTGCTTAGTTCAAGACACTTTCACACTTTTCACCTTTCATTCGCCGAGGCGAACTAGTATTGTCTCTGTGGAACTGGTCCTCAATCCGTTTTGCAACGGATCGGGTGGGCGTTACCCACTACCATGACATCCGCCCGAAAGCGGAAGGATGTTCGGACTTTCCTCCATAAATCTTAAATTTAGAATAGCGAACTTGCATATTGAGCATCCGCCCAAATAGGCGGAGCCCGCTACCTAAACAAGGTTTACAGCGATCATCCCATTCACCTGAACAGCTATATATTATCATAAATTGGGCATTATGTCAATTTTTTTAACTCAGTTGCTTGCAAAATAATCTAAGTAGCCCATAATAACATCGGAACTCGTTCTATGTTGCTTAGCCCATCTCAATGATGGATTTGCGGTTTCCGCGGATGCTTCCTAATGGAAGTTGCAATGTGGCAAAAGAACGAGTTCTACCTCGAGGCGCTGGCTATCGCAAGCAAGATCGTCATGTATGACTATCTTTTATGGATGAAAATCCTTACTTGCACTTTGCTGGCGCTCTTTTTTTGTCTAAATTGTCAATTTATGTTAAAATATTTTTATGAAAAGGACAGAAATCGCCATCTCCGCCAGTTTATTGCCCATTGATTATTTAATGGTGTTTTTGGCGGGAATTACCTCATATTATATTCGTTATTGGGAGCCGATAAAAGAAATCAGGCCGATTATTTTTGATTTGCCATTTTCTTTTTTCTTCCAGTTTATAATTGCCATTTCTTTAATTTGGCTGTTTAGTTTTTGGCTTAGCGGACTTTACTCAATGTCTAGTATTAGGAGGACATTAGATGAAATTTCAAAAATAATTCTTGGTTGCTCGACTGCCGTCATGATTTTGATGTTTATTTTCTTTTTCAGTAGAAGTCTTTTTGATTCCCGTTTTATTATCTTGGCTGGCTGGCTGTTTAGTATTATTTATGTAATAATCGGCAGAAGTTTAGTTCGCTTATTCCAGCATAGCTTGTATAAATATAATTTAGGTGTTCATCGTCTTGTAGTTATTGGTAAAAATGACTTATCGGCAGAGGTTAAAGAAATTTTTAATAATCAAATCAAATACGGCTATAAAGTGGTGGCGGAATTTGAGAATTTTAATGACAAAACAAAAGCCGAAATGGAAAAAATGATCGCAGAAGATAGATTTGATGAGGTTTTAATTGCAACTGGAAATTTAAGTTCCGAAGAATTAAATAATTTAAATGATTTTTCCTATATTTATCACACGACGTTAAAATACGTTGCAGATATTTTCGATTTTCCAATTACAAATTTTGAAATTACAAACGTCTCAGGAATTCCGATTGTGGAATTAAAGAAAACTAAATTAGACGGCTGGGGGAGAATTTACAAAAGACTTTTTGACATAGTCGGATCGACAATTTTAATAATTATCCTTTCACCAATATTACTTGCTGTGGCAATCGCCATCAAACTTAATTCAAAAGGGCCGGTATTTTTCAAATATAATAGAATAGGGGAAAATGGCAAGACTTTTACTTATATTAAATTCAGGTCAATGATAAAAGATGCTCATAAATTTCGTTTTGATCCTGAATTTATAAAAAAACATAAGAATCTTCGCGATGGAACGCCAATGATGAAGTTTGAAAATGATCCCAGGGTTACGAGTGTCGGCAGATTTATCAGAAAAACAAGTATTGATGAGTTGCCGGAATTGTTTAATGTTTTTATTGGCAAAATGAGCTTGGTTGGCCCAAGGCCTCATGAAGTTGAAGAGGTGGCCAGATATGAGAATTTTCACAAAAAAGTTTTGACCATAAAACCGGGAATAACAGGTATGGCACAAGTTTCTGGTAGATCTGATTTGGATTTTAATGAAGAAGTGAGGCTAGATGTCGGTTATATGGAAAATTGGAGCTTTAAGCTTGATTTAATGATATTATTTAAGACGCCTTTTGCTGTTTTAAAGAAAAGGAAGGCGGATTAATTTTAAAAACATAGAACACAAAACATAGAACATAGAACAGAAAAATATGTTTTAAATCGTGTGTTTTATGGGTGGGGCTATGTAGGGAGGCGATGCCTAACACAATAATCAGGTTGTTCTTTATGGGTATTGTTTTGTTCTGTGCCAGTTTTTGATTGTATTTGACGTATTGGCGTCAGCTGTTCTGTCGCCGATATTTTTACTGGTATTGTGACTATGTCCATGACTAAGTGGAGGGGGACAATGTCGTGTGGAAATTTGTAATATTAGCAATTGGTAGCTGGGTCTTTGGAATGGGTCTTTATGGCCTGTTGGCTCTCTTCACTCATCGGTTTGTAAGGCGAATTGATTTGCGGACGACTGTGACTCAGATTCTGTTTTGGCCAATATTCATGTTTTGGTGGACTATTTCGGACTTGAAGAAGTGGTCAGCCACTAAGACTAGCGCAGAATCTTTAAGATAGCCTTGGCCATAGCTATTAACCCTTATCCGGTGGTTCGTCTACCGGTGTTTTTTTGTCCAAAACTTATTTGCCAAATCCTCTCTAATTGGTTAAGATTATGAAATGAAAATAGCCTTAATTCACGACCATTTGGTCCAGAATGGAGGGGCTGAACAAGTTGTAAAAGCGCTTAAGGATATGTATTCCGAAGCGCCTATTTTTACATTGCTAGCGGATAAAAAGGTCTGTAAAAATTTTAATTGTGAGGTAAATACTTCGTTTTTACAGAACTTTCCTTTGAGCATTAAAAAATATCAATGGTTTTTGCCTCTTATGCCCGCTGCTGCTGAAGCTTTGGATTTGATGGGTTATGATTTGATACTTTCAAGCGCTTCTTCGTTTGCAAAGGGTGTTATAGTAAATCCTAAGGCAATCCACATCTGTTATTGCCATACGCCTACGCGCTATTTATGGAATGATACTCATAGCTATATTCAAAATTTAAATGTTAATGATGTTACAAAAATTTTCTTGCCGTTGCTCATGCAAAAGTTAAGGATTTGGGACAGCCTTGCGGCAAGCAGGGTGGATCATTTTATCGCTAATTCCCAAAATATCCAGCGCAAAATTGAAAGATATTACGGTCGCCAAAGCGAGGTGATTTATCCGCCCGTAAATACGGATAATTTTTTTATTACCAGCGGGCCCAAAAAATACTTTTTAGCAGGGAGCAGGCTTGTGCCATACAAAAGGATTGATTTGGCTGTAAAAGCCTTTACAAGGCTGGGAATACCGCTAAAAATTTTTGGAGTAGGACCGGAAATGATGAAGCTAAAGGAAATGGCCGGAGGAAATATTGAATTTTTAGGCGACGTGTCGCCGACTGAAAAAGCAATATTATACTCTAATTGTTTGGCATACATAAATCCGCAAGATGAAGATTTTGGAATTACGGCGGTCGAAGCCATGGCTAGCGGCCGTCCGGTTATTGCTTATAGAAGTGGTGGCGCATTGGAATCAATAATTGAAGGCATAACCGGTGACTTTTTTGATGAGCAGTGCTGGGAGGATTTAGCTGATAAAATCATCAGATTTGATAATAGCAAATATGATTCTGAAATAATTAGAAATCATGCCAAAAAATTTGATATCAGCGTTTTTAGAGATAAATTTGGCAGTTTTGTAAATAAAATAACTCAAAATGAAAATAGGCATTGATGGCAGATGTTTAATGAATGGATCGTATTCTGGTGTGTCCTGGTATGCTTATAACTTATTAAAACAATTATTCGAAATCGATAATAGTAGCGATTATATTATTTTCGGAAATTCATCTCATCGGGCACAACTGCCAAACTTTGAAAGGGCAAATGCTAAAAATGCTGTTTTTAAAATTCCCAATAAATTTTTTAATCTCGCATCTTTTCTATTGGGAAAGCCTAAAATTGATAAAATGATCGGTGGCATAGATGTTTTTTGGGCGCCAAATTTAAATTTTATTAATGTTTCCGCAAATACAAAACTGATTTTGACGGTTCATGATCTGTCATTTTTAATCTTTCCTCAATTTTTTCCAATCAAAAGCATTCTTTGGCATAAAATGATTTTGAAAACCAAGCTCATCCAGAGAGCCGATTTGATTATTGCTGATTCTAATAGTACAAAAGCTGATCTGGTAAATTTATTGAAAATAGAGGATAATAAAATAAAAGTTATTTATCCGGGAATATCTTCTGACTATAGAAAAATCGAATCAAATGACGAAGGTTTTATAAAGGTTAGAAACAAGTATAATTTGCCAGAAAGATTTATTTTATTTTTAGGCACGCTTGAGCCCAGAAAAAATATCGAAAGCCTTATTGAAGCATATAAATTAATTGATACGGACGTAACATTGGTAATTGCCGGCAGTGGCGGTTGGAAAAATAAAGATGTTTACGCTTTAGCTAAGCAGGATTCTAGAATAAAAATGATCGGATATGTTGACGAATCAGAAAAGCCATACTTATATAACCTAGCTCAATTTTTGGTTTATCCATCTTTTTACGAGGGTTTTGGCCTTCCACTGATTGAGGCTATGGCTTGCGGCTGTCCGGTAATCGCCGGTGCAAATTCTTCACAGAGTGAAATTGTGGAAAATAATGGATTGTTAATAGACGCTTATAATACAAACGATATAAAAATTGGTATCGAGATTCTATTGGCCGATGAAGATTTAAGAGTCGGTTATAGTAAAAGAGGATTGGAGACAGCTAAAAAATTCAGCTGGGAAAATTCAGCGAGAGAGTTATCGGATTGTTTTAGAAAATAGCCAA
>JBAYJM010000007.1:0-46113 GCA_041665065.1 Candidatus Buchananbacteria bacterium
AATTTGTCTTCATTCCACCAGGATAGACAGAAAAAACTTTTATTCCACTATCCTTAACTTCATCCCTTAAACATTTTGTAAAGCCATCAGCAGCGAACTTGCTTGATCGATATATTGACGCCTGTGCTCGTCCATCCAAAGCGGCGGTTGATAATATATTTAAAATTATCCCTTGGCCCTGTTTTTTCATTTGAATTAAGGACTGCTTTGAGCCATTCATTAAGCCAAAAACATTTACTTCAAATACCTCCCGCGCCCGACTCAAATCTAAATCTTCAACCGGACCATGCGGAGTCCACTTCCCGGCGTTATTTATCCAAATGTCTATCTGTCCGAATTTTGCTACCACATCTTCAACAACTTTTTTTATATCTGCTTCAACAGTAACATCACCAATCATTTCAAAATAATTACCATCACTTTTATCCTGCGCGCTTCTGCCAACAGCCACCACTTTATTTCCTTTGCCAATAAAAGCAGTCGCCAAAGATTTGCCGAATCCCTTGTTGCCCCCAGTAATTACTATAATTTTGTTTTCGATTTTCATATAGTTATTCTTTTATTATTTCTGATTGAAAAAATCTTTCTTGAAATTCAGTTAAAGCTTTAATTTGTAAATCATTATAAGCAACACCATCAGGAACTACTATTAGTTTATCGTCATTATCATTTAAACGATGAATTACAGCAATACAAACTCCTTCAAATTCTTCAATAGGCTCAAATACTCCCAATACATAAGCATCGATTTCTTCCCCATCATCAGCAATTGTATCCGGCACAAACCCATAATTTAAAGAATAAACAAAACCGTGTTTAGGATGTTTTGATCCCAATGGCCTATCAATTTTTATTTTAACATTTGTATTTAGATATTTTCTTAAGTCCATATTGTTAAACACTTCACACACGTGTGAAGTATTCGATTTTAGCTAATTTTAATATAATAAACTTTTTTTCCGATTAAGCCTTTTTGAGCCAATTTTCCCTCTTTTTCCAACTCATCCAAATAGCGAAAAGCAGTAACACTTGAAATGCCCAAAGCATCAGCGACCGTATCATTGGAAATTGATTTGCCGGATGCAAACAGAGAGAGAATTTTCCCCTTCTTTTCCTGTTTAAGCGCATCACGCCTTTCATTGTAGCCACTAAGTCCCTGGCCGATCTTAGCTTCTTCCTCTTTTTCTTTTTTTAAAATCTCAACCTCTTTACTGAGAGATCTGATTTTGAGATAAGCAAGGAGGAGAAAAATTAGAAGAAGGGCAATGATGATGTAAGTCATAAATTATTTACAATTTTTTAATATTAAAACGGTTTTTATTTAATAATCTTTTATATTTTAAACATTAACATTTAATTATAATATTCATCAGGTAAATTTCCTTTTCTTCTTTGTCTATTTTTTTCCAATTGTTTTTTATAAATCAAAGAAATCTCTTTTCCAACTTCACTTTTTTTAAGAGTTTCTTTATAAGCTATCATACCCAAACGGAATAATTCTCTAATTTTTTCACTAGGAAAATTCCATCTTAATCTATTGCATGTTCGACAAATTGGTAGAAAATTAGAGATTTCATCTTTGCCACCCCTCTCCAAAGGAACTGCATGATCAACGTTCCATCTTTCTTTATCGCCTCGCTTAGCATTAAGTAATAATTTTTGACCACAAAAATGACAAAATCCTCCTGTCTTATTAAACACTTCAATCTTTTCATTTAATAAAATTCTCTTTCTTAACTGCATAAAAATTGTTATTAGACTATTCTACTATTTATCGCGTCAACATAATTACAATAATCACATTCAGGATCTGCTTTAGGAATCTTTTTACTTATCAAACATTTATGAGCATCAACAATCACACTCTCAACCCAAGAATCATCCCCAACATAAGAAATAAGAGTTACATCAAAATCCAACTTGCCATCAAAAGCATCTAAATCTGTTCTACCATTACAATAAACAAAATATCCGGTATCTGAAACTTTATAGCCATTTTGTCGAAGAAGCCATTGGTAAATTTCCATTTGGCGTTTGTAACCATCATGCCAATCTTTGTTAAGCTCGGTTATTTCTTCTTCCTTGCTTGTAGATTTGTAATCAACAATAATATATTCCCCTTTTGAATTGATCCATAAGTCATCAATAGCTCCAGTGATCTGTAAATTAGTCGGCTCATGCAAATATTGAATGCCGGTAAAATTGTGCCGCCATTTATCCAAATCCTCATGAGCAACAGGCCTTGCATCCACGCCGTATTTTTCAATCAAAGGATGTGTTTGATTTTTGGCGCGATGAATATCAAATTCTTTTTTAAGCAAAGTATCAACGGCGCTATTTAAAGCAAAAGGAAATCCCGGCGGTCTTCCAATTCCAAGTTTGCGATCATAATAAAAACAACGAGGGCATTGGATAAATAAATCTAACTTTGAGCGACTAAGCTTGAAGGGCTCTGAGTCTTTAGAATTATACAAATTCTTTGTTCGTTGTGCTGTATAGTATTGGGACATAGTTATAAAATAGTTTTTTCTTTTTTAGCTTTATTGATCAATTTTTGAAAATCTTTATGCGGGATTATTGGACATGATTCACCCCACGTCCATTTATTTTTTTTATTACCATTTTTTCCTAACATAAAATATCCTATTCTATAACTTTTAATACCCACTTTGGCTTTTGCGTTGCTTATTGGTTTTTTTATTCTTATAGTTTTAAATCTCTCTACTAAAAAAATTTTTCCATTATGATCGAACTGTCGCATAAAAGTCCACGCCTCTCGTAAAACCCAATACCCCCCCCTACGATTAATATCTGGCCACCAATTTAAATGCCTTTCTTTATTGCTATCATTATATTTATTTAAACATTTTCGATAATAAATTTTTCTCCTTTTTATAAATTGTATTGGAGTTTCCATATTTAGTTTATTTAATCAGATTCCAATTATCTAAAAAATATCTCATTTCATGGTTCATGTTTCCTAAATAAACTTTATCTTTTCTAAATTTTATATTAACTCTAAGCCTTTTACCTCCCATGATTTCCAATATAGCCTTTTCATGAATCTTTTTTTCAACTTCATGAAATGGTAAAATCAAAAAATGATTTTTCTTTTCACCATGTAATACAAAAATATAAAATACGTTTCCATTACTATGCCTCTCAAAAGAAACTTTGCGTATATCAAAAACATAAGTATCAAATCTATTCAAATTTGATGTTTTGACTTGTATGCCAAAAAGTTGATTTTCCTTAACTGCCACAATATCCATTCCAACATCCACGCTCATTATGCTGGCGTTAAATCCGCGAAAAAGCAACTCTGAACAAACAAGATGCTCTCCGCCTTTGCCTGTAAATCCTCCCTCAATCACAATTTTTTCTTCTTCAGCTTTTTCAATTTCTTTAATTTTTGACGTTTCTTTGATTTCTTTTTTATTTAGGTTGAGCGCAAAAGTTCCGGGTGTTGTCCTTATAAAATTTGATCCTTCGCCTTTATGTTTTATATCTACAACAATTTGAGCATTCATTGTCGCTTCTGGTGTTGAGCCTTCGGTTTCTAGAATTCCCGATTCTAAGGCTAGCTTAGTAATTTCGGTGTAATGCAAGGGCCTTTTTGCCTTCTTCAATATTTCAATGGCCGATTGTTTGAAAGTATTCATATTTTAAGATTTTAGTTTCCGACAAATCTCCTCTAAAAGCTTATCCAAATCTTGTCTAAAATCTACTTGAGTATCATTAGGCAATGATTCTGATGCCGATATTTGACTATGAACAATATGATCTGCAATATCTTTAGCACTATTATCTAGCCTTTCAAAAATAGGCTTTAGACTTCTTCCAGATTGACTTGCAACGCTTGAAAAATTTGGCTTATTAAAGACAGGTGGTATATGATCTAAAATGGCCCTCAATAATATACCTGCTCCATAATACATTTTATTATTAAAGCAAAGATTTAACTCCTCACTTAATCTGATCAACTTTTTCAAATCGAAACTACTATTTGAAATACTGCGCAACTCAGCTATTCTTCCTAAATTTATATAGTTCTCTGAGCTCAAAACAGAAAATGATAGGCCTTCTTTAATACTGAAAAAAACATCAAACAATACGTACTCATATTCTGGAAAATGCGTCCATAAATTATTGCTTTCAAGCCAAATACTATATTCCTCAATGAGCTTTCCCGTTTCTTGAATATTAACGGTTTGTTGTTTTGCCTTAAATATAGCTGGTACAATCTCAAAGTACTGACAGATTTTACATCCTTTCATTTTTACCCCATCAAAAATAGCTTTCATTTCCTCAGCCTTATCCTTAATGCCTTGTTCCAAATCATTTTTATTTGACAATGTTATAATATTTTCTCGAACTAGATATGAAACTAATTTATAAATTCTAGAAAAGATTTTATTATCCAAGAGATTTTTTATATCTTCATTAGCCCAACCACATATAACTTCCTTTAGTTTTTTTGTTGCTAATAATTTAGGGTCCACCTCAAATAGTTTATTTTCATCTTGTTCATGCGTAATTAAAATATTTATTGCGTGATCCAAATCTATTGGAACTGCCTTGGAGTTTATATTATGAAAAATTATAGCCTCCGCAATATTATCAGAAGCGCTTTCATCATCACCTAATATTAAAATACAATAAGGTATAATGTATTTACTTTCTGGAATAGGATTCTCGGCTAATTCATTTGCATAATGCAAACGATGATTGCCATCAATTCTATAAATTTTTACATTTTCTTGATCTTTTTTTGTTAGATTAATTCGTAGTTTATAAAAGGGATTTTCCTTAGTCGGATTAATAATTTTTATTGATTCACAATTTTCTGGCCTACGGATGCTTAAAATTATTTCTGGTACGAATTTATATCCCAATGAAGATTCAAAATAAATTTTCAATTCTTTTGCATGCTCCTCAATAATTTTTCTTTGGTATCCGGAACTTTCTGATTGATTAAAAAAACATGGTTCAGATATTACGGCCAGATCTCGTAAATCTGCAAAACCTCTAATCATCATTTGATCGTCAGTTGAAAATAAAGCACCACCTAAAACATCTCTTGACATCTGTCCAGTTAATTCTATTACATTATTAGCAACAGCGTATTCAATCTTTTTATCAATAATATTTGATTCAATCGTAGTTTCATTAACATCATCTTGTTGTAGCGATAAACTATCTCTATATTCATTTAATAAAGAAAGCCAATCATTTAACTGATCAGCCTCATCAGGGGAAACAAATCCATTAAGTGTATCATGAGAATAATTTGCTACACTTTTCAATTTTGCGGCTTTACGTTTGAAAATTTCATCGACAAACAATACTGTTGCCTCTTTAGCTAATTCAAAGGCTTTATGTTTTTCTTCACACTTACCCAAACCTTCACTTATTAAATTTTGTATCCTTAATATTTCTTGAATTGATAGTTCAATTTTTACGATATCATCAGCTTGAGACATATAGTTAACCAGTTAACATATCGCCGATTTTGTTTTGGACTTGTTTCAAAATTTCATCGGCAGTATTTTTTATTTCTTGAATTCCCGCGCGCATTTTTTCCACCTTTTTAGCAATTTGTTTTTGTTTGGGAAGTGGCGGAAGAGGGATTTTTATTTTTCCTAATTCTTCTTGTGTTATTGCTGGATATGAAGCACCCGTCATTCTTTGTTCTAACTGTTTTATTCCTGCATAGGATTTTAAAAATTCTAATAAATAATCTTTATCCAAATCCTCAGTCGTTTTTTCTATAACTGAGAATCCACTCGACGCAACACAACCATTAAAATTATCATTAACTTTTGCAAAAGCGGCGAGATATGGGCGAGTTGTAGAAATTAAAACATCATCTTTTTGAATAATTTGCGTAGCTCTGCTTGGTGCTTCATTTACAGCGACCTCTTCACAATTATATATTCCATTTTGCTTATTAACATCGGAAATTTGTACATAATTAAAAACGCCTGATGGAAAACTATTTTTATTCCAAGGGCGTGATACAAATACGGCCTTCTTTCCAAGATAATCAAAATTTAATTTTTCAAATTGTTTATTAAGATCAAAAAAATCTTCTCGATAAAAATATGTATCCCACCTCTCCAAATCTTTAGACCAAATCACAAACTCACCCTTTTTCTTCTCGTATTCTTTTTTTTCAACGCCAAGCTCTCGCAAAATAAAATCATCGATCTCTTTCTCTTGCTCTTCCGCTTTTTTGTTTAATCCTTCTGCTTGTTTTCTTACTTTGTGCCATTCTTCAACTATTTTTTTTTGAGTCGGTAACGGCGGAATTGGCACGTTAAGCTCGGAAAGCAAATCAAGAGTGAGATTTTGACGGACTGATCCGCTTGTAGCGGCGCGCAGGTACGGATTAAACCAAGAGGAAGATAAAACTAAATAAATATATTCGTTTAAAAGTCCCTCTTTTGTGCCAAAAACAACATACGCCGGACTAATATAAAAATTGTCGTATTCGTCCGGCACTATACCGATTGAGCCGACATTCACACGATAGGGATTATAGGTGAGTTCACCACCTTTTACTTTTTTGTATGGCTGATTTATTCTTTCACTCTTAACATATTCGTTCAGATAAACGCCAATTTTATTTGTAACACCCAAAATAGGAAATTCTTTGTCTGCCTGATAGCCGATTTTTTGTTTTTCAGAGTGTTCATAAATATATTTCCCCAAAGGTTCAACCGAAAAAGAGCTTCTAAAAAGCCATAAATAGTTTTTTATATCCCAACGGGTCAAATCTTTGTATTGAATAATTACTGTTTGCATATTTATTTCGCCTTAAAAGCAAAACCTTTCGGATTAGCCAGAAATGTTTTGTATTCTTCGGCGATTTGTGGCAATTCGTTTTGATCTTCTTCGCCAGTGGTGGTAATACCGACATGTCCGGCTTCACACATAAAAATCGGATAATCAAAATCAGCGCGCGCTCGTTTTCGGCTTTCTTCCCGTAAGAATTGATCAAGCTCCTTTAATTTAGTGTCAACCTCTTTTTTTGTCTCTTTACCTGTTTTGCCTCTAGATATTTCTTCTAGCTTTTCTCTTTCTTTTACTTGCTCCTTCAAAATATCTTTTCGTTTTATTTCCAAAATATTTTGCCATTTTTTACTTTCATCATCCGTGAATTTGCGCAAAAATAGTAAACTAGTTTTAACAAAGGCCTTAGCAGATACAAAAGTTTCCTGCGGAATAGAAATTATTGCTGAGATATAAGCGCGATCTTCGGCAAACTGACGGACATAGGCAAGTGATGGGTTGTTAAATACCCCTTCAGGTAAAACAATGGCCATTCTTCCGCCCGGCCTCAAGAGAGAAAGACAACGTTCAATAAACAAAATTTCAGTTTTTATGGAACTGCTTTTCGGCAAATCAAATAAAGTAGCAATTGGTTTGCCTTTGGCAGCTTTAATTTTTGCTTGCGACTCGGCGTAAGCGTTGCCGTAAATTTTTTGGTAATAAGCGATTGTTTCTTCGTCAATTTCAATTTGCGCGTCAACAACGGTGTCGTCTTTTTCTACCGATTGACCAAACGGCGGATTGGTAAGCACAACATCAAACCTTTCTTCAAAAATTCCGTTCACATTCAGAAATCCGTCATGGTGATGGATTCCGCCATGCCCGTCTCCATGCATAATCATATTCATCTTTGAAGTTCGCGCCATTCTATCATTTGCGTCTGTTCCATAAATTGAACGATTAGCAAGTTTCCAAATGCGAGAACCGTTTAATTCTTTATCAAGTTGCTTTTGCAATTCATCATAAAGAGCCGTGATTTTTTCCGCTTTTTGTTCTTCCGATAATCCTTTTTCTTTTTCAATTCCGTTTTTTTCTCTTTGATATTCTTTATCTACGGAATTATAAATTTGCTCTCTAATGATTTCAAAAAAACGAATCAGGAAACCGCCCGAACCGGAAGCAGGATCACAAACAACCTCGCTTTCTTTAGGCTGAACCATTTCCACCATAAATTCCACAATTGGGCGAGGTGTGAAAAATTGCCCGATTTCACCTCTGAAAGTTTTGCCTAAAAATTTTTCAAAAGCTATTCCTTTAATATCAGTTGAAGTGCCAGAAAGATTGTATTTTTCCAATTTTTCAATAATCGCTTTTATGGTATTTACACGAAGATTTATTTTTTCATCTTTTGCAAAAATTTTATCTTTGCCAAATTCTTTTTTTGTTTGATCAAAAATAACAGTTAAATAATTCGGGGTATATTTATCGGCATTTTCTACCCATTCAAGTGAAAAAATATTGTTTTTCATATCTGATTTTAAATTCCGCTCAGCATAAACTTTCATAAACAAAATTTTAGCAATCTCGTCGAAAGCTGCAGCTGGGTCAAGTTTTTCTCTGTTTCTAATTATGTTATGGCAAGAATGGAGCAGGTCAGCAAATTCATTTTCCTTAAAAACCTTTAGTCGTGATAATAAATCCTCAATTTGTTTTTCGGTGGCACCGGCTTTCGGAATATCTTCAATTTCTTCTACATAGCCGGGCATTCTATCTTTTTTAACACGCCAATATTTTGTTTCTTTACTGTTATGAGTTACAAAAAAAGGCGCGTTTACTATTTTTGCGTAATTTTCACCTTGTGAATAATCGTCAGGGGTTATTGTTACATTGTCTGATTTACATTCAATAATAATGAGGGGGCATCTTTGTTTTTGTTTATCCTCTTTGTCTTTCCAAATTATTAAATCCGCTCTTGCTTTCCCTGTGCCTCTTGATCCCGTTATTTCCAACTCTTCATCAATTTGCTCTAATGTATAGCCGTATTCATTAACCAAGGTTAGAAGATAACTTTGGCGAATAATTTCCTCTGGCGTTTTAATAAGCCATTTATTTCTGATGTGACTCCAAACTTTATTATCTTCTTTTAATTGTAATATCATAAATTTGTTTGATTATATTATCTTAATTATCTTCTCATTATCCAAAAAAGTCAATCTGAACCATTTTATAATTATCCCCTATTTTAACCAAAAACGAATACTTCACATGTGTGTGAAGTGTTTGAAAAAAATCGTTATTTTTAGACTATCTAGGACAACTATTTTTACCCAAAACTGAATACACAGCGCACCAGCTAAATATTGCTTCAAAGAAACAAAAGCCGGAGATGAAAAGCAAGATAGGATTCCAGGTTGTAAATATTGCAAGAAGCAAAGCTCCCACGCCTAATATCACCCTTATCCATCGGTCACCCTGGTCGATATTTCGCTCGGTTTTGTCTGATGATTTTGATAACCGTTTTAATATGTATCTATAAATAAATCCGACAATAAATGCTATTACAAACATGATGATAATATAGCCGATGCCAATTGGTGATAGAATAAAATCAACAGCATTTTTTTCAAAGAAGACACGCTTAATTTTAGGAATAATCAAAACTGAATTGACTGCCTCCTTCAAATTCCATTCTTCTTTTTCTCCGATGGCCAAAACATAATCCGTAAAATGATTAGTATTCATTAAGACAACAAGCATATAATCACCTGCAGGTACATCCTTTCGAAACTCCGGCCCTTTCAAATAATTATCATGGCCAAATGGTTCAAAAAATTTTGTCCATGTTGATGTAGAGCCATTAAGCGTAGCTAAAAGATCATTGCCTTGAAAAATATTAAGCCTGAAATCGGTGCCTTGGCCAAACTTATCAGGCACAAGCAAATTAGCATAAAGCGTAAATGGCTTGTCTGAATGAATTTTATAAATATTTCCAATAGCAATTAATTGGCCATAGTAAGCCTTGGAAACCTCGGGATCGTTTACGGTAATATATTCACCAGCGGCTTGTTCGCTTACGGCTCTGGGTTGATGAGCAAAAACAATTAGAGGCATTGCCAAAGTAACAACCGTCAAGATAATAAAAATGTTGAGGAATTTTTTCATATGCTTTTTAGATTTATTTACTATATTATCTCAGATTTTAGCAAAATAAAAAAGGTCTCGACTTGGTCGAGACCGAAAATCAGGATGAGATGGCGCGAAATCGCCATATCAGAAGAGAGCCGACAAGGAGCGTGAAAACGCCGAGCACTATGAGCGCCTGCTGGACCGTGACTTGATCAAGCAAGAGAGCATAAGCGCCAAGCATCAGCACTTCTCCCAAACCATGTACTGCAGACGAAACTGAAGCGCAGGTTGCACGTGTTTCTGATTCATACAAGCCATGCTGATAATGCTCAATGAACGGTGGCAGATATCCACGGACGATGTTTTGCAACACCGCCAGTAGAACGCACCATTGATATGAAAACATTCCCATGGCAAGTATCGGTACTCCAAGAAGCAGTACCATCAGCACTACGCTCTTAAAGTCTCCCAAAATCCGATGAAGCAGTTCAACTTTCTGACTTGTAACTGCAGCTATGATGTTTAGTAGAAAAAACACATAGCCGTAATATGCCAGTGGCAAATTGACCACTTTAAAATACGGATTGTAGGAGAAGAACCAAATCTTTGAAACGACCGTGACGACCACCGTAAAAAGCATGGCCCACAGAAGTCTCTCATCGCAAAATGAAACCTTGATGCCTTTCAACATCACTTGCTTGTGCCGAAGAAGCGTGTACTTCTTTTCTTCCTTGTGCGGAGGCTCGATGAAAAACAGTGCGACCGCAAAAGGAATGAGCATAAGTATTGCACTGATTACAAATGGTATGCGCATATTAATTTCAGCCAAGTAGCTGGCGCCGATTGCACAAAATGCCGCAAGATACCAGCGGTAGGAATTCGCCTTGCCTTGAATGTGGCGAAACCTTGACTCTTCTCCAACTACCTTGAGACTGTCAACGACCAGTGAACTGTCCGCACCCGAGATGAGTGCGAAAGAAACTACCCAGACGATGTTAGCCGTCCAGACCAATACCGGTCCGTCTATAAAAACATCGATTCCAACATGGACGAAGTTCAAAAACGTACCAATTGCGATTGTCAGATTCCTGCCTAGCATGTCAGCGATGGCGCCAGACGGAATTTCCAAAACCATTCGGCCGACGAGGCAGATTGACTCCATCATGTAAATTTCTGACAGAGTTAGTTTGCCGTATTGCTGAAGATACAAGATTAGTATGACTCCAAAGAATAGCGGGTCACGAAAAATCTGGTAAACGGTGTAAAGCCTGATGTTGCGCCTTGCCTGTTCGTGTGTCATTTTCTCTCTCCTTGTTTTGTAATGTGCGGATTTAAAGTTTAAACGAAAACTTCCTCGGCTTGTTTAGCCGAGGAAGTTTTTAAGTGGAGATAATTTAGGTAGAAATTTGATCATAATACTTAAAAACTTGCTCAGCCAAGCAAAAACAAACGATGCCGTCATAATTGACAGTTGCATGCATCCAAGCTGAGTTTTTAAGCATTTGTTGCTTCATTTCTCTAAATTAATTTAATTATGTTGTTATTATAGCTAATTTTGTGATAGTTGTCAAATTTTGAATAAAATCAAACACTTCACACACGCATGAAGTGTTTGATTTATCACAGGACTATTGACAAAAATATAGTTTAATTGTCTACTCTTTTGAGTCGTGAATCCAAATTGTGGCGAAAATGCGAAAGGGGTTAACTGCTTTATGACTGCTACCGATGTTTTCGAGAAACTCTTCAGAGAGCTTCCGGACATGCAAATCCCTGATGAGGAGTTGCCGACTCGGGTGTTGGATTTTGGCGAAGTTACAGTAGGGATATTGGAGGATCCCAGACTGCGCAAGATCTACGTTTTACACCAAAGGCTGCTCAAGGTTCTCTTACCTCACCAGATGGAACTCAGCCAAATCCAAGACCAGAAACAAAGAAGGGAACGCTGCCTCGCCCTTCAAGAGGAGATGAAGGATCTCATCGTAGAGGAGTATATACTCCGATAGTAGATACAAAATTAAACCATAACACCTCTCACGTATCTGCCAGGCAAGCTAGTGTGAAATATTTAAACAAATCAATTAAAAAAGACGCAAGACAACATCGTTGCCTGCGCCTCAAGAAACCTGTCCACCATCGACCATTGCGCTTCTGGACAAAAATTCCCTAGCAATCCACGATACCGCTATAGTAATATTTGCCCTTTTGGGATTCTTGCCCATCACTCTATTGACGACCTCTAGCCTCTTCGATATATCCCCACCAAGAGACTCCCACCGAACAAAGATCCGATCCACCAACTTACGCTCTTTAGAACCGAGCTCGCATTCGTCACATATTTCCCGGATCAGAACTTCTCCGAGTGTTCTATGTACTAAAGTCATTAGTCCTCCTCTCTATGGGTTTTCTAGTGACAGTTCATTATATATGAAAAAATGTAAAGTGTCAATTAGTGATAACATATATTAAAAATTAAAACTATTATTTTACCCCACATTCCTTCAAAAACTTCTCCCACGGCCAAGCTACACCCAAATCATACTTATCTTTTCTAAACATTTGATGGGTGGCAATGCCTTTAAAATTTCCAATCCCCGGCCACTGACAATTTATCCTTTCAGCCGGAATAACTTTTTTTATTTTATATTTTTGGCAAAGATAATTCACTAATTGCGCAACTGCGATAACCTGCTCATCAGGAAACTTCACTCCCCCATCTGCTCCCCTATTTTTACCTTTTACAATTTCTGACTCTGGCCACTCTTTGCCCAGATAGTCAACCCACCTGCCATCCTTATTCCAAACCGGACCAATATTTACAATCTCAATGCCGATTGATCTTTTGTCATTTAAATGTTGCCGGTCCTCTTTTATTCCCAAATGATATGACCAGAATTTTTCATCATATAGCTTAACAATATGCTTCGGCCCGGTGAGATCGACAATATATGGCGTAGACATTTTTCCAGGCGCCGCAAAAGTCGCCCAGGCGCCTTGCCAATTATAGCCGGCGGTAAAATGCAAAACGATTAAATCCTTTTGGCAAATTTCGTGAAAATAGTTAGCCTCATCAATCGGCTTTTGCAAAATATCATTATCAATGTTTATGGCTTTGATTTTTTGTTTAATCATATGATTAATTATATATCAACTGATAAAAATTTTAAATAAAAAATGGCCTCGGATGGAGAATCTCTCCTTCCTCGGCCTAAAACGACGACGAGCTTGCAATGCAATAACTTATCTACCTCCTCGCCCCCCCCTCGGTTTACCGCCCCCGCGATGTCCTTTTCCATGATGCGGCCTATCACGCCGATCCTTCGGACTTGGTGGAGTCTTCGGCTTGGCTCCACGACACTCTTTAGATGCTGCAGATGCTGCCTTCTTCCTGCTCATGGGGCTCCCTCCTCTAAGTGGTGGCACGAATAGCCAGGTAAAAACAATATATAATTTACATAGTTTTATGGCATTTGTCAAGATTTAAATAAAAAAACGAAGCGGCGTAATGCGATCGCCGCTTCTACGGATTGAGCTGAACATCTTCAGTCTTTCTTTTCGGCCACTACTGGTCGTGGCCGAGGAGGAGGATTTCCGCCTCGTGGTGGCCTCATGTGGCCATTCCCACGCTTACCCCTCATGGCTTCATGGCCACCTTTTTTACCCTCTTTCTTCGCGCCCATGCGTATCCTCCCTATGCAACACCTGTTGCATTAATTTTATAGTAGTAATTATTAAGGCTTTCGTCAACAAAAAAAACACCCCAGATTTTATTCTGCGATGTTTTAATTATTATGCTATTAAACTTTTTCCCATTCAAACTCTTCTCTTCCAAAATGACCGTGACTAGCAGTCTGCTGGAAAATCGGCCTTCTTAAATTCAAAAACTGAATTATTCCTTTTGGGGTTAAGTCGTAACTATTTAAGATAAAATTTACAGCCTCAACCTCATGAGCCTTTTCTCCCGACATTATTTCAACACTGATATCAACCGGCTTGGCAACGCCAATGGCATATGCCAATCTAACCTCTATTTCATTTCCATAGCCAAGTGAAACCAACTTCTTTGCCAAGTGTCTTGCCATGTAGGCGGCACTTCGATCAACCTTGCTTGGATCTTTGCCGGAAAATGCCCCGCCGCCAATTCTGCCAATTCCGCCATAGGTATCGACTGCTAATTTTCTGCCTGTCACACCGCAATCTCCAAATGGGCCGCCAACCTCGAATCTACCGGTTGGATTGATGTAGATTTTAGTGTTTTCTGATTGGACTGAATTTAAATGAGGATTAATGACTGGCCCGGTTTTTAGCCATTTTCCGGCAACCGGGATTACTACTTCATTATAAATATATTCTTCTAAATCCTTTTGAGAGATTTCCGGAACATGCTGAGTTGAAATAATAATGGAATCAGCTGACACAGGCTTGCCGTCCAGATATTTAATTGTCACCTGCGCTTTGCCGTCCGGTCTAAGCGGGCTATTGCCGGCCTTTCGAAGTTCGGCGAGACGCTTGCAGATTTGATGAGATAATAAAAGTGGTAAAGGAAGCATTTCCTTTGTTTCGCTCGTTGCGTAGCCATACATCATGCCTTGATCGCCTGCTCCGCCCGTATCTACTCCCTGGGCAATATCGGGTGATTGCTTGCTGACCAAAATTTGAATGTTAAAACCGTCTATTTCCGATTGGCTGTAGCCAATTTGTTTTAAGGTTGTTTTGGCAATTCCAATAAAATCCAAATCAGCCAAAGTTGTAATCTCACCGGCAATAATTAAATTATTATCTTTTATCAAACACTCGCAAGCAACGCGAGACGATGGATCGACTGTTAAGCAAGCATCGAGTACTGCATCACTGATTTGATCGCACATTTTATCCGGATGCCCCTCACAAACGGATTCACAAGTTTTTAAAGTAACGTTAGGCATAGTTTTTTTATTATTATTCTTCCCCTGAATGATTTTCACAAACAAAAAATCCTAACTGCAATGAGAAAGAATTTACGACCTTTATCTCTCCCCTTTGCAGGCCGTCAAAAGACGAGCCAGGGCCAGATTTGGCACCTTTCCGGTGGAATTTCCCGGCGGTTGTCGGCGGATCACAGGGCTGGTTCCCTCACCGCACTCTTGATAATTTAAATTGTGGAATTATTATAGCAATTAATTATTTAGAGTGCAAATAAAACAAAAAGGCTTTATTTTTAAGCCTTTTTGTTTTCTACTGCTAAATTAAATTTAATTATTTTTGAAAAATCCTTAATAGAAATTTTGACAATAACCTACCACAATAAAATAGTAAGGCACTAAGAGCAATAATTATTATAATAATAATTATATTTTGTAAAATAAGATAAAAATCATAAAATTCTGAGGCGTTTAAAAAAAACAAAATTGCAATAAAATTTAAAATAGTAAAAGTTATAAATTTAAATCCTTTTCCATAATTAAATATGGTTGATAAAAACCCCAAAAAGAATTGAAAAAATAAATAGACCATAATAAAAATCCAACCAAAAAGAGCATAAGCAGAAAAAAAACCACTACCACTAAAATAATTTCCAAATAAAATTCCAAATAAAATTCCAAATAACAAAGGTAAAAAAATAATTAAGATTGTAAATAATAATGTTTTTTTAAACATAAATTTCATAAATTAATTTTTAAATAATCGCTGTCTGCTTTTATTATATCATAATTTTTTTGTTTAATTTTATTTTGTCTTAATAAATTAGCAAGTTGTTTATTAAAGTTATCCAATTTTGAGTCAATAATCTCATCTCTTTCTTTTTCAAGCCTGGCAATAGCCCTACCTGCTTCCTTAATCAGCTTTTCTCTTAGCCTGCCTCCTATCTGACCCTTAGCTTTATTTAAAATATCAATTGCCACATCAATGGCTTTTAATTTTAATTGCAACTGCCCTAGAGGTGGTAAAAGTTTATTATGAGCCTCTTTAGAAATTAATTTTCTTTTATATAATCCATTAATTCCTAAAATCATATTTTTTAGATCAGTAATAATACTAAATTCTACAGTTAAACTGGAAATATTTCCCGCTAAGTCGCTAGCCGTAACCGTAAAATCATGCTTGCCCACAGAGTAATTAAACAAATCAATCGTTGTAGTATTTATAGACTGATTATCTATCGCTAGAGTGGTCGTAGCTAGGCCGGGAAAATCATCCTTAGTCGTATATTCAATATTTAATTTTTGCAAACGATAATATGGCGTGCTTGAAACCGGACTTGCAATATTAATTATCGGCGCATCAAAATCCTGGGGATTTAAATCTCCAAGCGGATCAGTTGAGCTAACATAATCTATTTTAAAGTCCTGTTTTTGACCAACAGAGATATTGCCTTTAAATTCTTTTTCGATATTATTATTTTGATCATCAATATAAGCAAGACTTAGCCGATATTGCCCATCATCCGTTCCCAATAAATCTATTCTATATTTTCCCTCAATCGGCTCTGGAATAAGGGCAAACTCCATTTCATCTTCATTATAGTAGAAAGCGCCATGTATTTCATTAATGTTTTGGCCGAGACTATTGCGTCCCAACTCTTTGCCATCAGGCGCAGTAATTAGAAAATCAGCCGGTGAGAAAATTCTAATTATAAAATATTTACTGAAACTGTTTGTTTTAATAAACATAATAGGCATCTTTCCAGTCAAAAATTCTATAACATATTTTTGCGCATCCGTAACCACATCGCCATGGGTAGTATCAAGCATTGTAACTTCTTCATCAAAAAATAAGCCATCATTACTCATTTGAGGCACAGTTTCATCGCCCGGACCAAATTCCAAACCATGATCGCCCAAAACACTGTCATAATTATGAG
This sequence comes from Candidatus Buchananbacteria bacterium, assembly GCA_041665065.1. Taxonomy (GTDB): domain Bacteria; phylum Patescibacteriota; class Patescibacteriia; order 2-01-FULL-39-33; family 2-01-FULL-39-33; genus JBAYJM01. The sequence continues at coordinate 16,742 of JBAYJM010000007.1, forward strand.
GATAGCCGTTTTCCCATTTGGCATTATCAAATTCCTTATCTTCAACTTTAATATAATTTAAAGTGTCATTCTTCCTGTCATTAGCAATTATATTTAAAATACTAACATCATCTAATTTTTTCATGTTTTCTGGCCTATTTAATAGCTCCAAAAAATAATTCTGAGGATAATTATTAGGATACGTTCTTAATTGGCCAGATGAATGCTCTTTCAAGTAATCATATATAGGCAAAAGATCACGTATCGATGGAATATCCTCTCTGATATAATCAAATATGCTTTGATGATGGTTTCTATTTGCTTCTAGCTCAAATATATACTTTTTTACAAAATCATTAGGGTTACTACTAAGCTCGCCACCTTCCCAAGCCAAATATGCATCGACAGCACCTTTATGCGGAGTAGCTAAAAAAACCAACTTATCAACATCATTTTTATAATAAATACTTTCAATGTATGATCGCGCCAACAAGCCACCCATTGAATGGCCAATTATATCCACCCTATCACTACCACTAATTTCTTTGACCTCCTGGACTTTCCGCATCAAATCATCAGTATTAGAAGCATTGCTAAATCGCCAGTCATACGGAAAAGCAAATAATGTTTTTCCCTCTTCATAACCTGCGAGTTTCAATGCTTCCCACAAATTATCATACGTATTTAAAATAGGATCGAGCTCATATTTATCGCCCAACTTCCAACTCCCCAAAATCCCGGGAATCAAAATCACCGGATTTATGCCTTTTTTAAATAACTCAATCGGCTTGCTAACATAAGGCTGGGAATTTGCCGGCCCAGATATTATTGTGCCTTTTATATCGGGATAGGCCACAGTAGGACCATCTTGATGTCCCCAATAGTTATTAGTTAGATCAATTTCCTCAGGTGTTTGATTTATTAATATGGTACCACAAAAATCTATTCCGCCAAGATCACTGCAAAAACCTGGATTATATATATTAGAGTTATTTATTTTAAAATTAGAAATAAGATCAAAAATCTGACCGCTATTATTTATAATTGAAGAATGATTGATATAAAAATGATCGGTCAAAGGATGCGTCGTAATCACTCCGGCATCCATATCCAAACGTTTTCCGCCGTATTCAACTATGGCATAATTTATATCCACCCCGGATCCCGGTCCAGAAATAATTCCATACCAATCGCCTGGCGACGGCTGGTCAACAACGCCATCACTGTCGCCACCGACAGAATCATCTTTTATTGAAGTGATAATAACTGGCTTTTCTGATGTACCATTTATTACCAACCTGCCACCAACAGCAATGGTAGTATTTTTACCCATCTTTAAAATTGTCCCATTGGTAATCGTCAGGGTAACGCTATCGTCAATTGTTAAACTGTCATCATCATGGAAAATTTTTACATCACCACTATCCCAAACAGTGTCATTACTAATAATGATTTCCTCAGCTTTTGCCATTTTTGGCAAAAACAAAAATCCGCTTATGACAAAAAAGCAGACTAGCAAAAAAAGATTAAATTTTTTCATTCCCCCTTTTATTATTTTTTAAAATATATAAATAAGTATTCAATAAAAAAATACTCCACGGAGTATGTTTTCATTATTCCCCTCCCAACTTATCTAATTATACATCATTAAAAACAAGTGGACAATAATAATTTTTCAATAAAATAAAAAGGGCGGCTCGCGCTAAGCCGCCACCTCCGTAAAACGCGTCTTGCAAGAAAAAACAGCCTTTGAGGCTGTTTAGGAGCGTATATTACAAACCGCATTCAATTGTTTTAAGTCGTTTTTTGACGGTTCTAAATTAGTGCCTTGATTATAATAATACATAATATCACTGGCAATATCACCATGATCCATTCCCAGCGCATGTCCAAGCTCATGTTCAAGCAACCTGACCAATTGATCCGCATTCTCAAATTCATAAACATTAATACGCTTCCCGTTTTCATCTTCAATATATACGCCCTGTTCAAATCCACCCGACAATGGACTGCCAATACTATTATATGTCTTAACGTCTAACTGTAATTGTCCGGCCATAGTATTTAGCATCACCACCTCGGCATTTATAGTATCGACTAAGTTATTTAATTCCTTATTCTGTTTTTTGATTGTTTCAATCTGGGCGTCCAATGATTTTTTTTGCAACCTCAAATTTGTTGCTTCATTTTGTGGAACGCCTCCATTATTGTTCCAGTAATCCACCTTGGAATTATACTCGTCCAACTGACTTGTAAAAGAAATATTTAAATCATTTAAAATTTTTTGCTTTGCGCTATATTCTAAATACAGCAAATCGTAATTTGACTTTAAAGCCTGATAAGAAGATTGATTTGAGTCTACCTTTAAGCCCAAATTTTTTAACCTATCAACTGCCGCCTGACGATAATCATAAACTAAATTAATTTTAATTTCTCCCTCCGGGGAGTAGGAAAATAATTCTTTTTGAGCCGCCTTGGACCAAGGAGCAGATCCTTCTTTAATGTATTGGATAAGTTCATCCCGGGTTATGCCAAATTTTGGATCAATATTGCCGAGCGAATAGGTTAAGGGTTTCTCGCATGAAACCGATATATTGATATATGAGGATAGATTTTTAAAACTAAAATGCGACATGGAGCCAACCTGAAAATAAGCAATAAAAACAAAACCAGCAATAATCAAAAAGCCAAGGATAGTGATTATCCAAAAGAGACCAACATTAACGTAACTACTTTTTCTGTTTTGCATTTATTTTGTTCTGCGATATTTATTATAATACATCTTTTTAATCCCAGAATCCATTTTCCTCAATCTGATTTCTGTCAACCTTTTGATTTCCCTTTCGCCTAGCTGCGGATATATCCTATGTGTTTCCTCATGAATAATGGTATCTATAATTCCCCCTCGGCCAAGCTTTTTGGATTTATGCTTATTAACCCTAATAACTTTTCTGTGATAATTTATCTCGCCGTAATCTTTCATTTTATTATCAACCAGCCTGACCCAGCTGTCTTTGTTGTTTGCCATATTAATATAAATTATTAGTTATTTCAACACTAAAAACGGCTAATTAACTTGTACTTAATTATTTTCAGATATATTTAACCTTGCCCAAAGGTCAGTTAAATCATTCTAAATTACAATAAAATTATTAAAAAAATATGATGTGGTATATGTATAATAATATGTACAATGGGGGCTATGGATTTTGGATTTTTGACGTGCTTTTTGCAATTGTTTTTTGGGTTCTGATTATTTGGCTAATAGTCGTTTTAATAAGATGGCTCAGTCATCCGCATGGAGATGAAAATCATATCCGACACAAAGACAATACCGCTCTTAAAATAATCGAGGAGCGTTATGCTAGGGGTGAAATTAATAAGGATGAATTTGAACAAAAGAAAAAAGACCTGACATCAAATCAATAAGTGACAAATTAATAGCCGATTTAAAAATCGGCTATTAATTTAAAATAAATTATTTTACCATCAATAAATTAATTTTAATTCTGGTAAGTGAAGAAAGGATTCCGTTAGCCGGCTTAAGATTATAGGCTTTTTGAAATTTGATTAGGGCTTGTTTGGTTGCAGGACCAAAATAATTCGTTTCCCGGCCCAATGACCCTGCACCCTTTTTCGACACAAGGAAACCAAGGGCATTCAACTTTTGCTGTAACAACTTAATTTGCGGACTTGTCTGCCCGGACTTTAAATCCTTAACAAAAATTATAATATTTTTAGGGAGAGTTATGTCCGGACCATTAGGATAAGTTTTATCTGGCTCAATATTTTTAACATTTTTCCAATCATAACCCCGGGCGACAAAAGCCTCAACACTTCTAATCAAACTCTTTTGATTATTCTCAAGCAAATAAATATTAGGCGAGTTTAAGTAGCGTATCAAAATTGGTTCAGATGGTTGTTTAGCTGTTGAACTGCTTATTGTTGTTTCTGTTGATGTTGGTTTGCTCGGTGATGTCGTCACAACAATTACCGGATTTAAAGGAACCGGAATAATATGCGTATAGCTGGCACCTCCGCCGCTGGAATAGTTATTTACTATAATAGTGGCAGTGGCAGTGGCAGAGTTGCCATAGATGTCCGTTGCCACCACTGATATGACATGAGCAGTATTAGCTGAAGTCAAAGTATTCCAATGTGTCATGTAGGGCGAGGAGTTAAGAGCCAAACCAAAATTGGAGCCGTCAATTGAAAACTGGACTGAGGCAATTGGCGAGCCATCCGTAACGGTTGCAGTCAAAGGAATATTGCCCGAGACCGTTGATCCGGAAGCAGGAGAAATAATAGAAACAATTGGGCCAGTACTTTCATTAAATTCATAAGCGCCAATATCAAAGGTTAAACCTTTGGGAATTACAGTCCCGGCATAATCCGATGTTAATCCGACATTTGTACCGGCATCAATCGCATCAGAACTCGCTTGAAGCGTAAAATCTAACGGTGCGTTGACAAAAACAGGATTTGAATTCAAATCAGTTACCACTCCCTCCAATAAATTCCAAGCATCCAAACTACTGCCACCGGCCGTATTCCAAAAATACCAATTAGCCGAACTTGCATACCATAGATTATTAGCTATAATTGGAGATTGATCATAAGCATACTGATTTAAATAAATGGCTGCCACATCAGATCCAGTCGCGTAGGCGATATTATTTTTTACAATAAAATTTTTAACTTTTTCAGATACAATGCCATCAATTCTAATTTCGCCCTTCAAAGTTAATTGGCCGCCTGTGTTCAAACAATTGCTATAACTCGTGTTATTATAAATTTCATTACTGTCGTTTGCAAAAAGTGTTATGCCAGGACCATCGTTAGCGTAGACAATGTTATCATATATTTGATTATGATCCGAATAAATGTCCGCCGATATGCCACTGCCATCCTCACCAAGTGACCTTGTGCCATATATTTTATTATATCTAACAATATTATAATCGCCGGTATTTGCGGTCGGAGACCCGACGTCGCCACCCCACAAATGGATGCCGGAATAGCCAGGGGCGATGGAATAATTGCCATTATTATAGACTAGATTTCTTTCAATAAGCCAATTACTGGCGTAGGCAAAAATTCCAAAACCATCATTATTATAAACGGTGTTATTACTGATAGTTGTCCGTGTTGATGAAGTTGATCCGTCAGTTCCAGCGTTTGAAAATATTCCACTAGCTTCATTATCATGAATTTGACAGCTATCAATTGTGTGATTGCCGGCCTGCGCATCCGTTGTATAAAAAACCACCCCATGTCTGTTCCATTTTATTTCACAATTTTGCGCTTTAACTTTCGTAGCTCCAGCGCCGGAAATCCAAACTCCGGCACCGCTTGAACCATTAGCTAAATCCATCTGCAAACCGTCAAAAGTAATATAAGACTTACCATTTGCATTAATTGAGTTTGATCTTTTACCAGCTTCAACAGTTGAAGATGCCGGATCAGCAATCGAATAAATATAAAGAGTGCTTGTGCCCCAAAACCAATTTGTTGAAGAATTAACTCCGGCCAAGCTAGACGCTAAATTACCAAGCTCGCTGTTAATTGCAACCCGCAGAGGCTGGGTTGCTAATGTTGATTTCCAAATATTTTCGGATTCAACCGACCAATCAGTTACTAAATCCGCTCCGGTTATTCTCGGCTTATTACCTTCGCCATAAGCACCGAAAACGATTGTACTACTGACATTGCCAGATGATGGTACAGTTAATGTTTCTCTCCAAGTCTGGCCTTTTTTAAACAAAATATTATCACCGGGCACAAGAGGCAAACTATTTACTTTGGAAATGGTTTGCCAAGCGGAACCTATCGCCGTGCCGGAGTTAGAATCATTGCCGCTAACAGCATCAACATAATATGTCGATGACGCCATCACCATTTCTAAATCAAAAATATGAGTTGAAAAACCGCCAGTATAATTAAAACTGATTTTTCCGTCGACGTCAGATGTACATATCGCACCGGAGCAAGAAGAACCGCTGACTACACCATCACCGGCAACACTATCGACTGATACAGCATAATCCGTATCAGCCTGTAAATCACCTATCGTAAAAATCGTAGTAGTGGCAACCGAGCTTGTTGCTATCCACTCTTTATTCATCTGGCCCGTCATTGACCAATTGGTCAAACTGACATCCATATAATTTTGTAAACTCGTAGAAAAACCGCCTATCGGACCAACTTGGAAATCTGCCAAAGCCGAGGAAGAAGTTGCTGTTTTATAATTTAATTTACCATTGGAATAAACTGTAATCGGACTTGAAGTTGAAATTAAATTACCCGATAGGCTAAGACTCGGCTGAAACTCATAAGCGCCCAAATCCGGACTACCATAAAAGGCATTTCCCAGATAATCTTGAGTCAAACCAGATATGACAATCCCCGAATCCACTGCCGGAGAATAATATTTTAGCTGGAAATTAGAAGTGGAACTTGAAAAAAATTGCGGGTCCAATGCGATATCAGTTCCATCGGCGGTCAAGCCGGAAAGCGTGGTATTAAAAATTAAATTATTATTCTCAACCTGTCCATCACCGGAGTAAATAATGGCATTGGAACTTTGTTGACTAAAAATATTATTAATAATAGAGGTCGAACTGCCACCATCATTTATTCCCGTAACGCCATCAACAAAAGTATTGTTATAAATTTTATTACCAATCGTCCCGGCGCCAATAGAAACTCCAGCCGGAGAATTATTAATTAAATTATAATCAATAATATTATTGTGACCGGTGATAGCAATATTATCGCTGGAAATATTAAAATTTTTAATTGAGTTATTACTGCCGGAAATAGAAATTATCGCGCTTCGATCCGGATCTGTACTGCCCAGGGCGATGTCATCCCAATAAACCAGAGCGTCCGACTGGTCAGCATATACACCCCAAAGCGCTTTGTTCCAAGACTTGCCAACTAATAAAGTATCCAAGCCGGCTGCGTTTAAAATAATCTTATCATCTTGCCAGACAATAATTGATCCGACGGTATCGCTAACCTTAACTTTTATTTTTAATTTTACCCATTGGCCGGTTGGAAAAGTTTCAAAAGGTTCAGCGCTTTGCAAAACGCTATATGTCCGACCAACTGAATTCAGTTTAATTGATATATTATTAGTATTTAATACTCTAAGTGCCAAGGTTGTTGCGGCAGTAGATGTATTGCCTAAACGAAAAATATCAAAATTACTAGCTGAAGTAATTGGATTAGCAACATAAACCCAACCTCTCATCCACACCGTACTGCCCTCGTCATACAAATCAATTGTCTTGTTGGCATACGAAACTCCGCTTGCCGCCGTAGAGCTTGCCGCCAAAGCAACTGAACCCGCGTGAACCTGAGCGGTAGATGTTGAGACAGTACCATTGGTTTGAGTCAGGGACGTAAAAGGACTCACTCCTTCGAGGCCGTCACTTAAGCCGGAAAAGGCCACCTGATTTCCGCCATATAAATTATTATTGCCATCAACGGTAATATTATCGCCACGCAAAACTAAAGGATCATCAATGCCTGCCGTGAGACTGTTAATTTTTATTGAAGACGGATGATTAAATGTCAGGCCGTTTAACGCTTCTAGAGTCTTCCATGGATGATTTATACCATCAACCAAATAATCCGTTCCAGTGGAAGCAACCTTAAACTCGGCGTTATTGGGATAGAGCCTCCACTTGGCGCCATAATTTACGCCACCGCCGCCATAATAAAAACCATCCCAATCATTATAGTAATAACTTGGCAAGGCGAAAGTGGCTAAATATCTTCCCGACTTTGTATAATAAGTACTCCAATGATCTCCCTGATCAAACGAGGCAATAATATTTGTCTGTGTATCGCCATCCGTATCAACCGCAAAAATAATATTACCATACTCATCTCTATGTCCCCACCAACCAATCACATTATCTGCAGTTTCAAAAACTTTTGTTTGAATGCCGTCACTACCCGCCCGCCAAATAAATCTGTCTCCGCCAGTATCGCGAACACCATAAACATAATTCGCATCACTAACTATCGCTACTGACTGCTCCGCGCTCCCCCAAAGAGAAAAGGTTGCGCCATGATCATCGGAAGAATAAACCACATTACTGCCAAGGTCGCCTAAAGCCACAAAAAGCTTATTCCTGTAAGGACACCAATAAACATAATGCACATGCCTAGCCGCACCAAAAGATTCTGGCGTGATGTCAGGCCAAGTAGCGCCATCATCAATGGATTTATAAAGCTTGGCGGCACCAGAAGAAACTAGTAAGCTATATTGCCCTACATAAATATTACCCTGATTATCTTCCGCAAAAGAAATAGTTCGTCCATCAGTCTGTTCAAATGTTAGCGTTTTAGTCCAATTATCACCATTATCAATTGATCTCCAAATACCACCAGCCCACGAAGCAAATACCGTTCCAGCAGAAGAGATAAATAGTGATTGAGCGCTTGAGGTCGCTCCGCCATCACCCACCTGACTTAAAACACTATTCTCATAGCGAAAAATATCACCAGTATTATTAGCCAATAAAACCTTTCGGCCATAACCAAGCCCGCCATATGTGCTAGACTTATCACCAACTACATCGCCATGAGTCATATAAAACCAAGGGCCAAAATCAATGTTATTGATGCCAATATTAATTTTTTGATTATAATCTAACTGTGCAACAAAAGGATTGGCGCCAGAACCGTATGAATTAAAAGCAATACTTGAAGTTGAAACGATTAATTTTTCATTCCAAAAACCGCTTTTTTTTAATAAAACACTATCGCCTGCCACTAGCGTTGAGGAGCTTACTTTATTAATTGTTTGCCAGGCTGCCAAAGTTGATGTTCCACTATTGGCGTCACTGCCACCAACATCGTCAACATAATAAACAGTTGCGCCGGCAACATTACAGAAAGCAAAAAAGGCAAAAATAATTAGGCCGATTTTGAGAGAGTTGGTAATTTTCATACTGTCTAAATTTGCATTTACTTTAATAATTATAACAAATTTAGACAATACTTTGCAACAAAAAAACAGTCCGCCGCGGCGGACTGTTTTTCAAGTACTTATAAAACCTCAATTAACGCCATCTCTTAAATCTATTACTACTTGAAGATGATCTTGGAGATGAGGATCTGTCTGATCTTGGACTAAATTCTTTTTGAGCCCTCGGCGAAGAAGATCTTTCTACTCTAGGACCAAAATCTGTTTGACCTCTTGAAAATCTATCCTGCCTAGCGCCGTAATCGGTTCGTGATCTCGAAAAACCGCCTGATTGAGATTCAAATATTTCAATCTGAGATTGAATTTTTCGCTTGGGCGGAAGAATTGGCAAATCTAATATTGGAATGGCTTTTCTAATCAAGCTTTCAATGCGCCTGATGTTGAATTTTTCCTGAGGAGTGACAAAGGAAATTGCTTTGCCATAATTAGACGCTCTACCTGTTCTTCCTATGCGATGGACATAATCCTCTTTATCATCCGGCAAATCAAAATTAATTACTAAAGATATATTATTAACATCAATTCCTCTTGCGGCTATATCTGTTGCGACAAGCACGCGATATTTACCAACTTTAAACCCATCTAGAGCAGATCTTCTTTGAGCTAAAGATTTATTTGAATGCATTTCTATGGCACTGTGTCCCATGGCAACCACGTGATTTGCAATGTTTTTTGCGCCATGTTTTGTTCGTGAAAATATCAAAACGCTGCCGGCATTATCAGTTAATACCTTTTCCAGAAGCTGAGTTTTCAATTCACGATTAACAATAAATATTTCCTGTTCAACATTTTCTGCTACCGTTCCAGAGGGAGCAACCTCTATTCGAATAGGCATCTTCATATAACGAGCAGCAATTTGTGCAATTGCTGATGGCATAGTGGCTGAAAACAATAGGGTCTGCCTATTGACCGGAGAAAATGCCAAAATCTGTTTTAGCTGAGGTAAAAATCCGATATCAAGCATCCTATCAGCCTCATCAAGAACCATGACTTTTACATTAGATAAAGATAAATTTTTCTTTTCCAAATGATCCAATAGCCTGCCTGGTGTAGAGACAATGATGTGAGGATTTCTTCTTAGATTTTGTAATTGCTGTCTGGAACATGCGCCGCCAATAAGCACCGCTGTTTTAAGACCCAATGGCCTACCAATTTTTTGTAAAACCTCATCAACTTGCAAAGCCAATTCTCGAGTCGGTAAGATTATCAAACCTTGTCCGCCACTAATCATTAATTGCTGAATCATCGGTAAACCGAATGCCAAAGTTTTGCCTGTTCCAGTTTGGGCAATACCAACAATATCCTTGCCCTCTAAAGCGGCAGGAATACATTGATGTTGAATTGGCGTTGGAGTTGTAAATTTGTTAAATTCCAAAACATCCAAAATTTTTGGTGAAAGGCCCAGGTCGATAAAAAGACCAGTTGCCTGTTTTGTTTGTATCATATTTATTTTTATTGACCCCAATTACTTCAGGGCCAAGAGATATGACACAAGAGAGATTCGAGTCTTTGGCTGCTTAATTTGCAGCTCTTTTAATTAGATAAGTAGTATAGCACAATTAAATAATACTGTCAAACTATGTCGGGAGCGCTTACCCAGAATCATCATTTATAATTACTGGGCTGTCCAACCACCATCTACTGTAATTATTTGGCCGGTTATATAACTAGCCTTATCTGACGCCAAAAATACTACCGCATTGGCAATATCTTCTGGGAGGCCCATTCTTTTAAGCGGGATCATGGCAATTGTTTGTTTTTTCACTGCATCCGTACTGGTACGAGGCTGATCAGGTTGGCTGGCGCCAGGCGTTTCAATGGCACCAGGAGCAACAGCATTGACAGTTATCTTTCTTGGAGCAAGTTCTAGAGCCAAGGCCCTAACCATGCTATTAATAGCACCCTTGGATGCACAGTAATGAACCAAGCCCGAAAAACCGACAAAAGAGGCGATGGAAGAAATGTTAATAATTCTTCCTCCTTCGGGCAATATTTTAACTGCTTCTTTACAAGTATAAAAAATTCCTTTTAAATTAACATCCATTACCTTATTCCAGTCAGACTCTTTCATTTTATCAAAAGTAATAAAAGGAAAAATACCTGCATTATTAACAAGGATATTAATAGTCTTAAATTTTTTAATCGCCGTCTTAAAAAGATTAATTACATCTTTTTGTTTACTAACGTCACATTTTACAGAAATAGCTTCTACGCACAAAGCCTTAATTTCTTTGACTACCTTATCTGCCTTAACAGAATCAATATCGGATACAACAATATCATATCCTTCCTTGGCTAATTCCAAAGCTATGCCCCTTCCAATTCCTTGGCTGGCTCCGGTAACAATGGCTACTTTATTTTTTAATTGCATAATTATTTTTTATTATTAATTTATTTGTTTAAGTATAACATACAATCATTTTTTCTGATAAATTAAAAAACAGTCCGCCGCGGCGGACTGTTTTTTAATTAAATAGTGGGCCGGGAGGGATTCGAACCCCCGAAGGCGAAGCCAGCAGATTTACAGTCTGCCCCTGTTGACCGCTTAGGTACCGACCCATTTTGAATTATATTTTAGCACAAAATATCCATCTTTTCAAGCACCAATGGGATAAAAAGCGCCTCCATCTTGAGCCGTTGTGCGGATTCGAACCGCAGACCTACTCCTTACCATGGAGTTGCTCTACCAACTGAGCTACAACGGCAATTTTTTCGAAAATAAAAAAGGCTTTATCCTTTCCAATAAAAATATACCAAAATAATTAAATATTTTCAATAGACAATTCCAGCTCCTGAAGCTTGCCATTTTCCGGATTGATCTTTTTTAAATGGTATAAGGTTTTTTTGGCTAAATCCCTATCTCTGACAGAAACAGCAAGTGCAATTATTTTATCTAGATATTTCGGATTATTCGGTTCAATGGCACTTGCTTTTAGATAACTATCTAAAGCCTTTTCTTCTTTTTTAGTGGCTTCAGATATCTTGGCTAAATCACAGTAATAGACGGCAACCCTAGGATCAACGTTTATGGAATTTAAAAGATCGGTTTCCATTTCTTGCAATTTACCGTTTTTAAAATGGCTTCCTTTTTTAGAAGTACCAGCCGATACTGTGTATAATTTTATCAAATATTTATAGATCTCTTCCGCCTGATCATAACATTTATTATCAAAATATAATTCGCCCAAAGACTCATAGGCTTTAATATTTTTTTTGTCGGCGGAAACTGCCTCTATTAATTTTTTTTCTGCCGCAACGAACTCCTCTTTGTTCATTAAGGCCCGACCCTCTTCAATTATTTCTTCGACTGTTTTGGGTTCTTTGACGTGCTTTACAACGTCCTTTATCTTATAGCGCGCCTCCAAGGCAACAACTTTTTCCTTCATTCTTGCAAATCCAAGCGAGATTGATTTTAGTTTCGGTCCGACCGCAGCATTAAAATGCTTTCTAAAATCCTGACTGCTTCTTTGAAATTTAGACTCCAAAATTTTAGCCCTTGTAGCACCTTGCTTGGCATTAGAAATAGAATTGATATCTAAATTCTTTAAATCAGGAAAATGCCTAAAAATCATAAATGCCAAATATCCGCCAATTGCGATCGCTATAATTATTAGAATAATAATGTAAATCATATTTATTTAACTAAACTTGATCTAAAAAGTTTTATTTTATTAATAACCTCTTGGCTCGCCGCCTCTGTGGCAGGAGCTAATATTTTTCTCGGGTCGTAAAAAATAATTTTTGATGATAATGTTTGTTGCAGGGCTTTTGTAAAAGCCACCCTTACATCCGTATCAATATTTATTATTGTGGCGCCTAATTTTATCGCTTGTTTGATTTCTTCCGGATCAGTGCCGGAAGCGCCATGCAACACTAATGGTATTTTTGCCAATTTGTTTATTTGCTCCAGCAGATGAAAATGAATCTTTTCCTTACCCTTAAAAGATCCGTGAATTGTCCCAACTGAAACGGCTAAGGTATCAATTCCTGTTTTTACTATATATTCTTTAACTTTGCTTGGATCTGTAAAAAAACTATCTAGATTTTTTGGCAGACCGCTTGCTGACATTCCTTCTTTGCCGGCAAATCCGCCTAATTCTCCCTGGACCCATGATCCTCTTTTGTGGGCAAAGCCGACTACCTTCTTTGTTAATGAAATATTTTTTTCAAATGAAAATTCAGATGCGTCGCAATGAACTGATGAATAGCCAACTGCAATGCATTCCTTAATTAAATCCAAATCTTTGCCATGATCAAGGTGGATGGCAACTGGAATGCTCTTAGCCTCAGTTTCTGCAATATTTTTTATAATTGCAAAAATAGTCTTGAGCCCCGCATATTTAATGGTCGACTCCGATGTCTGAATAATTATCGGCGACTTAGCGATCACGGCAGCACGAGCTATGGCCAAGGTCATTTCTAAATTTGAAGTATTAAAAGCGCCTATTGCCACCTTCTTTTTTCTAGCCTGAGGAACGATCTTATTAATATGGACAAGCATATATTTTTAACTATTTTTAATTATTTTTGTAAATTCCTCACTATTTAAGCTTGCTCCGCCGACCAAAAACCCGCTGATTTTAGATAATTTTGAAAGTTCTGCGGCAATTGCACCATCAACACTTCCGCCGTACAGTATCCTGACATTGTTTGATACTATTGTCAATGGCCATAGGTCCACCAAATTTTGATAAATTATATTAAAAGCCATTTGAACGTCACCCGGTTCCATTATCTGACCAGTGCCACTAGTACTTATTGCCCAAACTGGCTCATAAGCAATGGCCAATTTCTCGGATAGTACAAGATCAATTCCTTTTAAGCCTTCATTAATCTGATTCCATAATGTATGCTCAGCCCTGCCTTCCTGTCTTTGTTCCAATGTTTCCCCGATACACAAGATCGGAATTAATTCGTTTTCCAAAGCAAGGGATATTTTTTTGTTAATCATTTCGTTGGTTTCTCCAAGATATTTTCTCCTTTCGCTGTGGCCGATTATGACGTATTGGCATCCGAGCTCTTTCAAATTTTTTACCGACTCCTCGCCAGTGAAAGCCCCTGACTCTTCCCAAAAAACATTTTGCGCACCCAATAGAAGATTGCTGTTTTCAATTGCCTTACCAACTGACTCAAGCGCAGTAAATGATGGAAATAACACAACCTCTTTTTCAGTTTCTCTTTTTGTGGCCTTTTTAATTTCCAATGCCAAACCAACAGCCTGAGTTGGGCTTAAATTCATTTTCCAATTGGCAATAATTAATGCCTTCATTTTTTTACCAAATATAATTATTAAAAATCCAATAAGCTATGCTTTTAGTATCACTAAATCTACTGTCAGGACTGGCGCTGCCCAAAACAACAATATAGGCATCATGGCCGTCCTTATTTGTAACCTTGCTGGCGAAACAATAACCAGCTAATTCTAAATATCCAGTCTTACCAGCAATAATTTTATAAATATCATTGCCATATCCGAAATCATCTCCTAAAATTTTATCCGTGGCGGCAATATTTCTTTTGGTGTTGGAATTTAAAACAGTATAAAAATAATTTTTTTGTCCAACCGTATGAGAGATTTCATCGTGGCTGAATGCCTCCTTGGCTAATTTCAAAATATCTTGCGCTGTCGATTTATTACCATTATTCAAACCGGTTTCGTCGGCAAATATAGTATCTGTCATTGTGAGCTCCTTAGCCTTTTGGTTCATTTGCCTTACAAATTCATCATTATTCATTCCAGTCGACCTGGCCAGGGCTGCTGCAGCCTCATTAGCTGAAGCGACAAGCATAACATTAAAAACATCTTTTACTTTTACTTTTTCGCCTTCATAAAAATACGGCCGATTGCCATCTCGATGATCGCTCTTTTCAATTACTATCTCCTTATCCATTCCCGGATTATGATCTAAAAAAACTAAAGCCGTCATCAATTTTGTTAAGCTCGCAATTGAACGGACTTGCTTTGAATTTTTTTCATAAAGTAAAGATATGCCTTGACTGTCTGCGGCCGCAACACTTTGTGCTGACACCTTGACGCCCAAAGTAGCATCTGACTTTTTTCGAGGAACTTTTCGCGAAATATTATTTGGCACCAAATATTCTTGAGCAAATATTTGATTAATATTTGGCTGATTTGCTGTAAAATTAGACAAAATACTAGCAAATATAAGGTTGGCTAGGATTTCAATCATTTTTTTGATCGTTTAAATTAATTTCATTTTCAGTCTTGCTGAGCACATCCACGCCCACCAATAGCTTTTCCAAATTATTATTTTTATTCAACTTTTCAAAGTCAGGCAAATCCTCTACCCTCTCAAGCCCTAAATATTTCAAAAAGTCAAAAGTGATGCTATAGACAAAAACATCTCTGGATTTGTCATCTTTGGCCTCAATTAATCCGCGCATTAATAAATTCCTCAAAATCAAGCTGCAATTAACGCCACGAATCAATTCTAATTCCGCTTTGGAAATCGGTCCCCTATAAGCTATTATTGTTAAGGTTTCCAAAGACGGCCTTGTAAGCTCTCCGGTGATTTCGCTTTTGATAAACTTCGAAACAATCTCCGAAGAAGCTCCGCTTGTTGCCATTTGATATTTTCCGTCTAGTTTCAAAATCACAATTCCTCCGGCACGACCACTATAATCAGTAAACAGTTTTTCTAATGCTTCTTCTACTTGAATTTTATCAGCATCAACAATTTTTGCAACTTCACTTCCGCTTAACGGCTTATGTGAAATAAACAAAAGCGATTCTATTTTATTTTTTATCTCATCCATATTAAATTTTTTCTACTGTTATATTGTCAAAAATTCCATCTTGCCCCACTAATATTTCACCGTTTTTAATCAACTCCAATAGAGCCATAAAACACACAACCACTTCCGACTTAGACTTAGCCTCGGATATAATTGATTTAAAATCAAGCTTAGATGCTCCCGCTAAATTGCGCCTTATGTTTTCAACCACCTCAGTCAAACTGACCACTTTTTCCAGAACTCTCTGCGGCAGATTAACAATATAATCAATCCGGCCGATAATTTGCTCAAAATAATCCCGCAGTATTTCTGTGTTACATGATGGCGGCGGAGAAAATGTCGGCTCATGAGAAATCGCTATCCTATCGCGACTAAAGGCAAATCTCTTATCATTGATTATTTTTTCGATTTTTTTTGTTGCCTCAAGATATTCCTTATACATTTTCAACTGCAATTCCAACTGATCGGCGCTATCTTCCTCATCATCTTCATTAATCGGCAATAGAGTCTTTGATTTTATAATTAATAACTTGGTAGCAATAACTAAAAAATCAGCCAAATCGGATGCGCCCACTTCCTGCAAGCTGTCCAAATATTGCAAGTACTGATCAGTTACCTTGCCCAAAGAAACTTGTGAAATGTTCAATTTTTGATTTTCGATCAATTGCAATAATAAATCCAGCGGGCCGTCAAATTGTTCTAATTTTATTTGATACATTGAACTATTTTTTCTTTATGGCTTTCTTAACCGTTTTCTTCACTGGTTTTTTAACTGTCTTTTTTACAGCCTTTTTAAGGGCTTTTTTTGCTACTTTTTGCGCCGGCTTTTTAACAGCTTTCTTAGCGCCCTTTTTAGCTACAGACGCCTTCACTTTTTTCATTTGTTTTTTCACCGACTTCGGAATCTTATAGCCTCCGGTCATGGCAATATCTGCCAATTTAGCCTCTTCTAATTGCACAAAATCTTTTACTTTCATTAAAATACTATCAGTAAAACTGCCGGCGCTCATGACTGCTTTCTGTGTTTGAAGCATAGTTTTATCAACGACTGTTTCCAGCTTATGCAACCCGCCAAAAGAAGAAAGTGCTCCAGGCTTAATTTTTAAAATCTTAACCATTAATTGCTCCTTGGGAATAGAGATTTTTTTAGCCCCCAAAGCTTTTTTTAATTTTTCCAAATGCAATTTTTTATCGGCAGGAATGATTACCAAAACAAAAGTCTTATCCGCTTGAATCAAAAGATTTTTAGCAATCTCCTTTAAATTCTTTTTTAAAGTTTGAGCGGCATCATAGGCGGTGTAAACCGTCTTATGGGCGATTTCTTCGTAATCAAATTTGCTTTTACTTAAGTAGTCCTTAAGTTTTTGAGAGATAGACATATTTTTATCTTATTATCGGCTTTTCAACCGGGTTTAAATTTGAATCTAATGCTTTTTTAGTAAAACATTGATAGCCTGCCAAATGGTTAAACCAATCCTCAGATCCGGGATATTTTTCTGTGTCAGTTACGGCAAAAGCAAAATTAGCACAGAGCTCATATTGTTTGTCATCAATAACCTTATATTCGTAAGGTTTTTGTGTTTCGGGATCTTTAAATGAAGTGACTTGCGAATCGTTGATATCCGGCAATTTTTTATTTTCCATATATTTGGAAGCTATATAACCATTTAAACTGCTTAAGTCTGACGATCTAGTCATATCAAATCTTTTTAATTTCGAAGTCTTTGGCGAATCCATAAAGAAAAAAGCTCCGGCAATAGATCCTATTACAAAAACCAAAACTAAAATCAAAGCGATTATAGAAAGCATTGATCTTTTTGCATATTCTTTTCTTCTTAAATCATAGCCGAAATATCCGAAAATCAGCAAAGCGATCACTAGGACTGTTATTATTTTCAAAACAATATTAACCGTATATTCTCCGTTCAAAAAGTTAACAAGCAAAGCGACCAAGCTTCCGATTACTGTAAGTGCGGAAACCAAAAGCATCAAATATGTCAGCCACCTGTTAATTCCACTGCCATGACTTAAAGTGCCTTTTTTGTATTGATGATGCAAGACATTAATAATTATTAAAAATACCGGCAATAAGATTATGGCTGAAGCAATTCCCATCCTAAGTCCGGATTGGATTGATAAATCATAACCATAACCGGAAAAAGTATTGTTTTTAAATGCCTTATTAATAATACCGAACACTAATTGGCCGACGGAAAAAGACAGCCAGCCAAGAGAAATTAAGACAAATAAATTTAAAAATGCATCTAAAGCTCCTTTTCCTTTAAAATTACCCTGCGTTTGTGTTTCCATATATTTGTTTAAATAATTTATATCTAAATTTAGATTAGCTTAAAATTATTAATTATTAATGATGGTTTATATTATTTATTTTATCGCCCCCGGAATAACTATTGGAGCGCCACTTGAACCAACAGCTCTTGGATCAATAGGAGAGCTACCTTGCGGACATTCACCCCTCATAAATGCCCATTCCTCACACTCAGAGCCATCGGGAAGTTTACAATTACCATACTGGCTGCCATCTTCTTTGGTAATAATTTCCGAGGTGCCACCCTTTTCCTTGCAATTAACTGAAGCCGGATTGGCGATTTGTGTTGTAGAAGTTGCCGGGCAAGGAGCAAATTCACAGTTCGGTCCGGTGCGTCCGACTGCCGAGCCGTCAGAACAAATTTTAGCTTCTTCTGTACAAGCCTGATTTTTTTGACCAGGACACAACTCTGTCGGTTTTGATGCCGAAGGATTGCCATGTTTTGTCCACTCGCCATTATTGCAAATCCAACCATCTTCATTGCCACGTAAAAATATTAAGCCAGTAGCAATAACGCCAAGAGCCAAAATAACTACTAAAATAATTAACCAAGCCTTCCAATTTTTCATATAGAAAAAGTAATAATAAACTAATCAGCTGTCTCGGTCTGCTCGCCGAATAAGTTAATGCCGTTTTCCTTAGCTTCTGCCACTGCCTTATCAGCAATTTGAATATTAGCATCATTTAAAGCTTTCTTGCTAGTATAATTTGGAGCATCCATCATCAAATCCCTGCTATCACCTGTCTTAGGAAAAACAATCACTTCACGTATATTTGGTTCACCCTGAAATATTGCCATCAGGCGATCCACGCCAGGAGCAATGCCTCCATGAGGTGGGGCGCCAAATTCAAAAGCCTCAAGCATATGGCCGAAACGCATTTTTATTTCATTTTCTCCAACTCCCAATAGTTCAAAAACTTTCTGCTGAATATCTCGCAAATGGATTCTAATGGAACCACCCGCAACTTCAAATCCATTTAACACCAAATCATATCCCAAAGCACGCCATTTCTTTGGTTCATCCGGAAATTCTTTCATATCTTCTGGATTAGGCATTGTAAATGGATGATGACTGGCAACTAATTTTTTTTCATTTTCAGAAAATTTAAACATTGGCGGATCGATAAGCCACATAAATGCCAATTCATCAGGATTTTCTTTATTCAATCTTAAATCTGGCTTATCAGTATTATATTTTTCCATGCATTCGGCGTAAGTCAAACGTGGGAAAGGTTTAGAAGTAATTGTTTTATTTGGATATAATTTTTCTACCAATTCAATCATCATTGGCTCAATAAGATTAAAAATATCTTCTTGTTCAACAAAACTCATTTCAATATCAAGCTGAGTAAATTCTGCCTGCCTATCTCCCCTAGTATCTTCATCACGAAAACATCTGGCGATTTGAAAATATTTTTCAGCTCCTGAAACCATCAATAACTGCTTAAACTGCTGAGGTGATTGAGGCAAAACATAAAATTTTCCCGGCCACATTCTTGAGGGCACCAAAAATTCACGGGCTCCTTCTGGCGTTCCCTTTGTCAAAATTGGTGTTTCAATTTCTAAAAAATCCTGATTGCCCAAATAATCTCTAAAAAATTTCGTCACTTTAGAACGCATTACCATGTTATTGGTCATTCTAAGGGTGCGCAAATCCAAATATCTGTATTTTAATCTTGTTTCCTCATTTACATCTTTTGTATCTTTATCAATTTCAAAAGGTGAAGTTTTTGCTTCATTTAAAATTTCAAGCGATGAGGCTAACATTTCAACTTTACCGGTTGGAATTTTATCATTAATCATATTTTCCGGCCTGGCATTAATTGTACCGGTAATTGTAACGACAAATTCTGATCTTAATTTCTGAGCCAATTCATGCGCTTCTTTGTTTGATGGAATAAATACAACCTGAAGAATACCGCTCCTATCACGCAAGTCGATGAAAATAAGCTTGCCATGATCCCTTCTGCTATGTACCCATCCTGATAACTTAACTTCCTCTCCTATTTTGTTTGCCACCTCCGCTATTGGTATTCTTTTCATAAATTTAATTATTAAATATTTCCTATATTATACTAAAAAAACCTGCCAAAAGCAAGTTTGAATTAAGCCAAAATTTTTGCCAGATACTGATAGCTTTTGATTTCTTTTTCGGCTGTTTCCTGTATTAATTTATTAAAATCAATAAAAAGTTGCTTTTGACTTCGAGCAGTAATTAAGGGTTGATAACCAAGACATTTTAATAGCTGATAAATGCTCTTATTCAGATTGATAACAATTTCATTTTTGTTTTTGCTTTCTTCGAGCTGCCCAAAAAAACTTAATAAAATTAAAAATATTTTTTGATCACTCAAACTGTATTTTATAAGCGCATCAATAGCTTCACAAAAATAAAAAGCCGCCGAAGACTTAAAAATGTTTGATGCGATTGAAAGAAATCTTTGTTCAATTCTGGCTGAGGCAATTCTTTCAAAACTTTTGCCTTTAGCCAACATCAAGGTCGATACAAAAAAATAATCCAAGTGCGCATTTAACTTAGACGTAATTTTTTTGGCTCCCTTGATCGTGGCATTTATTTTGCCAAAACCAGAGGTGTAAATTACATATCGCCTATCATTATCACTAAGATTATCTCTTCTCAAAACAATGCCCTGAGTTAAATAAGTCATTATTTTTGCTTATTATCTACAGATTCATTTTTTTCCGGATAACAACATAGTACATTATCTACATACTCAATTCCACAAAAATAATCACAAATAGAAATATTTTTTACTGCGCATTTATGATCATTTGTCCCATCAACTTCATTCCATGGACATTTGTTTTGTTTCCATGAAGTCTTGTCGTTTGAAGTCAGATCAATATCCATATTTGCTCCATCTAAAGTTTTTATCTGCATATTAATTTTTATCCAAATAATTTTGTAAAATCAACATGGCCGCAATATCATCCTCATCCTTCCCTGGCGATAGTTTTTGTGCTTGCTGGGTCGAAAATCTTTCGTCTAATAATTCGACTTCTATTTTTATGCTTTCTTCTAACTTTTTTACAAATTCTCTTGTTCGAGTTGCCTGCAATGATTCTTTTCCAGAACTGCCAATTGGCAATCCAATTATAATTTTTTCAATATTTTCATTCTTACATATTTTTTGAATTTCAACTATCAAATCGCTCCAGCCTTTGCTTTTTAAAATTTGATACGGCAAAGCCATCCCGCTTTCCGTATCAGCGACCGCAAGTCCCACCTTTGAATCTCCGTAATCTATGCCGAGTAATTTCATATTAATTTTTATTATTCCTTTTAATCCACCATTTTTTTATCAATGGCATTGTTAATGTCGATAGAATAAAGGCAAGAGCTGGTACAATAGCATTTATAAAAGGGTTTGGTAAGCGCGCAAAAAAGAAAAATATAACAATAACAATGTATGTAAAAATTATTATTAATAATTTTCGAAGTAAACTTGTTTCCCAAGCCTTATCCAATTCAACCCGGTTATTGCGTTCTTTTATGTTTTTTATTTCTAATTCTAATTCTTCTATTGTAGCCATATTATCTCAAAGTTAAAATTTCAAATCCTTTTTCTGTCACTGCGACAGTGTGTTCAAAATGGGCTGACAAGGAGTCATCGGCTGTAACGATTGTCCAACCGTCATCTAAGGTGTCTACCTCCCAACCGCCTGCATTTACCATCGGCTCAATTGCCAAAACCATGCCCGGTTTTAAAATTACTTCGGGGAAGCTTCTACTTAAATAATTTGGAATCTGCGGATCTTCATGAGCGGAAAAACCAACTCCATGTCCAACTAATTGCCTGACAACTGAAAATCTAGATTTTTCAATTACTCCTTGGATTGTTTTGGAAATTTCTGAAAGCTTAACGTCCGGAGCAATTTTTTCAATGCCGGCCATAAGCGCCTCTTCGGTAACTGACATTAATTTTCTCGCTTCTTTAGAAACCTTTCCCACGCCTACGCTTTTTGCCATATCAGTATAAAGCCCTTTATAAATCAAGCCACAATCCAGGCTAACAATATCGCCTTCATCTATTTTTCTTTTATGGTCTGGAATACCATGCACGACTTCATTATTTAGGGATACACAAAGAGATGCAGGATATGCTTTTTCAGCCCAGGCTGCTTTATAATTTTTAAAGCTCCCTTCACCCTTAAATTTAGCAATTAAACTTTCAGCATAATCATTTAGTTCGCCAGTCGTTATTCCTGGCTTGATATATTCAATTACTAAATCCAAGATTTCAGCAAGTATTTTACCGCCTTCCCTGAGTGTTTTTATCTGTTCTTGAGTTTTTAGTTTTATCATGGAGTCATTTTAGCATAAATAAAGATAAAGTTTAAAGAAACTTAAGATTTATCTAAAATTACATTAAATAAACTTCATAATTCCCTTAATATCTTTTGATAAAATTTATTTTGTGTCTTTGGGCAACAATCAACAATGGGGACAAAGACGTGAAATATCCGCACAACGTAAACCGAAAGTTAACTGCTAAATTCGACAAGGAAGAATTTCTTAAGGTTTTTACTGGAGCAAAAGAGAATGTGTTATGCTTCCAAGCTCCAAATGAAAAATTGCTAGTAGTTACTGCGCATAGAATAGACCTACTACAAGACAGCAACGCAAGAAACTACCATCTCTTTGACATTTATTGCCATACGATTGATGTAAATGTTGCCCTAGGCCAAAAAGAATTATCCAAACAAAGGATATATCTAAAAATAGTAGGTCTCAACACAGAAACAAAAGAGGTTAAGCGTGTAGAAATTACCAGTACAGTTTAATTGCGTGGATCCAGACGGGATCCAACAGCCATTTCAGCCTTAAGACGTTCGAACCGTCTTTGGCTTTTTCTTCTAAAATTTAAAAACGCCCCGTGAGGAGCGCCCCCTGAAAAGCTATTTTACTTCAATCTGTTTTCTTAAATCATCAACCATCTTCTGAACAATCTGCTGGAATACACCTTCGATATGCTGTTCACCGTTCACCTGAATTAGTTTGCCCTGGCTTTCATATAATTCCACTATTGGATCTGTATTATCATGGTATACTTTCAGCCTTGCTTTGATTTTTTCTTCATTGTCATCATCCCTGATAAATAAAGCTTCTCCGCACGTATCACAAATTCCTTCTGTTGCGGTTGGATTATATTTGACATGCCAAGTATGTGCATTTTTACAAATCCTTCTACCAGCAATCCTTTCTATAACCGCCTCGTCGCTTACATCAACCAAGAATACATAATCAATATCTGACATCTGTTCTAAGGCTCTTACCTGATCTTGCGTTCTCGGAAAACCGTCTAAAATATATCCGGATTTACAATCTTCTTCTTTAATTCTACCATCCACCATTTTTGTAATGAGCTCATCTGAAACCAATTTTCCATTATCCATTAAATCAGATAACTCTTGTGAAAGAGGATTACTTTTATCTAATTTAATTGCCCTCAATAGATCGCCCGTTGAAATGTGGGGAATTTTAAATGTTTCAGATAACAATTTAGCCTGCGTTCCCTTCCCTGATGCCGGAGGACCAAACATTATAATTTCAAAAGGTTTTTCATTTTTAAACATAAATATAGTTTTTATTATTATTGTATAATTTTAACCTAAAATACTAAATTATAAAAGAGGCTTTCGCCTCCCTTTCCTGTTACTATTGTTTATTGCCGACCAACTTATATTTCCTCATAATCCCTCATAGACAGCTGAGAATTAATCTGATTAACTGTTTCAATGACTACGGAAACAACGATAAGCAAACTGGTACCGCCTATAACTAAGCTCTGTGTTCCAGTAAACTGTGCGGTCACCAAAGGCAAAACGGCAATAATACCCAAAAACAAAGCGCCGGTAAACACAATTCTACTGGTAATCTTTTGTAAATATTCCGCTGTGTGACGACCGGGCCTAATACCAGGAATAAATCCGCCCTGTTTTTGCAGATTTTCGGAAATTTGATCGGGATGAAAAACAACCGCAGTATAAAAATATGTAAAAGCAACAACCAATACAAAGTATAATACTCCATATACAAGTTGATTTTGAAACATCATCGACACCCACTGAGCTGCATGAGCGACCCAAACCGTACTCGCGTGAGTAAAGAAATTAGCGATTGTAGGAGGAAAAATGATAATCGCAACAGCAAAAATTATAGGAATAACGCCAGCCTGATTAACGCGAAGCGGCAAATGTGTATTAGTCCCGCCAAACATTTTATTGCCCCTAACTTGGCGAGCATAAGAAACCGGTATATTTCTTTGACCCTCGGTGATAAATACCACCGCCACAATTGTAATCAATGCGAGAATGCCAAAAATAACCATATTTATTATTTCCTTCTGATCAAAAGTCATTAAGGTAGTACCCATTGCAGAAGGCAGGCCAGCCACGATACCAGCAAAAATCAAAAGCGAAATACCGTTACCAATCTTCTTTTCAGTTATCAACTCACCAATCCACATTAAAAATACCGTACCGGCAGTAATACTGATAAGAGCAACAACCATCTGCCAAGCATCAAAATTTGGTAAAATATTTACTGACGCCCTTCGAAGAATTGTAATCATTCCATAACCCTGAATAGCAGCCAAAGGAACTGAAAGCCATCTGGTCCATTGGTTTATTTTGGCCCTTCCCCATTCTCCTTCTTTTGATAATTCTTCAAGCTTTGGAACAACCATAGTTAAAAGCTGGAAGATAATCGAAGACGTGATATATGGAGCAACAGCTAACATGCCAACTGAGAAAGTTTTTAAACCACCACCGGAAAAAACGTTTATCAAACCCAAAAGTTGATTTCCTTCAAATAATTTATTTAAAGCAACTGCGTCTACTCCCGGAATTGGTATATGCGTAATCAATCTGAATATAAAAAGCATTACAAAAACAAAAATAATGCTATTTCGTAATTCTTTTATTTTCCAGATTTGAAGAAATTTTTTAAACATATTATTTTGTAATTCGCAACCCTCAATGCGGCAAGCCGCATTTACCATTACTTATTACCCTTTGTTTTGATTTCAGCCTTACCGCCGGCATCTTCAATGGCCTTTTTAGCAGAAGCTGAATAAGCATTAGCAATAACCATCAATTTTTTAGCTATCTTTGAATTGCCAAGTATTTTAACCTCGGATTCATTAGATTCAATTAATTTTGCTGATTTCAATTTCTTTATATTTATCATTTCGCCATCATCAAATTTTGCTTCCATTTTTTTGACGTCAACAACAGCCATTTTAGGCTTAGCGCTCTTAAAACCCCTAAGCTTAGGAACTCTAAGTAATGTCTGTCTCAAACCTAAAGCTTTTAAGCCGGACTTACCGCCACTTCTAGCTCTTTGGCCCTTCATACCCTTTCCTGAATAAGAACCTCTTTTGCCGCCACGTCCAACTCTTTTTTTGTCTTTAATTGCGCCCTTAGCTGGTTTTAAATTTGATAAATTTAATGTCATATTATTATTCTTTAGCTTTTACCGGCTCTTCTTGTTTAACTTTTCTCTTTTTTAACATTGATAAAGCCTTAATAGTTGCTCTAACATTATTAATTTTATTGTTTGTGCCAAGTATTTTTGAAACAACGTTTTCTATTCCCGATAATTCTAAAACAACTCGAGTTGCGCCACCGGATAAAATACCCGTTCCTTGAGGAGCTGGCTTAAGCAGAATCTTTGAGGCCCCCTCTTTTACATAAACCTCATGAGGTATTGTACCGCCATTTAAATTCACTTTCAAAATATTTTTTTCTGCTTGCCTAACTGCTTTTTGAACCGCCATTGGAACATCCTTGGCTTTTGCTAAACCCATGCCGACTCTTCCCTTTTTGTCGCCAATTACAACGCAGGCTCTAAAACTCATTCTTTTTCCACCAGCCATAACCCTAGTAACTCTGGCGATATCAACGATGTTTTGAGCAAACTCTGATTCCTCTCTTTTTGGCCTCATTGGCCTTCTCTTGTCTTTATTATCTTTAGGTGTCATATTTTAGATTAAATTTTTAATCCCGCTTCTCTTGCTCCATCGGCTAAAGCTTTCACCCTGCCATGGTATTTATATGAACTCTTATCAAAAACCGCCTTGGCAATTTTTTTATCAAGAGCCTTCTTCGCTAAAAGTTTTCCAATCTCAAATGCCTTTTCTGTTTTGGTTTTTCCTTCTTTAACTTCCTGATCAGTAACTGCAGCCAATGTTACTCCCTTGCTATCATCAATAAGCTGAACACTTATATGCGCCGCACTTCTAAAAACCGATATTCTTGGGATATCACTTGTTCCAGAAATCTTGGCTCTGACCTTATTGTGCCTTCTTTGTTTGACCTGATTTTTTAAAACTTCTTTATTCATATTTTTTACTTAGATTTAGCTGCGGCTTTACCGGCCTTTCTTCTCACCTGTTCACCCTGATATCTTATACCCTTGCCTTTATACGGTTCTACTTTTTTAATCTTTCTAATTTGAGCGGCTGCCTCACCGACCATTTGCTTGTCGATTCCAGAGACAGTAATAACATTTGCTTCAACTGTCATTTGAATTCCCTGCGGAATTAAATATTCAACCGGGTGAGAAAAACCAACATTCAAAACCAACTTATTTCCCGAAACAGCTGCCCTCATACCTACGCCGTTTATTTCTAATTTTTTTTCAAATCCTTTTGTTACGCCTTCAACCATATTAGTTAAAAGACTGCCAAAAAGTCCCCATAAAGATCTTTGAGATTTTATAGTTTCATCATCTACCTTGATCGAGACTTCTTTATCATTAATATTAACATGAACCTGCGGATGAATTTCTTGCTTAAGCAGGCCCTTTGGACCCTTTACCAAAGCAAAGCCGTCTTCTATCTTGAAGTCTACGCCGTCAGGTATGTTGATTATTTTTTTACCGATTCTGCTCATATATTTTATCGGGCTCTACCCGGAAATTAATTATTAATAAATTTCACAAAGCAATTCGCCGCCAAGACCTGCTTTTTTTGCTTCTCTGTTAGTCATTATTCCCGCGGATGTAGAAATTATAGATATTCCAAAATTATTTCTTACGGCCGGAATTTTATCCTTTGCAATATAAACTCTTCTGCCGGGCTTAGAAATCCTCTTTAAGCTATTTATTGTGCAAACATTATTTTCATACTTTAAGGTCAAGTTGAATCCGCCAAATTTATTTATTGCATCTGGTTTTAATTCTTCAAAATCTTGAATAAAGCCTTCTTTCTTAAGAATTTTAATCATACCCAATTTAATTTTGGAAAATGGAATAAAAACTTCCTGCTTTCTTACTCTTGAAGCGTTCCTTATTCTAGTTAGCATGTCTGCAATTGGATCTGTCATATAAAAATTATTAATTTATAATTACCACGATGATTTTGTGACGCCCGGTATCTGTCCATTATTAGCCAATTCTCTAAAGCAAATTCTGCATAACTTAAAATCACGCATATATCCGTGTCTCCTGCCGCATCTCCAACATCTATTAACTTTGCGGGAAGAAAATTTTGGTGTCTTTTTTGATTTTGCTATTTGTGCTTGAGTAGCCATAATTAATTTTTATTTTTGAAACGGAAAGCCCAATAATTTGAATAACTCCAATCCCTCTTCATAATTACTTGCATTTGTAGTAACTGCTATCTGAAGCCCATGGACCTTTTCTAATTCATCAGCCTTAATTTCCGGAAATACTGTATGCTCTTTCAATCCTAAGTTCAAATTTCCCTGTTTATCTACATTTTTTACCGGAAGCCCTCTGAAATCCCTGATTCTAGGAATTGAAATATTAACCAATTTATCTAAAAAATCAAACATTCTTTGCCCTCTAAGCGTTACAGTAGCTCCGACAACCATTCCTTCTCTAACCTTAAAAGCAGAAATTGCTTTTTTAGCCTTAGTCTTAATGGGCTTTTGTCCAGTAACTTTCATTAAGGTCTCTTCAACCACATCAACAAAGTGATTATCTCCGCCTCTGGCATTAATTCCGCTATTTACAGTAACTTTTAGAATTTTAGGGATAGCCATTTCATTTTTAAAACCAAATTTTTCCTTTAAAGCTGGCCTAATCTCTTTTTCGTATTTTGTGTATAATCGTGATTTCATATTTATTAAATGATTTCTTTACATTTTCTGCAAACTCTATTTTTGATAGTTCTTTTACCTGACTCTGCTTCGTTTTTTTCTACCTTAAACCCGACACGAACAGCTTCGCCGCACTTTGGGCAAATCAATTCAACATTCGAAATATCCATCGGACCAGGAAACTGGATTCTCTGTCCCGTTTCACCTTGTTTTCTGGCTTTCTGATGCTTAAGCAACAAATTTAAACCCTCAACAACAATTCTATTTTCTTTGGTAAAAATCTGAAGCACCTTGCCCACCTTGCCCTTGTCTTTTCCTGATTGGATTTTTACTTTGTCGCCTGTTTTTATTTTCATATTCTTGAATTTAAAATTATAATACTTCCGGTGCTAAACTGATTATTTTTTGGTATCCTAAATTTCTTAACTCCCTTGCCACTGGACCGAAGACTCTGGTTCCTTTCATTTCTTTATTTTTCATATCTATAATAACAACTGCATTATCATCAAATTTTATATATGATCCGTCTGCTCTTCTGGTTTCTTTTCTGGTTCTGACAAGCACTGCATGCACAACGTCGCCCTTTTTAACCATACTATGCGGAGTCGCCTCTTTTACGGCGCAAGTTACAACGTCTCCTAATTTGGCGTATCTTTTTTGAAATCCGCCGAGCACCTTAAACACCTGAAGCTTTTTTGCTCCTGTATTGTCAGCCGATTTAACCATTGATCTATCTTGTACCATATCTTTTATCTAAATATTGCTTTAATTATATATAACTCTCCATCGTTTATCCTTGGATAAAGGCCTACATTCAATAAAGGCAACAGCATCACCAACCTTAAACTGGCCTTTTTCATCATGAACCTTGTACTTCCTGCTGGAGGTATACCTTTTGTGATATTTTTTATGAACTTTTAAGCTTTCCACCTCAACAACAATAGTCTTATCCATTTTACTGGAAACAACTACGCCCTTAAACTTTCTGCTTATTTTCTTTTGGTCTGCCATATTATTATTTCTGTTTTAATACAGTTAATATTTTTGCAATATCTTTTTTTACAACCCTTATATCCCTGACAGTCTTAAGCTGATCCTGTTTTGCTTTAAAGCTCAAATCATCAAGCTTCTTTCTTGTTTCTGAAAGCAAATGCTGCAATTCTGTTTCGGGTTTTAATTTTATTTCTTTGATATCCATATTAATCTTTCTCAATTAG
>JBAYJM010000008.1:0-43897 GCA_041665065.1 Candidatus Buchananbacteria bacterium
GAAGAGGTTCTTCCACTTTTTTTTCAATTTCAACCTTAACCTCCTTGTCCTTTGCTTTTTCTACCAGCCCATCCTGCTTTAAAATTGAATCTATCTCTTTTTGCGGATTTTTTTGATTAATACCTGAAGAATCAGCTTTCCTGTCGGTTTTTAGATCAACCATGTGCGGAGCAACCATCAAATCTTCGAGCATTTTAACAACCGGCAATCCATTTTCCAACTCAATAGACATCGCAGGCATTGGCTCGCCAACAATATCTTGCTTAATAGTCTTTTCTACCTTTTTAAAATCATCATTGAAATTGACTAAAGGACTGTTGCCAGCCTGCTCTTTTGATGGCTGACTAGTACCATTCTCCGTCGATGGCCTTGACGCGTTTATTCCAATTTTTTCCGCCAATGTTTTTATCTTAACAGGGGCAGCCTCCAAATTTGTATATTTTTTGTTTCGTGACGGCTTGAGGAAAAAATATTTTTGGCCCTGGATCAGAAGTTGAATTATCATTTAACTTGTTTTCTTTAATTTTTTGAATAAGATTTTTAGCAACCGCAGGATCAAATTCCATGCCGCCAATCTTTTGACTTTTGGTGAGAGCGTCCATAGTCTCCATCTCATCACGAATATCCTTTAAATAAAGAATTATTAAATTTTTAAGGCGCTTTAATATTACTTCATCTTTAATTTTAGCTCCAGATTCTTTTATTATTATATCAGATAAACTGTCGAAATTATAATCCTTGCTCGGGTAATTTTCTACTTTTTGCTTATAAATATTGATTTCCTCCTCATCCTCCGCGTCAAAGGTAAGGCCTTTGGCCAAATTACCACCGGTTACGACTTCCTCTTTATCATTTTGGACTCCTGATTGCAATTTGGGATAGGT
Source organism: Candidatus Buchananbacteria bacterium (assembly GCA_041665065.1). Lineage (GTDB taxonomy): Bacteria > Patescibacteriota > Patescibacteriia > 2-01-FULL-39-33 > 2-01-FULL-39-33 > JBAYJM01. Next base: position 885 of record JBAYJM010000008.1, read on the forward strand.
TGGATCTGAAACTTTCTTCTCTTTGTCATCCTGAATCTGACCCGAGACACGTCCTTTCTGACTTTGGACTTCCACAGTTTCCAATTCAGGCAATTTATTTCGAAGAACCGCAAACTGATTAGCCAGATATTTTGCCGCTATGTTATTTACATTAAATTTATTTGACAAATAAATCGGCAAATCAGCTTCACTGACAAAGCCCATCGCATAATCCAAAAAGGCAATAGCGGATTTAACATTATACCGTTGATCCAGCTCATTAAATACCGATAAAAATTCAGGCGAAGACAATTTTTGCTTCACCGGCAATGGAAGTTGCGATAACTTATTAATTAATGAATCCATGTTATGAAATTAACTTATCCCACTCTTCTTCGTCTAACCCGTATTCCTGCATTGCAACCATTTTTTCAAAGGCTGTCATGTTTTTTATCTGTTCCTTAGTGAACGGCAAACCTTTGACTGATTTTTCAATAATTTTGGGCGCCTCTTGTTTTTCTTCTTTAAACTCAATGGGAATAATTTGCCATTGTTCAATTGGCATCTTGGCAAAAAATTGAGGAAATCCTTTTATATTTCTATATAACAATAACAAATTATTTACCAACTTTTTTTCTTTTTCGCTCAGCAGTGAAGTGTTTGATGAGCTAACCATATAATCAGAAATGGCAATATTATCCAAAGCATTTGCCGGGTTTTTAATGGTAAAATCTTTTAGCCAATTTTCGATTGTAGCGGATACCGTTTTGCCCTCCAATTTAAATTGTTGAGTTGTTAATATTTCTTGGTTTTGAAGGATAATTCTCAAAAGCTCTTCTTTGAAGGTGTGTTTATTATGCAAAACAAAAATTACATTCGCATTTAAAATTGCAATTGATTCACTTGCTTGCACCCTTAAAAGATCCACTAAAGAATTTTTAAATATACTCTTTATTTCATCAATTTCTTCCGGTAGAAGACCTTGTTTTTGGTAAATCTCAATTTGATTTATTAAATATTCTTGAGCCACGCCATCAATAATCAGGGCGCATCTTTGAGTATAGGCAGCATAAGCGCCACCTGAAGAATTTCTAGACTTTAATTCAGCCTCAATATCATAAAATTCTTTAATATATTGAGCAATAGGATAAAAAATCATACCTATTAAATCTTTGGAAATATCATTAGCCGCATATTGATCAACATTAAATTTTTTAGCAATATCTTTTTCTATTGAGCCAATAAAAAAATCATTTTCAATAAGCATAATAACAATATCCCACAGGCCATCATAATCAACGTGATATAAATCAGAAATCTTATGTATAAATGCATCAACAGCAGAAGAAGTGAACCACACCTCCACTTCTTTTTCGAAATCCTTAAACTTAATTTTTAAATTTTTAATTTTATCCATATATATTAGCTAGCCCTTATTTATACAATTCTTTCCAATACAGTTTCTCTCATATTTCTAATCTCATTATTACGTGAAGCTATAACTGATCTATGTAAATTTTCTTCATTATTATTGACAGCGCGCCTAAATTCCATTACCTGAGCATCGCTTGCCTCCCGCATAAATTTCCTGAAATCATCAACACTTAAGCTTGTTGTAACGCTCCTACGGTCTGCGACATTAGCCCCACGAAACGCAGTCATCGCATCTCCCAATTTTAATAAGACCTTTCTTTCTTCCGTTCCGGCTTGACCGTTTATTGCTCTATTTGTTATATCGGTTCTTATGGCATCCTGTTGAGCTTTAGACAAATTTTCAAACTGCTTGCCAAATTTTGAGGTACCCAATGCTTCCGCAAACTGCTTTCCCATAATGGACAGGGACTTTGGGTCAAAATCTTCCATTTTTAACTTGCCGCTTTCAATCTGGCCGTTTATTTTACTCATAGCACCATCTCGCTTTGTAACATCACTTAAATCTGTAAACAATTTTGATAAATCAACATAATTTTTTGTGAGCTCTTTATCGAGATTGTCAGAGATCTTTTTATCAGCATTGCCATAACCCCTTCCTGCGATAGGCAGAGTTTTTGAAAGCCTAATAATTTCTGATTTCTCATATTTTGCCTGCTCTTTGGACAACATTCCCCTACTAATCGCCTCCATACCAGCGGCTATACGGCTAAATCTGTCTACTGATTTGTCATCCAAAACAGCCTTTAATTCTTTATTGTCCAAATCCTTAAATCCCTTCCTTATCTCCTCGGCAATATTTGTTTTAAAACTACTGGCAAATTTTTTATCGGCATCACCCCATTTTGACACATTCGCCAAACCACTTCCAGCCGCGGCGCCTGCTGCGCCACCTGCCCAAAAACCTCCCCACGTACCTAAAGCTGTTCCTGCTGCGCCACCTGCCCAGGCTGCTCCTGGTATTCCCATAAATGCAGCCAAACCACCCATTCCGCTAGCCATCGCCGGCAATGTCCAAGGCGATGTTGCGGCCCCAGCCACAGCCAAACCGCCCTTAACAACCTTACCCACTGCAGCTTGTTTCCACCTCTTTTTAGATAACTCGGTTTCAAGATTTCCTATATCGGTGTCGTTGAGCCCATCCAATGCATTTAATGCTGCCTTTCTTTGTTCTGGATCCAATCCATTTAGGGCCATTATATTAGCGGCTTGTCTGCTACCACGACTTAAATCTAAGCTTTGTCTTAAGCCCACATCAGTACCATCCCCAATAACGCGTCCATGCGAATCCCTCCAACCAAGTGCTTCATCGTGCTGATAAGTTACTCCACTCTCAGTAAACGACTTTTTATCTTTTATGTCTTTTACATGTGAATCATCAATAGTGGCTGACAATAAACGAACTACGTCATCCCTTTCCAATCTACTAGCAACCCTATCTGGGTGTGCTGCATCAGTTGCAGTCCACCCATTTTCATTTCTTTGCAATATATATCCATTGATTGATTCCAGTGGATCGTCACCGATTTTCGCTTCATTAATCTTTTTCATATAACCCTCTGCGTCCAACCTCTTCAGCTTATCAGCTGATTTATCTATCTTTTCCTGGTCATCAGTTATACCAAAACGCTTGTCCCACTTTTTCTTAATATATTTACCAGGAGCACCAACTGCTGTTCCCACACCAAAAGCAACCGTTCCCGCAACGATTCCGGCTCGTCTTTTATCAAGATCCTCAGCGGTTTTCTTCCTTTGAGCAAAATAACCGCCAACACCTTGTCTAAGTGCTCTGAATCCAGTCGCACGATCCACTTTTGTTTGTCCCCATTTGCCTATTGCTTTACCCATGTTCATAGGCCTCTTGCCTTGCTTTTTTATCCAATCAAAACCCGTTTTAGCAAAACTAGAGCCGGCAACTCCGCTTTTTTGTGCAACAAATAGGCACATGCAAAGCATGCCGATTACCATGGCCGTATTGATCATTCCGGGAATACTCATGGCCTCAGACAGTTGCTGTAATTCAGTTGCCCCAACTCCAGCTGTCGGGGTAGCAGATGCCGCCGATATCTGCGTGCTTAATGGATCCTTTCCCCGTATATCTCCCGTCGCCTGTCCATTTTGCGTATAGCCCTGTACACTTGCTCTCTGATTTGCAATAGTTTGCTCTTGATTATAGCCCATCATCATAAAAGACAACCAAAGAAAGAATAGCAGAGTTGGCCCTATAAATAAATATTTAGTATAATTTGACAACCATTCACTGGCCTTGCTTTTGCCAGCCGGAAAAGAAACCCCAAAAAAATATATTGGTGAAAGAATTGTCAAAAATAACAAAGCAATTATTCTGGCAACTAGTATGGCAGTAATGGCCGCAATCACAATAAGCACAATAACCGCCACAATTATTGCATAAACTAACGCCGTTAATATATTTATAAAACTGAAACCACCATTATCTTTCATTATTACATTTGCTTGATATGCAAACGTACCTGCGCCACCATTTGTAAATCCGGCCTGAGCGTCGGCTATTTTTGCTAAACTCGGCAAACCTATTGCCGATAAAACGATATTTCCTCCATCAACAGTTGCAAATGCGCTGGCAAAAGACAGCATTATAACTTGTGAAATATCTATGCCAATGCCGACTATCATTTTGGAAAAATTAACCAAAATGGCGGCTAATAAAATTTTTGGTAAGAGATTTTTGCTATAATTCGGTAGTCTAAAAATTGTTCCTATGGCAATAACCATCATGAGAACAATAAAAAAATTATTGCATAAATTTCTGACAATAACCCACCCCTTGACTACGGCCGAATTAGGATCAGTAATATTAATAGGATAAGTCATAACATTTAACATCACCCAAACCAATTGAGTAATAATCCAACTTAAAGCCGCAAAAATAAGGTATATAAGCCAGCCCAGAACATTTTGAATAATTTCTAAAATACTAGCAGTATGTGGCGTTGCATCATCAAGAGCTTTATTTGAAGCGGCTATAGCTTTTTGTGTAGCCGCTTGAGCTGCTGCCGATGTAGGATTTAAATTTGCATTATTAAGGGCTACACGAAGCGACCCTTGAGTTCTTCCGACTTCAGCAGCGCCACCTATTATGGCATATAATTGTGCGTCTGTCTTATCGGGATCGCCGACACCATTAACTCCTAATATATTTTGTATTTGACCATGAATAATTTGAGTGTCGACGCCAGCAGGAAGCAAATTTTGAGCCACAAGTCCATCCATAATAACAGATGCAATTAAGCTGTATTTATCCGGATCAGGATCCTTCCAATTATGCATTATAGCTGCTTGCTGGTCTGGAGTTAAAGTAGAAAAAAAGTTAGAGTCTGCGGCCGAAGCAGTATTACCAAACAAAAATCCAGCAAAAACAATTGCAATTAGTCCAATCAAAACAAATTTTTTATTTTTCTCAAACATACTTAAATACCTTACAAAAAATATTATTTAAAAATCAACTTTTATCTCTACTATTAATAATACATCACAAAGAGATTTTCTGCATTTATTACCCGAATCATTTACTGTGGTTTTATTTTTATTTTAAAACTTGTAGTAACTGTTTTTTCCCAATTATCTCTTAGATAAATTTTTATTTCAGCCGTACATTCATTGGTCACATAGTCACACGATGCGGAAGGAAAGTTTTCAAGCTTTGCATAATCATAAATATGATATAGTGCAAACGGATAATCCAAATTTGCCCTTGATCTCAGACTGACACCGGAAATCGATGTGGTTTTGCCATCACCCCACTCAACGGCGTATGATTTTATCGGCAACTGATCAGGATCAACAAAAGCATTAAATGTCAGCCTCACAGAACTGTTGCTCGTTACTAAAGTACTGTCATCTACTAATTTATCGTTAATCTTAATTTTATTTTTATCAATGCCTGGCAAAACATAACAATATCCGAATGACAAATTATTTATGGGCGGGGTGCTGGCCACTGTCTCATTAGCTGTACGGCTGTTATTTATGCATTGCACCTGAGGCAATGTCCAAATACGATTTTCCCCGTCAGTTGGCGTAATTGTTTCTTCATAATATCCATAACCATCGGCATCAGTTTCCCAAACCCAGGAATTGAAGCTTTCGGCAAAAATATTTTTTATCGCCTGAATGGAACTTTTTGAATCACCCGAAGATGGGGGCAAGTCTCTTCCAACATCACTTAATAATTTGCACTTTTCTTCAGGCAAAGGACAAGCCGGCACCCTCCAATTTTCCAGGTAAGTGGGGTTCATGCAAATATTTCTACTGACTGAACATTGTCCAACTAAGCGTTTTATTGACTCATCTATTTTATCCTTAAAATTATAACTAGTTCCAAAATAAGATGGCATAACCCTATTGGGAAAATCAAATTCTGAAAGCTCTAATGGCTGTCTGCCCCCGCGGCCGGACCCATCCCAATCCTCCGGAGCACCTGGAAGCGACAAGAATGATCCAAATGGCTTCGCTACGGTCAAATATTGATAATAGCCGGGATCTTTCTTTTCAGCGGCGAAATAGTCCTTATCAACTAAAAGTCTATAAGCATTGCCTCGTCCAATATCAGAAATTCTGGTAGCTAGGCCCTTGTTTACGCCGTCTGAATTGACTGTCATTATCATATCTTTACACGGCACGGTAACATGATCAAAATAATAATAACTCACAGACAACGGAACACTCTCACACATCATATTTCCGCCATCAGGAGCAAGGCATCCCCAGCTAATTTCCTTAATTGGCTCATCAAGACCACAAATTCCAATTAAGCAAGCGAGTTTGCCTGCTTGTTGTGCCATTGTACTACCTACTGTATCCGTTGAACCTTCCGCAATAGGCTGATTCTCTATAAAAGTTTGCAATGGGTTTGTTCCTTCCTCACCCTCGGGCAAAAAACTGGAGAAGATATCCATAATTCCACCAAAAAGACCATTAATCAAAGCGTCTGCAGAATTTTTAATTATTTCTATAGCACTCATTTTATTATAAAAGGCACAACTAATATCAACATAAAGTGGAGTCTCAGGAATTGGAATATGAATGGCCACAGCTCCACCGTATTTTTTTCCACTTATTGTTGTATAAGTAACCTTACTTAAAGAGCCGGCTGAACTGCCACCCTCAACACCAACTACGCACGCGCCCATTACTACCCTATCAGTTGGCAAGGGATAAGTTTTAGCTTGTCCCATGGTCAAGGTACCGCTATTAATATCTGAGCCAATAATATCACCTAAGTCCACATCAACGCTCCCATATTGCATTTGGCCTTCAATATCTGCGGATAAGCATTGGTAAAGCGGACGAGTCCCGGTATACTCATTTACCTCATCAACTGTTTCACCTTGAATTTGGTCAACCGGCCACCATTGCAAACAAACATCCGGATTTTTAGGATCCCGAGAAATGCAATAGCCAAACCACCCATAAAAAAGCCTATTATCTTTTTGGTATTTGCAAGACAGCGAGCTTTGATCCGGGAAAAGACGGCAAGAACGATTTAGATAATCTCTTCCAGTTCCATAAACATTGAGCACTGGTTTGATTTCCATATCATCAAAAAGCGAATAGCCGGCCACATTGCAATCTTTTTCCGTAAACTTATTCCATTCCAGACCACAAGTTGTCGACCCATCGCTTTCCTTGCGATCCGAATAATTAACAAGCATAATTCTTAATCTTTTTGTTCCCGGATTAAGAGAACCGGCAGGTATCTCTAATGTCACATGAGTCCAAGGCCTGCCTGACTCCAGTCGAAGCCGTGAATAACTTGTCCAATAAGGGCTTGCATTACCATTAATGTTTAAAGTTATTGAAGAGCATATATCAACAGTACAGTCGCTTGGCAAGGGCGTATTATTACCATTTAATTCCTGTACCAAAATCTCTGCTCGCGTCGTCGTCGGATGGACATCTAACGTATTAATCCAGCCGGAAATTATATAATCCTGCCCACTTTCCCTATCTACGCTAATTATCTCTGACATGGCGCGGTGATCGGAATACAGTTGCAAATAACTTGCCCCCTCTTCACGATCCTTTGGGGCTGAGCCAGCCATAAATTTATCCTTGCTCCATCCTCCGGCACGTTCATTGTCTGCCAATGTCCAGCCAACCGGCAAATCCGATGAATCAGCATATACGGATTCAAAATTGCCATTTACCAGAGAAGCCGTTTGCCCTATTTCATCCATTTTATCCATGGGCAGATATCCAGGAACCGAATAACCGGTTAGATAATTAAAATTTGAGGAAGATGTTGAGATTATAGCCTTTTCTGTCTCAGGAAAATAATCGCACATTCCAGTGTCATAATCCATCTTTTCACAAACGTCAAAACCGAGACAAGTATCGCTATTTTGAAATGTTGAATTCTTATTATTTGAGGCGTCATCCTTTTTCTGATACATCGTACAGTAAAGCCAATCCTTACAAGTTCTATCCGGCAAAACCTTTAACAACACATTAGAATCCTTTGGATTTTCAGTATTGGGCTTTATCGGCTCCTGTCTTTGCAGAATATAATTTCTATAGGTATTTTGCGAGCTGAAATTTAAATATTTATTCCGCTCCGTGAGCAGTGCGCTAGGCGAATTTGTCGTATAGGAATAATTCATACTGCTCCTCTCATTAAATAGCACGCATCCTGTTTTGTAATCAGCTACCCCCCCGCAACTTGAACGATCAGTTTCGCTATTGATAGCATAATAAACACCAGCCCGAGTAACTACCGTAGAACTATCAAGAAGAGAAATATTACAGTTAACATCACTATAAAGAGGCGCCTTAACGTAAAATGTATTTGATGTCGTTCCTAGAGGATAGAAAATCTTACACGGCCGAATGTCGCCGGGCTGAATTTTATCAATCTTATTTGTTGAATATAAATAATTCGGATCTAACGAAATTTTATCTTCGCTTTTGTAATTTAAATTAGGATAAATATCCCTTATCGGATCAACGTATTCCGTACATCCACTTTTAGTTGACGGACAAGTGCCAACCCAGCCAGAATAAGTTGCCTTATTAAAAAGCGTGTCTGTGCTGGTAATGGCCCCGGTAATATTGCTATAAGGACCAATCGGCTGGAGCTTGTTTCGTAACGCCTCATATCCTGTGCCGAAAGTCTGATCCGGAGTAACCTGGCAAATTTCGTCCGTACCTTGAATATACCAGCCGGCTTCTACTCCCGCGCCCGATCTAAATTCACATAGTTTATTTCTTGGATTTTTAAAATAGAACAGTGAATTGGAACCGGCAAACTGATCACACCAAACTTCATTTAATTTACACAGATCGGTCGCATATCGATCAGGATTATTTTTGACATACATTGTACTATAACCGATAACCTCATCAAACCGATTTAAATTAGGCAAACCCAATGCCATACAGCCCTTATTTTCAGCTTTGCAAGAATATTTAGAATTATTTACCAAATACACCGGCTCATAGGCGGGAACAATAATCTTATCCTCTTCTGAATCACCGACAGCAGGATCATTAAAGATACCGCCCTGATAATTATCATAATTAGAAGTATAGAGAAGTTTTTCACATCCCGCAGCCTCGCTCCTGCAAAGCCTGGCAAAAGATTTCAAATATGCCAGCTGATTATTGTTTGTAGTATAGGCCTTACACCCAAGCATCTGTCCGGGAACACATCTATGGGTCTGAGAATTAGTGCTTTGGTCAACGCAAATTCCTGTCGGTGAAGCAACGCCGATTGATCTGGTATAAGCATCTTGTCCCTGAGAATCATTTATATCATTATCGCAAGAAATCGGAGTAAACCATGAATTTTCAACCAAATAAACACTGTCCCTTACTTCTTTTAAAAGAATATTATCCAAAAATACCTTTTGCCCGCTTGGCAGATTGAACTGCAAATATTCTCCATCGGTCGCCGGACTCCAAGTGACAAAAACCGGCCCAACCTCATAATATTTCCACTCATTAGTTACATCAATCCTGGCCTGAGCTAAATCTCCGTCCTTTGTCGACGGAATAGAAAAATTATCTGTCGGACTGCTTGCACCGCTAAATTTTATTGATTCAAATTTAAAATTATTTCCGTTGGACTTAGCCCAGAAGCTAAGCATATAAGTTTTATTTTGATAGATTAGTACGTTTTTTTGGATGGTGTTAGTACCTAAGTTGGTTAAGGAAATTCCTCCCTGATATGTTGATTCCGGACTTGTAGTTACCGCCGACGCTGTTTTTAAATTATCAAGCCAGCCCTGTAAATCATTATTGGCAAAATCACTCACAGAAAAAACATTTCTAATATTATTGCCATAATTTCCAGTGTATGCACGGCAGCCGACAGCACCGGCAGAACAAGTCAAGCTCTCGCTTGGATTTGCCATATAGACGCATTCATTGCCATTGCTCCACCAACCGTGAGAATCAACGCAATTTTTATAGGCGCTATCATTGCCAAGCTCTTTTTTAGTGCGACGATAAGGATGGCAATTGTCGGAAACAGAAATAGTTTTAGAAAGCAAACGATATGTGATATTACCCCCGGCATCATAGAACTGACGGCAATCGGGATTTGAAGCCATATCTTCTTTTGTACAAATTCCCGAGTTATCTAATTCATCATGGCAAACTCCTTGTCCAGTCGCTCCGGTGGATGTTGGGTAAGTCAAATTTGTGCAAGGCGCACCAGTGCTGGTGTTGGTTTTCTTTAATTTATAGAGCCGTAATTGATAACCAGTTGTTTCCTGCCCTTCCCAAGTATAATAAGCGCCATCATCAATTGACGGTTTTTGGCAAGCCTTAATATGTACAAAATTTGTTTTTTGCTCTGCGCCCCTACCCACTTCATCCAGGTTGGTAAATTCATCGCAACCAGCCAAACTCGCTGAACAATATTTTGGGGTTTTATTTGCTATAAATTGAACAAATTTTGAAGAAACAAATTCTGTTTTTTCTTGCTTATAGACCTGATAGCCGCTACATTCCGACGGGCAAATATCCGCAGTTTCAGCAACTCCGGGAACATTCGGATCACCGTTGGTCGGCTTATAAATATCACATCCAACCTCATCGGCCGTACAAACCGGCGCAAATTTTGCGCAAGAACCACTCTGATTAGATAATATATTTGTCAAATTAGTGCTAGTTGCCCAGATTCCATCCGGTCCTCGATAGCAATTCAAATAGTCAGGGGCTTTTTTAAGATAGGCTAATTGCTGATAAGGCATCTGAGATGGCACCAATGGAGAATAACTTGTCGGATCTTTTACATTATAACGAACCTCTTCTAATTTGAGATCGTCAAAGTAAACTTCCTTGGAGATTCCGTCGGCACTAGATATGCTAATTGATACCTTAGGATTAATCAAACTAATATAACTTGAAAACGGTACACTAATTAATTTCCAATTATTGACATCTGAATCCGTATAATAACTGGTTGATGATGCTATTACAGAATCTCCGTCCAAAATGGATATTCTATAAGCATCGCCAGCATTGTTAATAGAATTTACCCAAGCAGATAAAATATATTTTTTGCCTTTTTCTAAAATTGTCAGATCTTTTGCATCTTTGCCAATAGCTAGAGTCTGAGCAAGATTACAATCTGTGCCAACCATCTTTAAAGAATAAGTTCCGCTGTGCGATCTAAAGCTGCTTTTTTCAAAAGTACATCCCGCTGATGTTGTCCAGCCGTCAAGCCCGTTTTCAAACCCGGCATTATTAGGAATTAAATTTGTACCCAAGTTTTCTTTGAGCCTAATAAACTGAGAACAGCCTTCATCAACACTCGTACAGGTTTGAGCCTGCTTAGTGAGATATATTTCGTTAAAAGTTGCCAGGGTGCTGGAAGTATCAGTAGCATTATTTATCCAAATACTATTATTACCGCAATCCTCTTTAACCTTTTTAAGTTCAAAATCATCAAGATAAACATCGGCGGTAGTACCGGCCTTAACGCTTATTTTTATCGTAGTCGAAGAATAATTGCCGGCATTAAACTGCCAAGTAAAATCATTCCAGTCAGAGCTAAAAGAATAAGGCGCAAACTCTTCTTTTTCTTCACCCCTTATTACTGAAATAACTATGGCGCCGCTGTTAAGCTGGCCATTTGCAGCGTATCCACCTGAAAAATAATTTCCCCTAGCCTGAAATTTCAGTTGGTAATTTTTATTAGGCTCAATCTTTAGATTGTCGGCCTTAATCCAAAAACTTGAATCTTCAGTGACAACCGGCGCATTATTGGCAATGATTCTAAGCGCATGAGATTTATTTACTCCTTCATTTGCCACTCGATAAAATCGGTTAATATTATCAAAGGAAGCATTATCAAAATTCCAATCAGCTGGAATCCAATCATGGGCAGTGGCCTGTTCCATATTGCCATTTTTAGAACTAAAGATATTATTTGAATCCAAGCATTGCTCGACAAAACAGCCGGAAGAACCGGGCGTAGTGGTGCAATTACCGCCAATAAAAGTACACTTTTCAGTAGAAGAGTTATATAAACAATTTGTTGCAGCTGTACCATCGCAGGCACCAGAGGAACATGGCTGTGCCATTTTTACCAAACCGTCAGTACTGATTTGATGCCACTTTAAAACCGAAGAATTAACAGCGGTCAAAGGATTATCCGTATTTGTTAATTTTGTAATAATATTTGGCGCTTGATGCCTCCAAATATTATTGATTGGATCAAGCAACATGCTATACCATCTGCAACCGGCATTTTGTGAAGTACAATTTCTAAAATCAAGCGTATCCATTAGATATGATTGGTTTTTACCGCTTGAATCTGCAAATGATTGGCAAGTATTGTATTTTGGCTCACAGGCTTTATCAAATGTCCAAATCTTTCTTTCTTCCGTGCAATAGCCATAAGATTGGCAATTGCCGTCAATATCCTGTTGCAAACATTGCTGTTCGTCTGCGCAATAGTCACTTCTATTAATAGCACCACTTTGGGAATCTCTCATCGTATTATGACCGCCATAACCTTGTCTCCTGCAGTAGACATCCGGAACCTTAAGCGTCCAGTAAGGATCAACCAAGCCCTTGAATCTTTTATCTAAATCTGAAGGATCGTCATATTTTCCTGCAATATCCTTTAGTGTATAATTTTTTTGTTCAGAATTTGCAATCCTGGCTGCAATTTCCCAGCCCACAGGAACAATTCGATATTTTCTAAGTATAATAATCGACCTCAAAGGAATTTCATTTTCCAAATTACCTGTTGCACCCAAAGCAGGAGCAAACAGCCTTGATCCAATGCCAAGATTCCCGGATGAACCGCCGGATCCATCTAAAATCTGGTAGAGCTGTTTTTTGTCCTTGATTGCAGAAAGTAGTTTTTGGTCAATAACACACTCAGTAGCGGCGGGATTTGATTGATTTTCATCAGAACATTGCGATAATTTGGTTAAAACATCAAATGCGCCAACCTCCTTAAATGTATAATCCTGAAGTTTGGAAAATCTCTGCTCTGCCTGCGTTGCGCCTTCCGAATATGGAGACGCCAATGGATTTAGCAAACCGGATAAATCCGGCAACGCAAAACCTCCACCACCGGAATCATTACCCTTATCTGAAAATAATCCACTTTGCAAATTTTTCAACAATTGAGACATTAACGTATTTATAAATGTCTCGATAAAGTCCCACTTAGTTGCCGTCCATATACTGTCTTTCTTTTGGGCCTCGCCCGGATCTACATTTGGAGAAACATGAAGCATTTCCCTAACAGTTGTTCCAGGGGTCAGTACCTTTCCGGCCAAATCTTTCAAGTCCTTAAATCCGTTATTAGCCGCCGCTTCGTCCTCGGCAGCTTTAATTTTGTCATTAACATAAGTCAGTTTTTTATCGCCCAACAGCAGATACGTGGAAATATCATTTTCTCCAGCCTGAAAAGAATTAGTATATTGAATAGAAAAATCCGCCCTTTTAACTGCCGAATTCCAATTTGTCATCATGGTAGAGAATGAACACCTAACCTGAGGCACTCGACCGCCATCCTTAATACTGGCTTCAATAACAAGCCTGACATTTAATGAGGGGCGACATAAATCTTGTCCATACATCTGCCCGATTTGATCCAAAAAATCGCCCAAGGCCTTATCAGCCGTATCCTGTAAATACGCTCCCCAACCCTCTGTAATAAATAATGGCTTTTGTCCCTTACCGCCCGATGCAATCCAGGTGGCAGTATCCCTGGCCAAAGTTTTGGAAAAAATGCTTAAAGAAGATTTGAAGGCGCCGGCAATGGCTTCTCTTTTCCTTATTTTTAGCTCATCCCGATCAACTTCAGATTTAAGCCTTTTCCAAGCCTGTTCGTTTATAATTTCTGTATTTTGCTTTTCGGATTCTTCCATGCACTTTTTCAAATTGGTAATCGCCCTGACAGCTTCAGTACAATCAAACATGTCGCAGATAGGTACCTCAATTTCCTTGCATTTAGCAACTTCCATTTGAGCATCCATATCACTTTTTTCATGAGCTTTTGTTTGTGCTTCCTCTTCTGGTGTACTGCCTATACCGGCTTGAGTCATGGAAGAAAAACCAAGAACAATAAAAACCAAAGAAATAAGTAAAAGTATTTTAAATATTTTTAAATTTGTTCCAAATTTATACTTCATATGTCTATATATCTACTGACTGGCGGACAATTTTTCCAACAACAATTGTTTTATTTCATCTTCGGAAATCTGATTAAGCATTTCCTCGGAAGCGCCATTTTTTATCATCAGAGCCTTTATTTGAGCTCCTGACAATTTTTTTAAATCATCTAGGGTTTTAATCTGCAATCCGGATATATCAATAGTAGATGGAACCATATAACCCTCAGTTGAGCTAGCACCGTCTCCAACCATGCTCGAAAGCTGATCGGGGGTAAGTGTTTCATCTGACATTGACTGCTGGTATAATTGCAAAATTTCATTATCAGTTAGGGCATTTACATCCTCCAAACTCATACCGCCACTGATTAAAAGTTGCCTCAAAGTCGCAGGATCAATAGATTTAGAAGCAGAATCGGGCAGGGCGCTAAAAACCGGTACTGTACTGCTGGTAGAACTGCCAATGTTAAAAAGCCCCGCACATTTCTGGCCCTGAGGACAATTGGCATCAGTGCCATTTTTTATTTCATCATTATCTTTAATTCCATCGCCATCACTATCTTCCAAATATGGGCTTGTCTTATAAATATAAATTTCATTGTAATCTGAAATACCGTCGCTATCTGTGTCAGTATTATTTAAATCAGTTGCAACAAGGGAGGTGCTTGCATTTGAATTGGAAATATCGTCTTTTATAAAAAAAAACGGATTGGAAATTCCGTTTACCACCTCATAAAAACCCAAAAAAACCGCCAAGATGCCGACCAAAACGATTGCGATTGTATTTATTTTTTCTTTTTTTGATCTTTTCTCATTGCCGGAGCCATCATTATGATTTAATTCATCGTATGTTTTTGGATCAAATTCAGAAGAACTATTAAACCTTTTTGGACTGCCACCTTCCATGAGTTGTGGATAAATAATTTACTTAAATTATATCACAAAAAATAAAAAACAACTATATATTAGAACACAAAGTGATTATAAAAAAGAAGTAATTGATCTAATGCTTTAATGCTTCCGCCAGCCCAATCCAATTTTTGACGCTTAAATCCTGCGCCCTAATTTTTTCATCAAAGCCTAAGCTCTTTATAACTGTTTTTGCCTCCTCGCTGGTAATTTTAAGGCCTGCGGACAAATTATTGTGAAGTTGTTTTCGTCTTGATGAAAAACCCATTCTTGCTACCCTAAACATTCCTTCAGCCTGGTTTTTATCAACATTTTCTTTCAATTTGAGCCTGATTACTGCTGAATCGATTTTTGGTTCCGGCCAAAAACTCTTTTTATTTACAATAAACAATAATTCCGGCTCGGCGTAAAACTGGCAAGACAATGATAGCAGGCTCATCTCCCCCACTTTAGCAACTATCCTCTGAGCCACTTCTTTTTGAACCATCAAAATCATTTCATAAGGCCTTGGCTCTTGCTCTAAAAATAAACGCAAAAATTTTGAAGTAATATTATACGGCAAATTGGAAATAATTTTGTATCTGAAATTTTCAAAACCCAACTCTAGACGATTAGCTTTTAAAATATTTTTCTCTACCAATTGCAAGTTTTTTTCATTAAAAAATTCTGCCCTTAAAAAATTCAAGACTTTTATATCAAGCTCTACGGCTATGACTTTTTGAGCTCGTTTTAAAATTTCACCAGTTAGCACGCCAACGCCCGGACCAACCTCCAAAATTGTTTCTGTGTTTTCAATATTAGCCTCAGAAATAATCTTATTAACAACATTTTCATCAACTAAAAAATTCTGTCCCAGGATTTTTGATGGAACAATCCCTGCTTTTGCGCAAACTTCCTTTATTTTTGTTAAATTCATATTTTAAAAAAGATATATAATAAACTCATGAGCCCGCCTAAAATAAATATCGCATTCCATGAGGCGCCAAAAATCATTATCAAAATCAAAGACAAAACAATTGCGATAATTTTACCTACAACCAGCGCCATTTCAAAATAAACAACCCCTTCCATTACTGAAGTATGACGCGCTTTTTTATAGATTTGTGCAAGCATTGGCACGGCTACTGATTGCTTAGTTATTCGAGAATATGTATCAATTGCAAAAACCCCCCAAATTCCTTTTGCAAATATCCTAAAAATCCAGCCAAAAAAATATAAGACTGCCCCAAATCTTAAAACATAATTGGGGTTAGATTTATCTGCCAATTTTCCAATATACAAAAACATGGCGGTTGTAATAAAAGTGGCAATTGCCGTTATAACACCGAGCTCCAAGAAATCTTTGACAACGACAAACATAAATATCGGCCAAATTACCAAAACTATTAATTCTTCGCCATAACCTAAAATAGAAATTGTTCTTTTAAGATTCTTTTTTGCAAATAATCTTTTAAAAGCATCTTTATATGAAAAAGTGCCCGAAATTTCCTTTTCTTTTGTTAAAAGCATTGGTACATTTGAAAGTATCATAATAATCGCCGACAGAATAAACAGTGCCTTAAAACCCATAAATTTTACAACCAATCCACCAATAATAGGACCAATCACATAAACTAATGCCTCAAAAACAACCATATTCCCAATTTCCCTGCCCTGCTCTCCATCAACGGAAAACTTTGCAAAATTAGCATGGTATGCGGGCCAATAAAATATTTTCCATAATATATCAATTATAACTGCCGGTAAAATAAACCAAACACTGGTATTCATGGCAAATAATGCAAAATAAAAAAGTGCAGCAAAAATTGTCCCCAGCGTAATGCCATATTCATAACCAAATTTCTTTGCAAACCCCGCTCCGAATGAAACACAAAACAAATAAGGAATGTAAACCGCTAAGTAAAAAATCAACACATAAGAAAGCGACGTTGTAATGTTAAATTTTTCTGAAAAAAATAAAAATAAAAAAATCGGCTCAAAAATAGTTACCATTGCCATTGCAAAATTCAAAATAATTGTCGAAGCGAATAACTCCCTGACTTGCCTTCTCATGTGACTGGGAATAAACGAACTTACAATTCCTTCTATTTTTCCGTGCATAATTATTTAAATCTTTTTCTTTTTAAAATTTTATACATTAAATACCAAAACCCATTTATAGGAATATCAAAGGCGCCAATGTGAACAGTAAATTCTCCTTCAGGCACAAATCCTCTTTTAAATCTAGTTATCCCCGCCCATTTAGTTTCGCTTGCTCCGCCAAAATCATAATAATCGCACCATCTTGATTTTGCCAGAAGAATAGATTCCCACTGCAAAAGATAGGTTGCCATCTTATCCCTAAAATCGTAATCCGAAGAGCCATGGAGATATACGCACCACTTGCCAAAAATAATATTTAAATTTGCGGCGATGACTTTGTCCTCGAATTTTGCCACCATTAATTTCAATATTTTTTCTTTTGACAGAATATCAACCATTTTTTGATAATGTTTTTTTGAATGAATTTTGATTTTGTCACGCTTAGCAGTTTTTTGCATCAAATTCCAAAAATCTTCAAAATACTCCTTGCCCTCTTCTATTGTTATATTATTTTTTTGCGCTACTTTAATATTATAACGGGTTTTGGATTTGAACCCAGCTAAAATTTCATTGTCATTATTTTTTAAATTAAGTATCAAAGTGCTTTTCGGTTCAACTTCTCCAACAAAATTTAATCCCAAATTTTTTAAAATATTTTTTGTTTCCTGACCATCTAATAATGGCGGATCAATCCTGACAAAAATCGCGCCTTTTTTAAAAGCGATTCTTTTTATTTCTTTTATTAAAATCTTAAATTCCTGCGAGGCTACATCTTGCGCAACCGGCCCTCGTGGGACATAAAAATATTTCTTGCCGAATGGTAAATTATAAGTTATTAATTGTGAGAGAATTTTTATATTTTCAGAATCATCTATTACAGCGATCCTATAAATCTTTTTGCCCAATTCATTTTGGAATTCTCCCCACGCCCAAGATTGCAAAAAACCGCCGTTAGGCGAATTTTGCAAAAGGAACTCATCCCATTTCTCCTGCCATAAATTGTCACAAATTACCGTTTTCATTAATAAATTATAACAAAATTATAGCAATAAAAAAAGCCGCCCCCCATAGAACAATCCTACCAAAAACCGGCTAAAAACAATGAATACTTCACACGTGTGTGAAGTATTCAAATTATAGCTATTTTAGATAAATTAAATTACGAAGCTAATTAACCTATTGGGAACAAAAATTGTCTTTTTTATCTCTATATTTTCCAAGTATTTAGCAATGTTTGTATTTTCCTTGGCCAACTGTACAGCCTCAGCTTCTGAAATTCCAGTCGGCAAACTTAGCTTCGCTCTAACTTTGCCATTTATCTGAACCACGACCTCTACCCGCTCATCCTGTATTTTACTTTCGTCATAAACCGGCCAAGCTTCTTTAAATATACTTTTTTTATTTCCCAATTTGTTCCAAAGTTCTTCTGCCATATGTGGCGCAAATGGTGACAAGATTTTTAATAAATTTTCAAAGCTATTTTTTTTCTTGTCATCCCAGACCCGATCTGGGATCTCATGTTTATGCGACGAGATTCCTGCTTCCGCAGGAATGACAGCCAAAGACGCCATTTTATTTATCAAAATCATCATTGCGGAAATCGCCGTATTAAATCTCATCGCTTCAATATCTTCACCAACCTTCTTTATTGTCTTATTGAGTAAAATAATAAGACTGGCATCATCATCTTTATTATTTGCAAATTCAAAAATATTCCAAACTTTTTCCAAAAATCTCTTAACACCAACAACTCCTTTTGTATCCCAAGGTATTGTCTGATCAAATGGTCCCATGAACATTTCATAGATCCTTAGGGTGTCTGCGCCGTATTCCTTTACAACCTCATCAGGATTAACTACATTGCCTTTGGATTTTGACATTTTTTCACCGCTCTCGCCCAAAATCATGCCTTGGGACGTTCTTTTTGCATAGGGCTCTGAAGTCGGCGCGATTCCAATATCAAATAAAAACTTGTGCCAGAATCTGGAATACAACAAATGCAAGGTTGTATGTTCCATTCCACCATTGTACCAATCAACCGGCGTCCAGTAATCCAACTTTTTTCTATCAGCTAATTTTTTGTTATTATTTGGATCTATATATCTTAAAAAATACCATGAGGATCCTGCCCACTGAGGCATAGTGTCTGTTTCTCTTTTTGCCGAGCCTCCGCATTTGGGACATTTTACATTTACCCAACTATCTAATTTTGCTAATGGCGACTGACCGTCTTCACTGGCCTGAAATTCTTTTATCTCCGGCAATTCCAAAGGCAGATCTTTTTCTTCTAGTGGCACGAATCCGCATTTTTCACATTCAATTATTGGAATCGGCTCTCCCCAATATCTTTGTCTTGAAAAAACCCAATCGCGTAATTTATAATTAACAGCTTTTTTGCCATGGCCATTTTCTTCCAGCCAAGCAGTCATTTTACCAATAGCCTCAGATGGCTTAAGGCCGTTTAAAAATTTTAAGTCAATCTCATTATTTAAATATTTAATATCCATCGCATCATTAACGCCATCTCTATTTTTTTTGAAATTTAAAATATATTTTTTTGATATAACTAATATATTAACTCCGTTTAAAGCCAGTTCTTTTTCACTAAAATCTAAGTCAGTTAATCCAAAACGATATTTATTTATACCTAGGTCGATCTTTATTCCTTTGCTATTTTCAAAGGTTTCAATAACCAGATCAGTATCTAAAATTCTTTCACCAATTTTTTTATAGCCCAATAGATGTAGAATTCCAATAAGTTTTTCTTTGTCCTCTTCCGTTTTAATAATTAAGTCAAGATCATGAAATTCGCGATATATTAATCCAATATAAAATGCGCAACCCAGACTCCCCAAAAGCCAAAATTTAACCTTTTTTTTGTCTGCTTCTACCTTAATTTTATTTAACTCATTTAATAATCCTAAAGTTTTATTATATTGATCGTCTGAAATTGAAAAATCAGAGTTAATCATCTTGCCACTTTCAATATCAGTAAACGCATAGTTACCTTTTAGATATCTTTTTAACCCTATGATATTATAGTCGTAAGTATTTTTTTCAATCGCTTCTTTTTCCGACAACCAAACCGTTTCTAATTTATCACTTTCTTCTTGGTTGATTTGTTCTGGGTTTTCATCAATCAACTCCAAAAGAACCGGCTGATCAAATCTCTCGCGCCAAACATTTTTGTTGTCTGCAAAAAAATGCATTTCAATTTCTCCGCCGATTTTTTCCTTCACCTTAACCCTATATCCGGTCTCCTCTAAAACTTCTCTCTCAGCGGCCTGCTCTGGCGTTTCACCATCATCAATGCCGCCTATCACTGGAGCCGTCCAACCGAATTTTTTCCAGTTTACAAATAAAAATTTACCGTCTCTTTTTCTCTGAACCACAGCAGAAATACTTTTTCGAGTTTCTTCATTCTCATGCTTTTCACCTTCAACCGGCATTATTACATCGATAATTTCCAAACCGAATTTTTTAGCAAACTCCCAATCTCTTTCATCATGAGCAGGCACAGCCATAATTGCACCCGTTCCATAAGAGGCCAAAACATAATCAGAAATCCATATTGGAATTTCTTTTCCATTAACGGGGTTTATGGACTTAATACCTTTTAACTCAACGCCTGTTTTTTCTTTAGCGAGTTCGGTTCTTTCCATGTCAGATTTATTTTTTGCCTGAACAATATATGTGTTCACCTCTTTCCAATTTTCGATCTTATCTTTTAAATCTTCTATGAGTTTATGTTCGGGAGCTAAGACCATATAGGTTGCTCCAAAAAGAGTGTCTGGACGGGTTGTATAAACTTCGATTTTTAATTCTGAATTTTTAACCTTAAAATACACCTCAGCTCCCTCACTTCTGCCAATCCAATTCTTTTGCTGAGTCTTTATTTTTTCCAAATAATTTACTTCGTCTAAATCTTTTTCCAACCTGTCGGCATATTTTGTAATTTTTAACATCCATTGCTTCTTGGTTTTTTTAATCACCTCACTACCACAACGTTCACATTTTCCATTAACCACCTCTTCATTGGCCAAACCAACTTTACATGACGTACAAAAATTAATTGCCATTTCAGTTTTATATGCCAAACCATGCTTAAATAGTTGTAAAAAAATCCACTGCGTCCATTTATAATATTTCGGATCAGTTGTGTTTATTTCTCTACTCCAATCAAACGAAAAACCAATTGCTTTAAGCTGACGCTTAAAGTTACTGATGTTTTTTTCTGTTACAATTCTAGGATGCACTCCCGTTTTAATCGCATAGTTTTCAGTAGGTAAGCCAAAAGCGTCCCAACCAATTGGATATAAAACATTAAAACCTTCCATTCGCCTCTTTCGCGCAATAATATCCATGGCGGTATTACTCCTGGGATGACCAACATGCAAACCTTCGCTTGATGGATATGGAAATTCAATTAAGGCATAGAATTTAGGCTTTGGAGAATTATCCTCATCAGCAACATGCAATTTCTTATCTTCCCAATAATCCTGCCATTTTTTTTCGCCTCCCGACGCTAAAAACTCTTTATAAGTAGCCATATTGCATTTAAATATTAATGGTTTAAAATTAACACAAAAAACAAATATTTTCAACATTTTCTCCGAGACTTTTTGACAATTTAATAATGATCAATGATAATATACTATTAGTATCAGCCTATGTGGATTAAAAGGTGGACAACAAAACAGCCATCAAAGGAGGTTTGCATGAAGCACGAATTTTTGATTATTGCCGACATGCATTACTCCATTAGCGGACAAATGGCGGAGGCAACGTGGATCCTGAAGTGGTTTGGTGGCTTATTTCCTAAGTTTGCAAGACGTTGCGAACAGGGGGCCGCCATTCACATTAAGGAAACATTGAGAGAGGCTGCCGAACACGGCCCCTATGCCGCCGGGATTGACCTTGGCGACCGAACTCATGGATCGCATAAGGACACTGGATTAAAAACAAAACACGCCGCGGATGAGGCTCGTGGAGCCTTGCAGATCCTTAAGGATGTATTCAATGGCCTGGAATTTTTCCTTGTTCCAGGTAACCATGATAAAGGATGGCATCTGTCGTCTTTTACCCGCTGGGGAAATGGCTATTTACAAGACAGTCTTACCAAATACCGTGAAATTTATGGGCCACTTTACGGTATTACGTCGTTAACGGAAGAAGTAAATCTGATCTGGCTCAGCTCCGAACCATTTTTCTTTGACTACAAACGATCAATTCGTTTTGGGAAAGGAAAAAGGGAGGAAAAGAAATCCAGAGAAAGACTCCAACTCCTCAGGAGCGAGCTGGCAATTCAGTTGGATTTCGTAAAAAATCAACTGGCTAACGTAGCAAACCATGACCGAAAGTTCATTCTGGCGGTACATGAACCATCAACTCTATTGTCTCCTCAACTTCAGTCGATACTTGACGAACACCGAGATCGCCTGATTGTAACACTGACCGGCCATGTGCATGCGCGCTGGCTAATGAACCTACTTAAGCTCTTCAGGCCGGCTCTTCATCGGATTTTTTCGCGGTATAAGATCCAGATGATCCCCTCGGTCTGGGGAATTGATCTGCCAGTTCCCGGTTTAGCCTGGGGACCAGGAGCCGGTTGGGCAAAGCTCACCATTGAGGACGGACGAGTGATGCTCTACATCTTTCACACTAACAAAAGACGATTTAGAGGAATTCGTCTTTGAGCCTGCCTGACACCGGTCATCGCAGGCTTTTTATTTTGACAATTATTTAATATTAAATTGAAAAATTCCTCCGCTTTTATTGATCAAGCTTCCATTAAATAAAGCTTGCCAATTATCCAAGTTCGCGAAGTGCTCTTGCCCATTTTTATCAATGGCAACAATATTTGCTCTTAAAATTCCGCTTCGATATTGCGAAATAATCGAATTAAATGGCCACGCTCCATTGAAAGAAAATGATTCTTTAAAATCCCAGGGACTTGTTCCGCTTAAATAAAAATGATGCAAGCCAATTTGCGAAATATCGCTAGTACTGTTTACGCCGATAAAATAATTGCCTATGGATTTAGTGCCAATATTTATTTTCAATCCCAACTGATTTCCATTCCAATTAAATTCTGCCTGTGACATGGCCTGAGGAATTATTACAGAAAGTTTGGCTTCATATACCCCTCCCACAGCCGAAATAGGATTGCCATTAAGTGTAACAGTCCACCTATCTATATTTGCAAAATGCTCTTGCCCATTTTTATCAATAGCAACAAGATTGGCGCGAAGCTGGCCGGCTCTTATTTTATTTAAAATTATGGTCACTGGCTGACCTGCGTAAGAAGCTGTTTCAATCTGGCTCCAAGGCTCTCCGCCGGTTGTATAGAAATGCCTTACTCCGATTGATGCTATCTGTGATTGATTTGTAATTCCTAAAAATATTCCGCTAAAATTTCCTGGATTAATTTTTAGACTTAAAGCACTTCCATTCCAAGTTAAATCCGCCTTGGCGTTAATTTGTGTCGGAGTGGTGGTTGGAATAATTGGTGGCGGTGGCGTAACTGTGCCGGCATAACCGCTTTCAAAGGCACCAATATCAAATCCATTTCCTTTAGGCCTCGTATTATTTAAAAAATCATAATGTAAAAGATTAGTTAAGGTCATCCCCTTATCAATTGCCGGACTATTTGCAGATAATTGCAAAGCAGAAATAAAATTTTGCGCTTCTGTAACTGAAGCCGACTGACTTGTCGGTTCGCCAGGAGTGAGTCCTGATAAGTCAGGCAAAGCTACAAAGCCAGGATTATTTGTTGAAATACTATGAGTATCATTACCAGTTTTAGACGACCAGTTGCTCAGAGTATATCCTTTATAAGCGCCATTTTCCATAATTTGAAAATTCAATCCGCCGGGAGTTGAAGGCATACTAAATAAATTATAATCACTATTTACAGCATCAACTAAAGCTTGGCTACCGCCGACAATGGAAATTGCCTTTGATTGTTTTTGTGCTGGAATATAAAAAATATTATTGAAAATTTGAATATTTTCATGCTGGGATTGGCCATTGACAGTCGCACCCTTATAATTATTAATTCCAATTATCGGTGATATAAATCTTGATCCTGCACCATTTTTTGTAAAGGCAAAGGTGTTTCCAATTATTTTGATATTTTTTGACGGCCTTTTTTCCCATGAATCATGGCCGATTTTTAAACTGGCAAATGTCTGCACATCGCTTGGCGATACAAAAAGATTATTTCTTATTATCACATTTTCAGCATTTGCTACAGTTAATAAATTTTCTGCATTCGCTAAAATATTTCTCTCAAAGACAACGTCTTTTATAAATTGATCAGATGGCTTGTTAGGAGCCAATTCCACTAAACTGAAATTATATCGTTTGCCTCCGCCATTGTGAGGAGTAGTCGCGCCCGCCTTCGAAACAGGATCAATCCAGCCTAAAAATTTATTATCAGAAATTTGAACATTGTTTGTAGGATTATTGGGATCACGACCGACAATTCGAAGGGCTGTCCTGCCAAAAGCCTGCCGACTAAAAGTATTGCCAGAAATCACCCCCTTATCTACTGAAAATAAATATGCACCGTGATCACCCGACTGATCAAGAGTTGAATTTATAATTGCTAATTTGCTCATCGCTCCCCCGATTTGTACACTGCTATAACTGTGAGTTTTGGGATTGGCAATTTTTGTATCGACCATAAAAATATTAAGTGGTCTTACAGCATCATCAACCGTATTAAATCCAAAAAATGAATTTCCAACTTCATAACTTTCATCTCTTAAAAATAGAAAGTTCTTTCCCCTTCCAACAAGACTAACCAAAGAAGAAAAAATTGCACCTCCATCTGGTTTCCTGTGTGGAGATTCAAAATTAAAAGCTAAATCTACAAAACCGATATACCCGTATTTGCTCAGCGCGCTTAAAAATGGTCCTCCTTGAGCTCCTGTATATTGAATAAATGGCTTTGCGCCCGTACCATATGCGCTAAATAGATATCCATAGCCTCCCCCATTTTCTCCCATACGAAAATTTCCGCTTTGCTCAAAAGCTTGTCCGCGCTTAAACAATATCTCATCGCCCTTTTTATAGAAAGATTTGTTGACCATACTAAAAGCTTTGGTGGCTGTTCTCCAAGGACCGGAATTACCGCTGACAGTTGAGCTTAATCCGGTATAATTATCATTACCGATTGAAGAATCTATATAATAAGTTTTTCCGTCTCTTGGTAAGACTGTAATAGTGATCTGTGATGAATCAGATCCGCCTGATGCATTTCTAACCGTTAAAGTAGCGGTATATGTTCCCGGCTTTTCATAAACATGCGCGCCGTTAAAACCACGCAATGTATTTGGATTTCCAGAATATGCATTGCTATCGCCAAAGTTCCATTCATAATCAACTATATTTTCTCTCACAGTCGATTGCCAGCCTTCAAAAAATACCGGCAATGGCGCATATCCTCTAGTCAAAGGTATCGGTGAATAGTTTTGCTTATACCAACTACCCTGAGAATCGTCTGGATTTGTTATTATTGCATTTAATCCTGGGGTTTGAGCTAAAGCAAAACCACCAACTAAAAAACTGACTGATGTAAATATTATAGCTAGCAACATAACTAGCTTAAATTGAGTTAATTTAATCATAAATTTGTTTTAATTTATTATATTTTAAAGAGTATATATTAATAATTAATTAAGATAAAAAAATCGACTTTAATGTCGATTTAGTATAGCAGGTTAATGTAAGTAGTCAAAAGGCTTTTTATTTTAATAATTTTTTCAGATACTGCCCGGTATAACTATTTTTTGCCTTCATTATATCAGCCGGCGTACCTTCGGCAACAACATAACCACCCCTGTCTCCACCTTCTGGCCCTAAATCAACTACCCAATCAGCGGATTTAATAACATCCAAATTATGCTCAATTATTAAAACTGAATTTTCCTTATCAACTAATTTATTTAAAACTTGAAGCAATCTTTTCACGTCGTCAAAATGAAGGCCCGTAGTCGGCTCATCTAAAATATACAGCGTTTTCCCAGTCGGCCGTCTTGATAACTCAGTCGCCAATTTTACTCTTTGCGCTTCACCGCCAGATAGTGTTGTAGCTGACTGTCCCAAACGCAAATAACCCAAACCGACTTCATCTAAAATATTTAACTTATCGACTATCTGGGAATTGCCTTCAAAAAATTTCTTTGCCTCTGCCACAGTCATATCCAGCACATCAGCA
Organism: Candidatus Buchananbacteria bacterium; assembly: GCA_041665065.1. Taxonomy (GTDB): domain Bacteria; phylum Patescibacteriota; class Patescibacteriia; order 2-01-FULL-39-33; family 2-01-FULL-39-33; genus JBAYJM01. The sequence goes on from JBAYJM010000008.1 coordinate 27,129, forward strand.
ATATTTTTTCCCATTCCTTCATTTAATAATCCTTTATAAAAAATCTCCAAAGCTTCTTTGTTATATCTTCGCCCGTGGCACTCCTCGCACTCAACATAAACATCAGGAAGAAATTGCATTTCTATTTTTACATATCCGTCACCACCGCAAGTTTCGCATCTTCCGCCGCCCTTAACATTAAAACTGAAGTGGCCTAATTTAAATCCACGCATCTTGCTCTCCGGAAGAGACGCATATAAATCACGGATATAAGTGAAGACTCCGGTGTAAGTTGCCGGATTAGAACGAGGCGTTCTGCCAATCGGCGACTGATCAATATTTATTACCTTGTCCAAATTATCCATGCCCTTTATTTCTCTGTGCTTGCCGGGTAAATCTTTTGTTCTGTAGAATTTAGACGACAAAGCTTTCGCCAAAATTTCAGACATTAAAGTTGATTTGCCAGATCCCGACACCCCTGAAATAACAACCAATTTCCCAAGAGGAATTTTTACATCAATATTTTTTAAATTAAATTCTGTTGCGCCGATGATTTCTAAAAATTTTCCGCTGCCCTCTCTGAATTTGGCTGGCAATGGAACTGATTTTTTTCCTGACAAATATTGGCCGGTAACTGATTTTTTATCTTTTATAATTTGATCAAATGTGCCTTCAAAAATTACCTCACCGCCCATAACGCCAGCGCCAGGGCCGATATCGATTAAATAATCAGAGTCTCTCATAAGCTGTTCGTCATGTTCAACAACAATTACGGTATTTCCTTTGTCCCTGAGATTTTTTAAGGTCGTTATCAGCTTTTCAGTATCCCTGGCATGCAAGCCGATTGATGGCTCATCAAGAACATAAGTGATTGATTCAAGTCCTGAGCCTATTTGTGTTGCCAATCGAATTCTCTGCGCCTCTCCGCCGGCAAGCGTATTAGCGCTCCGTGACAGAGCCAGATAATTCAGCCCCACATTTTGCAAATATAGAAGTTTTTTATTTACCTCGCGGATTATTTGCTTGGAAATTTTTCCTTCCTTAGTTCCCTGCCATTGCTTATTTAATTCGCAAATAAATTCTACCGCCTTGTCCACGTCCAAATTTGTCAATTGAGAAATATTTAAACCGTTGACGGTAACTGCTAAGCTTTCCGGCCTTAACCTTGTTCCCTTGCAGGTCGGGCAAGTTGAGACTCGCATATACTCTTCCAAGGTTTTTTGCAAATATTCGGATTTTGATTCCTTGTATTTTTCATCAAGAAAATTAATCAAGCCTTCAAATTGAACTTGCTGTCCGTCAACATCATAATACTGATCACCGGAACCATAAATAATCAAGTCCAAAGCGCTCTGGGGCAATTCGTTTACTGGCACATTGGTGGAAAAATTATTTTCCTTGGCCACCGCTTCTAATAATTTAAAATTAGAACTTTGCGATGCAAAATTTCTGGCCCAAGGCCTGATGGCACCTTCGGCCAAGGTCAATCTTTTGTTGGGAATAATTAAATCAGGATTCGGAACTAATTTAATTCCCAATCCCTTGCAAGCCGGACAAGCGCCGAATGGCGAATTAAAAGAAAAACTTCTTGGCTCTATTTCTGACAAGCTAACCCCGCAAAAATGACAAACGTAGTACAAATTGAAATTGATATTTTTATCCTCTTCTTTCAAATAGATATTTATAAAGCCATCTCCCAGATCAAGCGCAATATTTACCGCTTTCACCAACCGCTGATAGCTGATATCATTTTTATTTTTATCAGAAATCTCTTGTGAGATTTTTAACTTGTCAATTAATATTTCAATTGTGTGGTTTTTATCTCTGTCCAAATTTACCTTTTTGATTTCACTTGCATCATAAAAACTGCCGTCAATTCTAAATATTTCATAATTACTTCTTATAATGGCATCGATTTGCTTGCTGTGAGCGCCTTTTTTATTTATTATGATGGGCGCCAATATTTGAATTTCAGAATCTATCGGCAATTTAATTATCTGATCCAAAATTTGATCCGCAGTTTGTTTGGTCACTTCTCTTCCGCATTTGGAGCAATGCACTTTTCCAACCTTAGCATAAAGAAGCCTAAGGTAATCATAAATTTCCGTTACTGTCCCAACAGTCGACCGCGGATTGACTGAAGATGATTTTTGATCAATGGCAATTGTCGGAGTCAAACCTTCTATGCTTTCAACATCCGGCTTGTCCATCAAGTCCAAAAACTGCTTGGCATAAGATGACAAACTCTCAGCATAACGCCTTTGTCCTTCGGCATAAATAGTGTCAAATGCCAGCGATGATTTACCGGAACCGGACAATCCAGTAATGACAATCAGCTTGTCTTTCGGTATATCAATACTGATGTTTTTAAGATTATTGACCTTTGATCCTTTAATAGAAATGACTCCGGGCATAATTTTTAACTAAAATAATTATTTTTAGGTTAGATGAGATTTTCAAATTAACATTCATTATAAAGTAAAAACCCAGCCAGGTCAAGGCAAATAACAAATAAACTAAGAAATTAATTACTTGATAAAATTTTATAAACTATTATACTTAACAATATAAGCTCTAAAATTATCTATTTAAATATCAATTTAAAAAATTAAACTTAAAAATATGTTTAATCCAGATACTAGAAGCCCAGAAATTGCTAAGAAAAATAACATCTCGCAAGTCATTTTAACCACGATTATACAAAATATAACTGAGAGATTTGATGTCGATCCGTCCAATAGATGTGAACTAGCACGATTATCAGAACAAATCAATAAAAGCCAACTAGAACTTATTGATGAACAAGGCGATTACAAGGCAGAGGCATGTCAGCAAGCATATCTTGATACCCTTTCAAATGCTAGAGCCACGGAGAGAATGGGAACCTGGTTAGCCTTGTCAGCCGTTGATATTGGGATAGCAACTAACCTACAAGAAGATCCCGCGGCAGAGCCTGATTATCGTTATCGCCCATGTTTTTCAGAGGCTCAGGTTAGGGGTGGAAACATAATACAAGGTGAACATACCAAAAAAATATTAACGCCCCAACAATTAAATGGTCGCGTTGACGAAAATCCTAAAATAGACGGCGAGATTGGACCAAATGCCACCATTGACTTTAGAATCATTTCAAAACTAAAAGAATCAGACTTGAATTTACTTAAGTCTGCACTAGAAGCAGAAGAATTGGATCCATTAGATCCCGATTACCAAGCATATTTTCGAAATGTCAGTCTTGGTAAGGGAAGAATACAGGGTGATGAAATTATGGACAAAACAGCAATGACAATAAAAAATTCAAATCACTTTGGTACGGTATACAGAACCAATATTCCAAATTATGTGCTCGTAGTAACACAAGATAGAACAGAAAAAACTGATGATTCTTTTTCTATAAAAGGTTACTACATTTTTCCTGATCTTTTAAAGCGAGCGGAAGAAATTTTTCAGCTAGAAAACAACTAATTTTAATTATATGAACATGGAAAGACAACCCCTAAAACCAATTGAAGGTGAAGATATTTCTAGTGATGGCAACCGAGAAACGACCCCAACCGATCAACAAACACTAAGCGCAATTTTTCGTTCTTTGCCACAAAAGGGTCATGAGGGTCCATACTATTTATGGCCTGAAGATACCCAAAAAAATGGGTCTCCCATTTTTGTAATTAATGATCGAGATGGTAATACCATAACTTGCGATAGAAAAACAGGAAATATTATATCCATCAAACCAAGATGTGAGCAAAATATATAGTATATTTTAATACTCAACAATTATACAAATTTTTACGCATTAAATTGAAAACATTTTAAAAGCAGTCCGCCGTGGCGGACTGCTTTTAGGAATTTATTAAGCTCCAGTTCCAACTTTTTTTCTTGTTGCAAAGAAATAAACCAAAACCATGACCAAGAAATAAATGTAAATAATTGCTCCAATAACCCAGCCGATAAAAGGAATGATCATTATAACACCGGCGATAATAGGCATCAAAACCAAATTCATAAACCATTTTTTCTTGCTTTCTCCAACCCTGTCAAAGGCCGCCTTGTCAGTCATTCCCCAATGATAAATGTCCATCAAACTAAGAACGCAAATAATAATACTAATGATGACCAAAATCAAAATGAAGATTCCAAAGACAGCAAACATTGATCCCAAGGCAGAACCGCCAAAGCTGCTCATATCAATATTGTTTGGCAAGTTAGAAGGAATAGTAGCCGCTTGCATTAAAAACATGTGATCACCCCCTTTCTGTTTTTTAATCCGTTAATACGAATTTCTTAATGTTATTATCGCAAATTTCCTGAATTTTAGCAATTTCTTTTTTACTGTTTTCGGAGGTGAATAGGTGTTTGAATCTTTTTTGCATTTTTAAAAAGTCTTCAACGGGAATTTTTTTTGTAATTTTCATTTTGGAACTGAGTTCGCCGTTTATATATTCGACAATCGGATAAAACCCCGACTGGATTGCGGCTCTGGCGACATTTAAAGAATCCTTGGGTTCGATGCCCCAGCCAGGAACACAGGAAGTATATATTTGTAAATATTTCGGACCCTTGATTGATAAAGCTTTTTTAACTTTAGCGGTTAAATCCAAGGGATAGCCCATTGTTGCGGTCGCAACATAAGGCAAGTGATGCGCCAAAGCGATTTGGATCATATCTTTTTTGGCTTGCTGACTGCCATAAGATTGTTTACCGGGAGGAGTCGTTGTGGTATTAGCATCTAGTGGCGTTGAACCGCTTGATTGATAACCGGTATTTTGATAAGCCTCATTGTCATAACAAACATATAATATATTTTCCCCTCTCTCCCACATGCCTGATATGAGTCCAAGGCCGATATCAAAAGTCGCACCATCTCCACCGATGGCAATAATATTTGTCTCGTCAGCAAGGCCTTTTACTTTTAATGCGGCTAAAATACCTGAGGCGATTGATGAGGAATTTTCAAACAAGCTATGAATCCAGGGCATTTTAAAAACTGTCATTGGATATTGCGTAGTTGTTACTTCACTGCAACCTGTAGCGTTTGTAACAATTGTATTTGGACCAGCCGCATCTAGAAGTAGTCTTGCAGCCATAATCATCCCACAGCCTGCGCAGGCGCTATGGCCAGGATTTACTTGATGCGATAATGGTGCTTTGTAATGTTTATTTTCCATATATTATGATAATTTAATTCTGAACCGTATTTTAACATTTAAATACATTTCTGCCAAATTTTCGACTATTTAGTCTTTTTTAAAATATTTATTAATGCTTTAATTTGATTTATTTTTTTTAAATTAAAACGACCCCCAAGTCAACCGTAAAAACTGGTTAACTTGGGGGCCACGATAGTGTTTGAGGTCTGTCTATCTAGACCTCCGTCGTACTCGCGGTGGTGGCGACGTCGCAGCGACGAACCATCAATATCCGCGTCCTGGTTGCGGGGAAGGTCGGGCCACCATCATTGAGATCGTACTTCTCCTGGGTCCACCCGGGAGTCCATTCACCGCCCGTCGGAGAGGGGGTCAAAACCATGTTGCCCTCCCCATCTCGAGAAGGCCTGGCAATCGTTTCCGGGCCATTCCAGGGATCGGGATTGCTGGTCGCCCACGCCATGACCTCAAGATCCCAGAAGCGATGACATTCGCCTCGGTTCGCCGCCGTCGGGACAAGCCTGAACCCCCGCAATTTCTCCGGAATCTCCTGCTGCCTTTCCATAATCTCCCACAACTCTCCACGCCCGGCCGGCTCACCAAGCTGGGTGAGTTCTTCGGCCCGACGAATTAGGTCGGGACCCTGTAGGAAATGCCCCTCGTCCTCGTCCGGCTTCAGGAACTCGTGGGCTTCCACCACGTCCCCATTTTTTAACGTCATTACCACCATGGCCATATCTCCTGTTAGCTACCCGGGGTTTGCTTATACGTCTTAGATTGTAAGATAATAATTATAATCTAAGACGTATAAGCAAAATAACCTTATTTTGGCAAAGTACTGAATTAATACCACATAACTTTATATAATATTTTGATAATTTTGTCAATAGCCAAGTAAAAAATAGCCCTTAAAATGGCTATTTTTTATTAATACTAACGCTTATGCACCTTCATTTATAATTTATCCAAAAAATTTATTTTCCAACAAAAACAACTTTTTCTTTTGTCTTTTTAGCATCTTCATAAACATGCTTAATCATATCCTTGGTAATATCTCGTCCGCCAAGCCCTAAAATATAACTAATAACATTGCTTTTCTGACCGCTTAAAGCTCTTTTTATTTCTGTAGCAATTACACCCTCTTGTCCAAGTGATAGCGCCTTATCTATCACTGCAATATTTTTTACTTTAGACAAAATTTCAGCAACTTCTTCATCTGGAAAAGGCCTGAAAGACACAATTTTTAAAACTCCAACTTTCTTTTTGTTATTTTGCAATTCATCAACCGCCTCCTTAATTGTTCCAAGCACAGATCCGATAGCAACAATTACAGTATCAGCGTCCTTGTCGCCATAATATTCAATCAAATTTAATTCCCTGCCAAAAACTTTTTTGAATTCTTTCATTTCATGTGCGATAACTTTTTTTGAGGCCACTAAATCATCATGCAACTCTTGCCGTATTTCCATATAATGGGCGGGCGTGGCGAATGCTCCAAACGTCAAAGGATTTTTTACATCAAGATACTCCCCCGGGGTATATGCCGGCAGATATTTTTTAATTTTTTCTTTGTCTTCAATTTCAACCGGCTCAACAACATGAGTCAAAACAAAGCCGTCCAAATTTACCATCACCGGCAACTCTAATTGTTCTCCAACTTTATATGCCAAGATATGCAAATCACAAACTTCCTGTACTGTCTCGCCAAAAACCATAATCCAGCCGGAATCCCGAACTACCATAACATCCTGCTGATCATTCCAAATATTAATCGGAGCAGAAATCGCCCTGTTGGCATCAGTCATTACTACTGGCAATCTCATGCCGGCAATACAAAAAACCACTTCTGTCATCAGTAATAATCCCTGCGACGATGTTGCAGTATAAGTCCTGACGCCAGTGGCCTGAGCACCCTGGACAATTGATGCGGCGGCAAACTCACTTTCCGCCCTGACATATTCAAAGTTCCCTTCCCCATCAGCCTTGATTTTTGCCAACTCTTCTACAATATGCGTTTGCGGAGTTATTGGATAGGCTGAGACAACATCAATTCCAATATTATTTATTGTTTCAGCAATCGCTCGACTGCCTTCTAATATTTTTCTCATATTTAAATTTTCATTATTAATTGCATGAATTATTTTCTGATCTAATTACAACTATCCAGACATGAATCAGTTAAAGGCATTCCTAGATTTTTTCTAATGAATTGATTTGCCCTGCACCATGATTGTTTTTCGTCCAATATTATTTGATCTCCGCCATCATCAAGATATAACTCATTAATGTTAAAATGATTCGCAAAAGCTACAATATTCAAATAATCATTACCAACCTTAATACAATCTGTTTTTGGCGTTGAAGTTGCTATGTTTATTCTATTACTAACTGAGGCCATAACACTGTTACTGCTTTTACGAATCTGATTGAGGCGCTTAAAAAATTCAAATGATTCATTGCGACTAACAAGACGATCAGATGTGCCATGAATAATAAACATTGGAGAAGAACCTCCGGTTATATTATTTAAAAGGTAATAAGGCGAAATAAGCCTATAAAACAATATGTTATTTGATAATGCCTTTCCAATAAATGTTTTTTGAATTTTTTCATTTATGATGCCATAATCATTGTCATAAACAAAGCCTACCATTTTTACCAAAAAAGTATCAACCCAAGTATTAATTTCTGGACTGGTAAATGTCTTGGGTAAATCTGTTGGTCCATAAAAATCAACTGCGCACTTTATCGGCAAGCCATTAAGCGAACTTCCGATCGATCCAAAATATGATGTAAAATATCCACCCGCAGATTCGCCCATAATGCAGATTTTTTTAGTATCTACGCCATAATTGGCTGAGTTATCCTTTATCCATTTAAGTGCATTATTGACATCAGCAACTTGCTCAGGAATTCCATGATTATCATGAATCCCACCCAAAAAAGAACTCATTGCATTAAACAAATTATCACCGTTATGTTTAATAAAATTTTTTGTAGCAATTCGTAATAATGGTTTCCAGATAGGAATTGCGCTATTTGTCCATTGATCAGCTTTATTATTAAAATCTGGAATAAAAGAGTTATATATTCCTTTTATTTGAACCAAACGATAATTTACAGCAAAAACCACAATTCCCGAATCTGCAAGAGATCTTGCAATAGGATCCCAACTTGTATTTGATTGAGAAACAATAGTTGACCCATTCTGCTCATAACTGCTCATAAACCATCCTCCGCCATGAACAATAATCACTGCTGGCTTAGTTGTCGTAGTTGAAGAAGTCGCCCTATAAACATATAAATCTTGCAATGGATCTTCTCCGTATTTATGACATTCATCAGCCGTATGAAGATTGGCACCAAGAGGACAGCTTGATGATGCTATATTTTTCGAACTAAAAGGATGGTCGTAATTTAAATTTATAGTAACTGTTTTGTCTCCCTTAAAACCAATTACCATTTGCCCCTTATCAATGGCTGGCAATGTGGCTTTAATTTCGCCTTTAGTTTGATCGGTCGCAAAAATCTGGTCGCAAAAATTCATCCGCGGATATGGAAGATTATAGCAAATAAGCTTAGGGTTTTCTCCATTTTGTCCCAAATACACATAAGACAATTCTAATGAGTTATTAATTTTTAAAGAACTGTCCAATTTTATGGTCAAATCTTGAAACGATTCCATTTGATCGGTTTTTATTGACAACACCGCCGGAGAATTAAGAAGGCTTTTTTGAAAAGAAATTTCTCTTGGAATGCTATTAATTTGATTGGCATCATTAAAAGAAATAATAGCAAACGTGCCTACGGCAAATAACATGAGTATAAGAACGCCCATGAAAAGCTTTACCTTCATTGACATCTTGTTGGATATCCTAGTTTTTACGATCATAAACATTTAAGTTAAATAAAAATATTTTAACAAAAATAAACCCTTTCTTGACTTTAATACTTTATTTTTTCTCTTCCTTCATTAAAATCGCTTTTGTAGGGCATTCTTCTGCGCAAATTCCACAGCCCTTGCAATAATCCAAGTCGCAATCATAAATATTCCTGCCCTTAGAATTTTTTTCACCTGTCGCAAAACACACACCCTCAGGACAAACTCGTTCGCACATTCCACAACCAATGCATTTTTCTTTGTCTACTTCCGGATAATACATGTCGCGCCAATTTCCGGTTTTAACCTGGGAAGAAGTTCCCGGCTTAGCTGTTAATTTTATTTTCATATATTATTTGTTTTATCTTTAATTGCCATACCTATCAGGCAGGCTCAAAATATTATTCATTATTTATCAGTTCAAATCCCCTCTTTGCGGCCAAAACATTTTTCTCGGCAATATCGCCGCTGAATCTTTCCCGTATAACTTTTTCAACTGATTCCATTTTGACTATTCCCGTGATACCGGCAAATACTCCAAGCATAATCGTATTTATAATCGGCTTGCCAATAATTTCAAGCGCCAATTTTTTAGCATCAATTGTATGGACTTTAATATTATTAGGGGCTTTAATCTCCGGCGTCTCACTTGAGACATTAATTACGGCCATTCCGCCATCTGTTAAGCCGGCGAAAACATCAACCCCGCCGATTAAGCTTGAATCCTGAATAATTACAACATCGGGACTATAAACCTGGCTTCGCAACCTGATATATTTTTCATCCACTCTGACATAAGCAGTAACCGGTGCGCCACGTCGCTCAACTCCAAAATTAGGGAAAGCCTGCGAAAATTTTCCATCATAAAAAACAGCCTCCGCCAAAAGTTCTGCCATTGTTACCGAGCCTTGTCCTCCTCGGCCATGTATTCTTATTTCAATCATAAATATAATTAATTACTTGTTTAAAATTTCTTGATATTTATTTATTATGCTTTCCCAGTCAGGAGAAGAAATAATTCCCTCCAGCTTATTGCCATTTACAAAAAAAGTCGGCGTGCCTATAACTCCCAGAGCACCGGCATCTGCTATATCTTTTTCAAGAATTTTACTATAACTATCTGACTTTAAGCAACTAGAAAATTTTTCCATATTAATTCCGGAGGCGGTGGCTATATTTCTAATTGTCTCAACTGAAGTTAAATCTGCCTGATTCTCATACAGCTTGTCATGAAATTGCCAAAATCTTCCTTGGTCATGCGCGCAGAAACCGGCCTTGGCTAAAATGGTTGAATTATTATCAATGACCGGAAAATTCCTAAAGATAAATAGTACATTGTTTTTATTCTTAAGTACAGCTTGCCTTATTTGAGTATATTCCTGCTGAGATTTGGTACATTGAAAATCACCAAATTCAACAATTACCAGTGGAGCATTTAAATTTCCCAGACTTGGCCTGTCTTTATTCTCAGCCAAAATTCTCTGCGGACTCTGAACGGAGACAGAGCTCGAAGATATGACGCCAAAATTATTTTTTTGAACAGGATTATTTTTGTTTTCTTTAAAATAAAAAAAGCCGACCGCAAAAATAGCCGACAAAAGCAAAATTATAATCACCAGCATGATTATAAAAAATTTCCACACACCCCTTGGAGATTTTGGAGATTGCGAATTTTGATTTTGCCCACTAGAATCTACGCCAAAATCTTTCAACGGCTCATTTTCAATTATATCCGTATTGTTGTCCGCAGGCCAATTTGTATAGCTGTTATTTTGATCCATTTTATTATACTAATAATATCACATAAATATGCCTGGACCAATATATTATCCTTTATTTGCACAATCAATCTCTCCATTGCCACCAATATAGATTGACTTATTATCAAAAGTGTGATAGTATACATTTGTGAATATTTAGATCATATATAAAATATAATGATAATAGACTTTATTCAGATTGCCTCGGCAATTGGCCTAATTATAGTAATTTTGATGCAGAATAGGGGCTCAGGATTGGGCTCGGCTTTTGGCGGAGACGGAAATGCATATCGAACAAAAAGAGGCATCGAAAAATCACTTGTAAAAATCTCAATAGTTTTAGCAATTATCTTCTTCGTAACCGCTTTTATTAATTTTCTATACTAAATAGCGGCATAATTTATTAATCGGTCACATTACCGTGAATTTATTATCTTCTTGGAAAAAGAGTTTTGAAATGCTCTTTTCTACCAAATACAAGAAACTACGATCCCTACAAAAACAAAGTTATTTAGATAAACACCTTGTTAGTTCTTTAAATTCGGCTAAGATGCCGACCGCCAAACAACTAAAATATTTGCCGCGGATTCTAAAAAAAGGAGAAAAAAGACTATTTATAGTTTTGAGCGCCGCCTTAATATTATGTCTAGTTTTATTAATAATACAATCATTTAATTTCTTGACGGTTCCCATAGCAGAGCCGGGCGGAGAATATGTCGAGGGACTTGTAGGAGCTCCCAGGTATATTAATCCCATTCTTGCCCAAACCAACGACGTTGATGTTGATCTTTCAAAGTTGATTTTTTCCGGCTTGCTTAAATATGACAATAATAGACAACTTGTTCCCGATCTGGCCGAAAGATATGAAATTTCTGATGACAAATTAGTCTATACTGTTTATCTAAGAAAAGACGTTAAATGGCATGATGAAGAACCATTTAAGGCCGACGACGTTATATTTACAATGGCATCAATCCAAGATCCAGAATATAAAAGCCCCCTGTCCAGAAGCTTTAGAGGAATTAGTGCAGAGAAAATAGATGACTATACAGTTAAATTTACACTAAAAGAACCATTCGCTCCCTTTATTGGGCTTTTGACTTTTGGCATTCTGCCTGAGCATCTATGGTACAATGTGCCGGCTGAAAATGCTTCTTTAACAGAGCTAAATAAAAAGCCGATTGGAACCGGCCAATGGAAATTTGATAGCCTTAAGAAAGATACCGCCGGGGCAATTAAATCCTATACTTTAGTGCCTAATGATTTTTATTACGGCGAAAAACCATACATTCAAAAACTGATCTTTAAATTTTACGGTGATTTTGCATCCGCAATTGATGCTTTAAAAAACAAAAATGTTGATGGCATTGCATATTTATCGCCTGAGAATAAAGATGAACTCAAAAAATATAAAAATCTAGAATATCATGATTTGCATCAGCCGCAATACACTGCCCTGTTTTTTAACCAAAGCAAAAATGAACTGTTAAAATCAGATTACATCCGACAGGCTTTAGCAATGGCCGTAGATAAAAATAAATTAGTAAACGAAGTCTTAAAGGGCGACGGACGAATTATTGATACGCCCACCCTTCCAGGCATAGAAGATAATCCCGATATTAAAAAATATAATTATGATCCCCAAGCTGCTGCAGAACTCCTAGAAAAGAACGGCTGGCAAATGACTGCCACCACGACGAACGATGGGATTACCGAGCAAATGAGGCAGAAAAAAAATTGGCCATTGGAAATAACACTGACAACTATTGATCAACCGCAAAATGTAGCCATAGCAAACCTAATCAAACAGTCCTGGGCGCAAATAGGCGTTAAAACTAACTTACAAATTGTCGAAAAAGCCAAAATTTTACAAGACGTCATCAATCCAAGAAAATACGAAGTTCTACTATTTGGAGAAAGCATGGGCTCAGATCCTGATGCATTCCCCTTTTGGCATTCCTCGCAAAATGAATATCCAGGATTGAACTTAGCTATTTTTTCCAATAAAACAGTCGACACACTATTGGAAGATGCGCGAAAAATAAATGATTGGGACCAACGAAAACAAAAATATTGGGAATTCCAAAAAATAGTGTCCGAACAATTACCGGCGATATTTTTATTTAATCCGACATATATTTATCCGCAAGACAAAAAAATTAAAGGCTTTTCGGTGTCGGGGATATCTGGCCCAGCTGATAGGTTCGCAAACATTTCACAGTGGTACGTCAAAGTAAAAAAATCTTTAAAATAATAAATAAAAGTCTGCCTTGGTGGTGGAATTGGTAGACGCGCTAGCTTCAGGGGCTAGTTTCCGTAAGGAAGTGGGAGTTCAAATCTCCCCCAAGGCAAAATAATCTACCGAAGCGATTTATAATAAAATTGCGCAATCCCATTTCAAAAACAAATCAATTAAAGAATAATTAATAAATAGCGGATAAGCTTAGAATACTATTTTTATCCATCTCAATGGACACAATTGTCCATTCGTATAAATTTATGAATACAGAATCAACAAATCGGCACTATAATAGTAGCCACAATCAATCAACAAACAAAAACTCTCAGAAAATTGGGGAAGATTTAATATTGGGCGCATATCACGATAAGCAGCCTGGCAAATCTTTTGCTAAAAACAAGGGGTTTACCTCAAAGGAAAAGTCCGAAGCTAAAAATCCAATCCTAAAGCATTCATCGGATGATGTTTTAAAAATAATTCCCATAGGCGGCTGCGAAGAAGTCGGACGAAATATGACCGTTTTTGAGTACAAAAAAGATATTATAATTTTGGATATGGGAATCCAGTTTCCCGAAGAAGATATGCCGGGTATTGATTATATAATTCCCAATGCCGAATATTTAAAGGGAAAAGAAAAAAATATAAAAGGAGTAATATTTTCCCATGGCCACTTAGACCATATCGGAGCAGCTCCAATACTACTGGAAAAATTAGGCAACCCAACCATAATAGGCCGAGACTTAACTTTAGCCATGCTTAAGCACAGGCAAGAAGACTACAAAAAAGACACGGCCGATAAACTAAAAACCATCAGTATCAAAAACATCAAAGAAAACATCCGCCTGGGACAATTTGATATTGGTTTTTTTCAAATCGAGCATTCAATCATGGATGCCATGGGCCTGATAATTAAAACCCCGGTTGCCACGGTCATTCATCCCGGCGACTGGACACTGGAAAAGGATAGTAATGGCAAAGCTATCTTGGATTATTCATTTCTCGCAGATTTACCAAGACCGACTGTCGTAATGCTAGAAAGTCTGGGAGCCACCGACGTAAGGCACAGTGCCACGACCGAAGAAATGAAAAAAAATATCACCCAACTCTTAACTGATGCGCCGGGAAGAGTGATTGTCGGTACCTTTTCTTCACAAATTGAAAGAATCGATTGGATATTTTCCATTGCTGAAAAACTTGGCAAAAAAATTGCTCTTGACGGCTACAGCATGAAAGTGAATGTGGAAATCGCCAAAAAATTGGGCTACATCAAAATGGGCAAAGGCCAATTGATAAAAATTGAGCAGGTCGACAGTTATCCTGATGATAAACTGATAATTATCTGCACTGGCGCACAAGGCGAAGGCAATGCGGTACTGTCTCGAATCATTGATGGATCCAACCGACACATTAAAATTAAAAAATCTGATACAGTAATTCTTTCGTCATCCATCATTCCGGGCAACGAAAGAACCATTCAAAGATTAAAAGACAATTTATATCGCCAATGCGACAATGTTATTCATGGCACCATTATGGATATCCATGTTTCGGGCCATGGCAACAGGGAAGATATCGCACACATGCTTCATACGATAAAACCGGACTATTTTATTCCGGTTTATGCCAATCATTATATGCTAAAAGAAGCGGCCAAACTTGCTCGCGAAGAAGGTTTTAGACCGGAAAGAATTTTTGTTCCTGACAATGGACAAATAATCGAGTTTGATAAGCAAGGTGGAAGAATAACTGACAAAAAAGTTCCTGCCACTTATGTCTTTGTTGATGGGCTAGGAATTACTGACAGCAATAATGTTGTTCTGCGCGACAGAAAAATGATGGCCGAAGATGGCATGCTTGTCGTCATCGCAACCATTGATGCCAAGACAGGAAATCTAATTCATAATCCTGATTTGATTTCCAGAGGCTTTGTCTATCTTAAAGAAAATAAAAAGTTAATTGAGATGACCAGACAAAAAGTACGAAAAATGCTTAAAGATGAAAATCCATTAAACGCTCCAGACGATCAATATCTCAAAGATAAAATTAGAAATGAAATTGGAAAATTTTTGTACCAAAAAACCGAGAAACGTCCCATGATACTTCCGGTGATTATTGAGGTTTAATGATTTACAATGTGTAATGCGTAAGGCATGACCAGTAACTAGCTAAAAAACAATATTTTAAAAAAGAGCTCAGATAAAAACTGAGTTCTTTTTATATCCGATTAAAATAGAGCCGGTAATGGCTCCATTTTTTATCTAAGATTTTATTCAAAATAATCTAGCATCATTGCTTCCTTGACTTTTTTAAGAGTCTGAGAAGTTTTTTCTCTGGCCTTATTTGTACCGGCTTCAAGCATCTTCATAATTTGTGCTGGATCCTTGGCAAACTCAGCTCTCCTTTCTCTTATCGGCTTTAAAAAATTATCCAAAACTTCAAGAAGTCTTTTCTTTACCAAAACATCCCCTAATCCTCCAGCCTTATATTGAGATTTTAATTTTTTTACTTCATCCAAATCATAATCAAAAGCATCGAGGTATTCAAAAACTATATTACCCTTTACTGTCCCTGGATCTTCTACCCTGATATGATTTGGATCCGTATACATGCTTTTTATTTTCTTTGCCAAATCATCACGACTATCAGATAAATAGATTGCATTTCCTAAACTCTTTCCCATTTTAGCTTGTCCATCAATTCCAGACAATCTACCAACTTCCGAAACTAATCCTTTGGGCTCAACTAAAACCGGCTTATATATTCTATTAAAAGCCCTGACAATCTCGACCGTCTGCTCTATAACCGGCATCTGATCCTCCCCCACCGGAACCAAATCAGCATTAAAAGCCGTAATATCAGCAGCCTGACTTATGGGATACATCAAAAATCCGACCGGAACATTGGCGCCGAATCCTTTTTGCTTCATTTCATTTTTCACTGTTGGATTGCGCTGAAGACGAGCCAGGGTAACAAGATTTAGATAATAGACTGTCAACTCAGCTATTTCCGGCACTAAAGATTGGATTACGATAGTTGCTTGATTAGGATCAATCCCAACAGCCATATAATCCAATGCCACCTCTAAAATATTTTTTCTAATTTTTTCCGGATTTTCTGCATTGTCCGTTAAGGCCTGCACATCAGCAACAAGAATATAAGTGTCATATTCCCTTTGTAATTCTATTCTTTTTTTGAGCGAGCCAACATAATGACCCAAATGCAATGGTCCGGTTGGCCTATCTCCTGTGAGTATTACTTTTTTCATAATTAAAATTATTATAACAAAATTAAACGAGAATACAAATTTTTTTAAAACCATTAAAAAATCTTATTTGAGGATTATTTTTTAATTAAAAAATAATCATAATCTTATCCACAATTATATTTTGAGAATCTAGCTCAAAAATGTTATAATAAATGCAATAAAAGAAAAATAAACTAAAAAATATTTTTTATAAAATTAATTTTAATATTTTTAATATAATAGTTTAAAAATTAAGTTTTTTTGAGTTATTTAGAGTAAAAAAACAACTTCTAAATGAATTTTTTTCGCAAGAAAATAGTTAAAAGTAATAGTATTTTCACAAGCCTACTAATTACACTGGTTTGCTTTGTGTTTTTAATGTGTTTTAATTTTATAAATGCCGCCCCAGGCATCAACAATCAACTCACCTATCAAGGCAGAATCTCTAACAGTTCATCTACACCTCTAAATGGAAACTATAACTTTAAATTTGAATTATATGACTCTCTAACTCTAGGCA